>JASJGK010000050.1:0-22339 GCA_033791585.1 SAR324 cluster bacterium | reverse complement strand
GTTGCCATTGACCTCACCTTGCCAAACTTTACTATTTTAGAAATTACTTACTGCGAGCCAGGGGTAAAAGGTGATACGGCAACAAATGTTAGTAAGCCTGCTACTCTTTCAACTGGTGCTGAAATAGCTGTGCCCTTATTTGTGAATCAAGGCGACCACATTAAGATTGACACCCGAACGGGCGAATATGCCGAGAGAGCTAAAGTTTAGTCTTTTTTGAAACTTGTTAAACTTTTTTGGGATTCCCGACAAGGACCTTTAAGTTTGTTGGGGTTTCTTGTGGTGCTTCTGGCATCGGACAAAAGTCAATTGCATGGTCCAGCAAGATCGTTGCAGCCATAACTAAATCTCCTTTGGTAAAACCCTTTTCAACTAAGCACTTGGCAAAGGATTTACTTAAGATTTCCACATCATCTAGTGGGCCTTCTACTTTTTTTGGTAACATTTTAACCTTAATTCTTAATTAAATTATTGTTTCTGCATAGAGAATCGGCTTAAGTGGCCTACTCGTTTCATGATCTATGCCTAGGCAGTAGTCTCCTGATGTTTTAAACTATCTTGGTATTACTCGTCCTTTGGGTCGACACTTTTGTCTTCCTCTTGGCCTATACTAGGCTCATTTTGTTCTTCTCTTAGGTCGGCACTCAACTCTTCTCTTTGGTTGAGGTTAGGCTCTTCTCGCTGGTCCCATGGGGGCGCAAGTTGACGCAATGGCCGTTCGCCCGTTAGCCAATCTATCCTCTCTTTAGCCTCGTCGCCACAACTGGCATAAACAATAATACAACCTGACTGGCAGTGGAGCAATCTTAAAATCTCCAACATATCCTCATCTAATTTTGCAGTTAAAAGGTCTGAAATTAAAATTAACCCTTTAGGCTGAAACAACAGGGCCAGAAGAGTAAATTTTAGTCTGTCATCGCCTTTAAGTTTGTACACAGGGAAGTGGCGTAGGGATCTACATTTTAACTGCTCTAAAAAGCTGCGCTTGTATCTTTTTTCTCCACCGAAAAATAAAACTTCTTGGCTTAAGACCCAATATTTTTCCGCGGTTACATCATAGACTTTCCCGCCCATCAACAGGCGATCGCTTTGGGTATGGGGCTTGAGGCGGTCATAAAAGACACGACCTGACTCAGGCCTATATCGGCCCTCTAAAATGCCAAAAAGGCTATTCAGTTGGTCTTTGTCTTCTAAATTGCAGTGAACCCTATCTTTATGGCCTAGGGAAAAATTAACATCCTTGAGGCCAAATTCTTCACGCTCAAATAAATTCACATTAACAAGTTTGATCATGGAAGCAACTTTAAGATTTGATGTTTTAATTGGTTTAAATATGTTGCAGACTCAGGGTCTGCCTCAGTAGGTGCCCAGTCGGCAAAATCTTTATCAGTCGTAGGTTCGTAGGGACCTTTTTTAACTTCTAAAAATACACTTGAAACTTCTAAGGAAATTATTGTGTGCCAGGCACCTGCGGGAACCTCGACAACCAAATGGGCTTTACTAGGGTCTAACCCCAAAACTTTGGTTATTTCTCCTGCTTCAGAAAATTCCACAATGGCAGCTCGGCCCCTTAAGACAAAAAAAAGCTCCTCTTTAGGGGGCGAAGAGTGTCTATGGGGCTGGATATAAGAATCAGGCTCAATGGCATTTAAAAAACGCTGTACTGGGTCTTCTAGCTGATGAAAATTGTGGTTTGTTCGTCGCCTTTGGGCCTTTTTGGCAAGCGCACTAACCTCATCTAAAAGTTCAGGGGTGACTGTGAATATGCTCATATCTTTGAATTAATTCTTCAATAGCTCGTTGTTTTTTTGTATTAAAATCAATGATTTCAGCTAATTTGGTATAGACCAAAGCTGCAAAAAATAGGCACAAAAAACTGGCAACACCTAGAGTGACCCAGGGGTTAGCTAGGGCCTTTGCTAAGATCATTTCTAACCAGATCATACTGGCTCCTTTTGAGGTTTAATTCAGGCTTTGTGATTTGCTTTTCATTTATCCTCTAGTTAATACAATTTGTAAGCCACAAGGTATCTTTTTTTTGCGTTTTTGATTTTCAAAAAGCGTTAGTTTTTCTATGATATCTTATAAATAATCTGAGAGATGAAAATGAGTGAAGAAGAAAATGCAGAAGCCCAAGAGGCCGAAGCGCCGAAGCCTGAGGTAAAAAAGCCGGAGCCACCTCCAGAAGCACCTGCAAAAAAAACAGATGTAGCTATTAAGGCGGACTTTAAACCAAGGCATTACGAAAAACCCAAGCAAGGTGTTATGGGCAAGCTTTTTAGTAAGGGCAAAATTGGTGCGAATGAGTTTGTGACAGATGGGAATATTCTCTTAAACGAACGAGACTATGATGGGGCTATGGCCGCTTTTGAAACGGCCTTAAGTGGAGATAATACCTTAACTGAAGGCTATGTGGGACTTGGAAAGGCCTACGCTGGGTTAGGTGGTGTTAAAAATGCCAAGGCTGCGGTGCAGTATTTTTATAAAGCCCTTGAAGCAGACTACACCCGAGAAGAAATTTACGACGCCATTGTAAAAATGTACCAAAGGCTTGGGGATGACAAACGTGCCCACATTGAACGTAAAAAGTTGCAGACAGTAAGAGCCCTAAGATCAGACCCCCACAACGCTGTTGCCAATAATAACCTTGGGGCGATTCAGCTGGGCCAAAAGCACTTTGATGGTGCCATTCGCTCTTTTACCAAGGCAACCAAGGGGCAAGCATGCGACCATATTTCACAGTTTAATCTTGCCAATGCATGGTTTCAGAAAGCTTCTCTTGAAGAAGACGCCCATGAAAAAAAAGGGCAACTCGCAAGGGCCTACAAAGAAATTGAAACCTTTATGCAGCATAAAAAAACCTGCCAAGGTGAATTGCTAAAGGCTAAAATTTACATGGTTTTTGGTGACTATAATAAAGCTTTAATTAGCTGCAATGCGGCAATCCAACTGGATGCAACTCATAAAGAGGCCTTAAATACTAAAATTGCTATTGATGAGCACTTAGGCAATATATCTGAAGCATCAGAGGGTTACAAAGATCTTCAGTCTTTAAAAAAAGGAGAAGGCAAGGGGTAGAAATATTTCTTCTTTCCAAACTATATGCAACGAATCCAATTTTTTCTTTTTTACCTTGGCCGCCATAAAGTCAGCTACTCCATCGGGGTAGTCTTTATTATCCTTACCAACTGGCTCGCAGTTACCATCCCCGAATACATTGAAAAGTCAGTGGATATACTCAGCGAAGGCGCCGAAAAACTATCCACTTCTCAAGTGGAGTTAGAGTCTTACCTCTGGATGATTTTTATTTTGGCCGTGGCAATTATTTTTGCTCGGTCCTTGTCTCGGGTTTTGTTTTTTAATCCTGGCAGAGCCATTGAGTTTGAAGTGAAAAACGACCTTTTTCAAAAACTCACATACTTGCAAAAAGATTACTATGACCAGAACCCAACAGGTGGCATTGTTAGTCGGATTCAAAATGATATCACAGGGGTAAGGTTGCTTAGCGGTTTTGTGATGATGCAAATTTTTAATATCATCACAGCTTTGAGTTTGACCCCCTATAAAATGTGGCAACTTTCGCCCAGTCTAACGCTGTATTGTGTGGCCCCCGTGGTGGTGGCTTTTTTAATTGTCAAGGTGGGCATGAAGGTAGTTGTGGTTCATAGTCGCAACAGGCAAGACCTGCTCCAAGATATGTCTTCTTATATTGTCTCGAGTTTGGGGGGTATTGATGTGATTCGGGCCTACCAGTTGACTGGTTGGTCGGCACTGCAATTTGAAGAGAAAAACCAAGAGTTTTTGAGTGAATCTTTAAAAATCTCCTTTGTGCGTTCTTTTTTGATTCCCATTTTAGCTAACTTAGAGAACATTCTAAAAATTCTAATTTTGTTTGTTGGTGGTTACTACGTGATTGAAGGCACCATGACTATTGGGCAATTGACCGCCTTTATGGCCTACAGCGTGCTCTTAACTATGCCCTTGATGGGTCTTGGCTGGATCACCACCATCATCCAGCAGTCTATGGTTGGAGTCGAGTCCATTGAAAGTATTTTATCCAGAAATGAGCCAACCCAAAACATTGCCCCGATTGACCAAAAGACAACAGAGCTTTTTGAGAAGGGGATTGTAGTAAAGGGCCTGAGTTACACTTACCCTGATCAGTCGAACCCTGTTTTAACTGATATTAACTTCACCATCGAGCCTTGCAAAACCATCGGGATTTTAGGCCCAATTGGCAGTGGTAAAACGACCTTGGTGAACTGCCTGAATGGCTATCTGTCCACCCAAAAAGGGGAAATCACTCTTGGTGGTAAGGACATAACAGAAATCCCCAGACAAGACCTAAGGCAAGTGGTTAAAACCGTGAGCCAAGATGCCTTTTTGTTTTCAGACACCTTAAAAAATAACATCACCTTTGGTGCGGTAAAAGATGAAATTTCCCCTGAAGACCTAGAGCGGTCCATTTATGAATCAGCGCTAAAAGAGGAAATAGAACGCTTTCCAAAGGGGGTGGAAACGATGGTGGGGGAAAAAGGAATTATGCTTTCAGGAGGCCAAAAACAACGGATCAGTTTGGCCCGGGCCATGGTGGAATCGGCTCCACTTTTGGTGTTAGATAATGTGCTTTCTGCCGTTGATTACGCAACAGAGCGTTTTTTATTAGGGCAGATTTTAAAAAGAGATTCATGCCAGTCTTTGCTTATCGTCTCGCACCGTGTGCAGGCCTTGGAAAAATGTGATGAAATTTTGGTACTAAATGAGGGTGTGATTGTTGA
This sequence comes from SAR324 cluster bacterium, assembly GCA_033791585.1. Taxonomy (GTDB): domain Bacteria; phylum SAR324; class SAR324; order XYD2-FULL-50-16; family XYD2-FULL-50-16; genus JASJGK01. The sequence goes on along the minus strand of JASJGK010000050.1, from coordinate 17,561 downwards.
TCGTGGCACCCACCCCGAATTAATTTCTCGGCCAGGCCTTTACCAACAGACTTGGGATTTGCAACAGGGGGAGAGCCATGAAGGATGATTGGAAACTAATCAAACTTTTTTATAGCTACGTTAGCCCTTATAAAATATGGGTCTACTTTGCAGTGTCCGCCATACCTGTTACCACAGCTGCCGCAATTGTTATCCCTTGGTTGATAGTTAAGATTGTGGATGATCACCTGGTGCCCCATCAAATTGAGGGTTTGCAACTGATGCTGTTGTTACTTTTAGGGGCTGTAGTTATCGGCTATTTAATGGATGCACTCTATACCTATAGCCTCCAGCACTCGGGGCAACAGGCTATAGCAGACTTGCGCAAAGCTCTGTATGAGCACAGCTTAAGTCTACCTAGAATCTATTTTGACAAAACCCCCATTGGGGTGACTCTGAGCCGTATGACCAGTGATATGGAAGCTATTGGTGAATCCTTAGCTGTTGGTGTTATGGGGCTTTTTGTGGATATAACAAAAACCTTGGCCCTATTGGCTCTACTCTTTTATTTGAGTTGGCAGTTGACCTTGGTGATCATGGTGGTGATTCCTTTAGTTTATTTTATTGTGAGTTTACTTAGGAAAAAGCTTAGAAACTATTTTAATCTGAGCCGTGAAGCCTTGGCACAAGCGACTTCATACCTTACTGAAAGCTTAAATGGAATCAAGACTGTTCAGCTTTTTGCCGCAGAGAAAAAGGTGGCCCAAGTTTTTTATAGTAGAAACCAACGGTTTTTAAAGGCGCAGAACCAATCCAATATCTATGATGCTGCGCTTTTTTCTTTGATCGAGGGCATCACAACGGTAACCCTTGCAATGGTGATTTGGTATGGTGCAGGTGAGATTATTAAGGGGGCTATTACCATTGGGGTCCTCATTGGTTTTATTAACACCCTAAATAAGATCTTTATTCCCATCCGTGAATTTGCCCAGCAGGTGGCGATGATCCAACGAGCCTTGGCCGCTCTAGAGCATATTGATCAGCTCTTAAAGCAAGAGCCAGAGAAAGAAGGTGTTGAGGTTGAGTCCCTAATCGGCTTTGATAAATTAGAATTTAAAAACGTGCATTTTAGCTACGGCCCTGAGACCGAAAAGGTGCTCAATGGCGTTAGTTTTACCCTTGAAAAAGGTAAGAAATTGGCTATTGTCGGGGCCACAGGGTCAGGGAAATCTACTGTTTTAAGGCTGATTACTAAAAGCTATCGGGATTACACAGGGGAAGTGACTATCAATGGCCAAGAGCTTGATACTATCCCCAAGGCGCAACTTCTGCGTTGTGTATCCTTGATGCAGCAGGATGTGTATCTTTTTAACGAAGCCTTAAATTTTAATATAAGTCTGGAGCGGCCAAATATTGGAATGGAAGAGGTTGAATCAGCAGCTAAATATGTTTACGCCCATAAGTTTATTGATGAATTAGACGAAAAATACCAAACTAAAGTCATTGATAATGGCAAAAATCTTTCAGCGGGGCAGGCGCAATTAGTCTCCTTTGCAAGGGCCATTGCAGGGCGTTCTGAGCTAATTTTACTTGATGAGGCCACTTCTTCGGTTGATTCTGTGACTGAAGACTTGATCCAAAAGGCCATTGATAAAATTTTGGCCGAAAAATCTGTCATCGCCGTTGCCCACAGGTTGAGTACTGTGAGAAAGGCAGACCAGATTCTAGTGATGAAAAAGGGCGAAATCATCGAGCGAGGGAATCATCAATCTTTGGTTGAGCAAGGAGGCTACTACTTGGAACTTCTAAAAGACTTAGATAAAAAAGAAAGCTAAAAGCAGTCTAAAACTTTTTAATAAAAAACCTAAAACTGTCTCAAGGCCTTTAGGCCTTTAGGCAATACTTCCAAAGATTTTAAATCCATTGGGTGATGCCACAATAAATGGTTCAAAAGCCAGGGAAACCACCTGAGCCATAGTTCTTTTGGGATGGCATTAAGAGGCTGTTTTTCGCTCAGCATCCACAAAGCTTTCAGTAGGCTTGAGTCAATAGGGCCTGGGCCAGAGCACTTCTGACACCACAGGGTGCCTTCCGAATCTCTCAAGTTATAGCTGCTTTTACGGAATTTTATATCCTCGTCATCCTTGATAAAATTTTCCCTGTGGCAATGGTCGCAATGGGAAAGGCTGAAGCCGATACCTGAAAGTTCTATGAATTCCCACAGGCATTGGACTAAAATCAAAGGCACTTGTTCCCCGGCCCAAGGCTGGCTCAGTTTATTTTGGATCAAGTTAAAAAGTCCTTGAGGCTCGATTCCTCTGTGCCCAAATTTGTGGGTTAATTCTAGTAAAAAGGAGAGACCTAGGTAAGAATCATAGTCTAACTTTTCAGGGTCAAAGGAGCGTAACCCTTTATGGTTACTTATTTTAATAAAGTCTTTGCCCTCTTCGAGTAAATATTCTACTTCCAGTAATTCACCCCCTTGGTAGCCAAAAGTAGAAGCCTTGCCCATCTTTTGTCCACTGGCGAGTTTAGCTGATACAATCCCCTCTTCTCTCGAGAGAAAATGGCAAATCCAATCGGCTTCACCGTAAGAATATTTAGTTAGGAGCAGCAAAGGCTCTTTAATTTGGCGCATAGCGGGCCTAGCCTTTATCTTCCATATAGTCTTCCCAGCCACGGTGGTCAGAGCTATGGAGTAAGATCACCTTAGCGTTGCTTGGAATAATATAATCTGGGCTAGGTGCGATTTTCACTTGGTTTGGTTGTAGGTCCTTAACTTGGATTAATTCCTTCACTGCCTGTTCAATGGCAGGATTAAATTGCGCTTGGCGAATCTTTTCTGATTTACGTACATACATATTTCCTGCTTCTTCTAAAATACCAAGGACCAAAATACCAGGTAAACAATGGGCTCGGTAAAGCTTTTCCATGGGCTGCCCCACAAGGCTAGGGGTAATATCTAAGAAGCTTACTACTGTGCGCTCCATGTTGATAAATTCCCTTAAAATGTTGGTAATCCCCTTGCCGTGGCTTCCTAGGGTTAGCATTCTTCGGCTAAATTCATCCAAGCAAATGATCTCTTCTACCTTTGAGTTTTCTAGGGTTCCCTCATATCTTTTGTCTAAAATTTCAGCAACCTTGTAGGCCCGTTTATTTAGTTCAGCCACCATCATGGTTGCCAAAACCGTTTGGGCATCAATTTCTTCGAAACTTTTGCCTGACTCTGTTTCTGCGAGAATTAAGACTTTGGTTGCCGTTTCGATTTTTGCGAGCTTTAAAACATCATGATCGGCAAAATCACCACGGATAAAAAAGATGTTGTCAAAATTTGCAAATTGACTGTGGAAAGAATCGTGCGTTTCATCATTAACATTTGCCACCACAGTGATATCCTTCCATTCAACTGAGGAATTAACAAACTGCTGGATGATCAAAAAGTGGAGCATTTCAGGTAATTCTGGTTTCCAGCCTAAAATAAATAGCCTGCCTTTATTTGTATCTTCAGGGATTTCAATAAAATTTGAGAACTTAGTATTGGGAATTTCAGCCAAAAAGTCCTGTGGAGTTGCGTGGAAAGGCCTGTTTTTAGCGTTAGGCGCATGCACCTCACTGATGTAAGCTTGGCAAATCTCTTGTAGCACCTTATAAGGAACATCCAATTCTTTCAAAAGGTAGCTCTCACGACCGCTGATTACCTTAGAGATAATACCATTTTCTACCACCAACTCAATTGAGCTGGAAGCGAGCAAGCCAAAGTATTCTCTCCAGGTTCCCGCTTGGAGCAGGGTTTCTTGGATGTTGGATTCAATAAGCAGTTTCCCCTCTTGTACCACACCTGTTCTACTAATATATTGGTCTACAACTTTATTTAGTCCATATGGATTCGCTTTTAGAACAATCAAGGCTGAGTTCCCCTTCACTAAATAATCAGGCGGGGGGTTAAGCACTGGGGTATTAGATTCCATTTTTTTTAAATCCGCCAAGCCCTCAATAGCCTGTTTAATGGATGGCGATTTTTGGATTTGCGCCAGTCTTTCCGTTTTTCTTTTAGAAAGATTACCTATATTTTCAAGCAAGCCGATGACCATCACATCCTGAACCTCTTCCTTCACTTCTTGGAAAGGGCGACCCTCAAAATGTAAGGGCAGGCGTCGGATGTCTAACAGTCCATTGCTAATATCAAAAAGAATCTTAAAGAGATTGTACATACCACTCATCATGGCCATGTTGCAAAGCAGAGAACGCTCATTCAAACTACTTAGAACAATTTCTTCTACCCTTGCGTGATCCAGGTAACGGCGAAACTTAGGGAGTAATATCTCTGAAATTAAATAGATCTCAGGGTTGATCCGAGACATACTGAGGCACGTGAGCACAGATTGAAAATCCTTTTCTTCAGGGCTAGAGCCTGGTCTTTGGTCCGCAAGAACCAGAACCCTATCGGCAGTGGCGGCCCTTGCATTTTCTAAGTGTTCAATGCTGGTGTCATCCCCTCTAAAGTAGTAAAAATCCCTTAGCTGGGGGTCTTGGCGTAGTTCGTTTACCGTGTTGGGGTTCATGTTGTTGAGCAAAACCAAATAGTCACTTTTTTTGTCATGCAGCGTGAGAATATCTTTTAAAAGGTGGCTCATGTCAGATTTCCAACCACAGACTAAAAATTTCCCGTCCAGTTTTTTTAGAGGTGACTGGCCTAATTGTTTTCTGCGGTTTCGCTCAACCAACCAGGTGGTGATATTACCTGTTAAGATACCCGAATACGCGATGCCTACAAAAATAATAAAAATAGCAGAAACCTGACCACCAGTAGAAGTCGGGGACATATCCCCATAACCCACTGTGGTGACAGTTACAATAGCGTACCAAAGGGCGTGAAAAAAGTTATCAAATTTGTCTTGCTGGCTAGGGTTCTCCGTCAAGAGCATGATCCAAGCAGCAACGCCTAAAAAAAGAAAAAAGCCAAAAGTAGTGCGAACAATATCATTGGTTAAAACTCTTTTTAGGTAGTAGTTAGCTTTTTCTAAGGAGTTTTTCATAGCTAGGCGAAGAGCTGGTTAAGGGGGCAATATCTCAGGAACAGGAGAATGCAATTTATTCTCCAAATTCTGAAAAAAAGCTTTAATAACCAAAGCCTAGAGCGAAAACCAAGCGGGCCTGTTGGATTTTCTGTGAACCGCCCAAAGATTCAAATTTAGAATAGAGGAATTCTAACCTTGCATCGACAGAAACAAAAGATTCAGCTCCAAAAAATCCAAAGGTTAGCAGGCCCATGTTGGCTTGGGATTCTTGGGTACTTTCGGCAGAAGTCCAAGCACCCATGCTGTAACTATTTACAGTTAGGCTTTCTGTAAAAGTGGCTTTGGCAAAACCAAGCCCCAAGTAGGCACATAAAAAATCAAAGGGTTTGCGGCCCTTGTTACTATATTTTTGGTAATCAAGCAGCCAGAGAAGGCTGGGAATCGTTACTTCAGCTTCACTTTTCCACTCTGTCACTTCTGATGAGTCATTAGGAAAGGTGACACCCTTCCCACCGCTGATAGCAGGATAGTAGCTGTACCTTAGACCCAGATAAGGGCCTGCCAGTAAAGTTAACTCAGTGCCAGCTTGTTCAAAGCTGGAGATGTCTTGCTGCACAGAAGCAAAGCCATGGAGGTCTTGCGCCTTTAGCTCGGAACTGGTCAGAGCTAAAAGAAACAAAAAAATCCAAATAAAGCCCTGCCCTTTTAGCATCTACTAATTCCCTAGATGGATTACCTGAACACGATTAATGTGTTCGTTTGCAGTTAACTCATCTAAGGTTTTTTGATTTGCATCGCCATCAATAGTAACCATAGCCATGGCAGCGCCACCTTGGGAGGCACGAGAAAGCTCAAAGCGGTTAATATTGACACCATTTTCAGCTAAGACCTGACCAACGTGACCAATTACACCAGGCTGATCTTGGTTTTCAATGGAAAGGATGCAACCTGCCGGGTCAATCTCAAAGGCAAAGCCATTGAGATAGCTCAAGCGAACTCTTTTGTTTCCGAGCACGGTACCACCGATGGTAACAGAGTGACCGCCGCCCTTAACTTCAACACGAATGGCAGAATCATAATCACTGAAGTCTTTGTCTTCATTTTCAATGATGTGAATACCTTTTGTTTCAGCAATTTGCATTACATTAACATAGCTCACTGTTTCGTCTAAGGTCCCCTGTAAAAAGGACTTGATGAAACTCATTTTAATCAAGGCAAAATCTTCTGGCGGTAAGGTGCCTCTATATAAAAATTTGATTTGTTCTGGCTCAAACTCTTGGTGCATAAACTGACGAGAAAAGGACCCTAGTTTACCTGCAAGATAGGCGTAGTGCCCAGCAAGTTCACCGCTCAAGGCGCCAATATCAGGCAAGTTCACAGGAGTTGCAACGATATCCCCACGTAAAGCTTTTAAAGTTTCTGCTGCTACTGAGCTACCAATTCTAAATTGGGCCTCAAGAGTACTGGCCCCAATGTGAGGAGTCATAACAACATTTTCAAACTTTTTCAAAGGATGCTCTACGACAGGTTCTTTATCCCAAGTATCCAATCCAAGGCCGTGAATTTTGCCTGATTCCAAGCCGTCTGCCACTGCGCCTTCATTGTAAAGGCCGCCACGGGCAGCATTGATTAAGATCACGCCATCTTTCATCATAGCGATTTCTTTGGCCCCAATCATGTTTACCGTTTCAGCATTTTTTGGTGTGTGGATTGTGATGACATCACAGGTTTTACACATTTCTTCTAGACTGACAGGGGCAGCATTGTGGCTGTTGCAATATTCCGCTGTTACATAAGGGTCATAGCTAACAACGTCGCAATCAAAGGCATTACAAAATCGAGCGACTCTGTGGCCTACATTTCCAAGGCCAATGATGCCTATTTTTTTGCCTAGTAGCTCGGTGCCATTGAAGGTATGGCGGTTCCACTTGTTTGCAGCCATTGAATTATGGGCTTTGATCAAGTTTCTCATCACAGCCAACATGAGCATGAGGGTAAGTTCAGCTGCGCTGTTGGTGTTTTTGCCAGGAGTATTAAAAACTAAAATACCCTTTTTAGTGGCTTCTTCCACATCGATATTCCCTATTCCCACGGCTGCACGAGCAACCACGGAAAGCTTATCTGCATGGCTCAGTAGCTCGAAGTCAACATCGGACTCACTACGTGAAATGTGGCAATCATAATTGCCGATGATGCTAACTAATTCTTCTCTCGGAATATCAACTTTATAGTCGTATTCAATTGTGGGGTCTGAGTCTAAGATATCAAAGGCTACTTGGTGAAGAGCGCCTGTGATCAAAATTTTCTTTTTCATATTTAATTATAGGAATAAATGAAAGATCATAAAAACACTGCCAAAATATCCCAATAGACCAAGGTTGTCTATGGTGGTGGACACAAAAGGACCTGTGGCAACGGCAGGGTCAATTTGGAATTTGTGAAAAATCAAGGGCATTAAACTACCAACGGTAGCAGCAATCAGCATGGAGAAGATCATACCTGCCATTACTGAAAAGCCAATTAAAGGTACATGTTGGAATTGAAAACTGGCAAAAGTGCCAAGCAAAGCTCCAAAACAGAGGCCTAATAGCACTCCGATGGAAATTTCTTTGTATAAAACATCCCAAAGTTCACTAGGTAAAATTTTACCTGTTGCCAATCCTCGCACCACAATAGTGGAAGACTGACTGGCAATGTTCCCACCCATGCCTGCAATAACAGTAATAAAGGCTAGAAACTCAACTTGAGGAATTTTCCCAGAGAAATAAATGTTTGTTTGGATAGTGAGTATTCCCCCAAAGAAGGAAACCATTAACCAAGGCATCCTTCTCTGAAATCCCTTTAAGGGTGACTGTAAGGCAAACTCTTCTTCTGTCGTACCAGCAAGCTTCATGATATCTTCGGTGGCTTCAGAGCGGATAACTTGAATCACGTCATCGACAGTAATAATTCCAAGGATTTTATTTCGCTTAGAAACAACAGGCAAAACATTAAGCTTGTATCGCTCCACCATGTGGGCCACTTCCTCACGATCCAAGTCGGCACGAACTGAAATCACCTCTTCTTCCATAAACTCTTTGAGTTTTTTGTGATTTGGCTGGGTCAATAGCTCTCGCAAAGAGCAAACACCAACTAGGTGATTGCGCTTGTCAGTAATGAGTAAGGCATAAACTGTTTCTGCCTCATGTTCGGTTTTGAGGGCAGTAAAGGCTTCAAGTACTGTGGACTCTTCATCCATAGCAAAAAAGTCAGGCGACATAATCCGCCCTGCTGTTTCCTTGTCATGTTCTAGTAGGCTTTCCGTTTCTTTGGAGTCTTCAGGCTGCATATGGGACAATGCCCATATGCCCAATTCTTCGGGAAGTTGATCGATGATTTTAGCAGAATCATCAGGATCAAGTTTAGAAAACAGGTCTTTGATCTGACTGGTGGGCATAGCCTCAACCAGTTGGGTCGTAGGCTCCTTTTCCATCAAAAAGATGATCTCTTCTAGCTCAGGGTGAAGCTGGACTTCGTCTAGAAAACCCTTAAGATAGTCTTGGTTAATATGAGAGGCAAGGTAGGCAATGTCACCAGGGTGAAAAGACCGAATAAACCCAGCCAAAGTCACACTGGGGCCGTCCTGTAGGTGGGATTCTAGCGTTTGGATTGCTTTGTCGTAGTCTTGGAGCATCCTTACCTTTTGAAATAAGTAGAGCTAAAGATTTACCAAAGTTATTGTTCTTAGGCTAGCGCTTAAAATAGGTTAGGCTCTAGGTAATTGAGGCCACCAAAGGGAGTGCCAAAAATTAGAGGATGTTATATTTGGCGCCTGCTAGCTGGTTGATCAGGCCTTGCATTTCTAAAGTGGTCAAGGTTGCTAGAAGCTCATGAACAGGGATTTCTAACTTGTTAGAAAGCCCATCTGCGTGGGTTGGGCCAGCCTCGAGCGCATCCATGACAGCAGTTGATTTCGCATCTAAATGGAGCCACCTAGAAACTTCTTCCTGTGGTTCTTCCATCGGTTCTTGAGTAGTTTTATCGCTTAAAGCTAGACTGTCGTTCCCTAAGGGATTTTCTTCTATCGGCAGCTCTAATATCTCCACAGGTTTTCGGTCATGGGTTGTGTCAAAGGCGACATCAGGATTGATTTCATTTAAGATGTCTTCAGCGCAGAGTGTTAATTTGGCGCTTCCTCGTTGGATCAATCTGTTTACCCCGATATGAAACTTAGAGTCCATGGGGCCAGGAAAAGCAAAAAGCTCTCTGCCTTGGTCTAAGGCGTAATTTGCTGTAATGCTAGTTCCGCTTCGTTCGCCTGCTTCAGCCACTAAAACCCCACGGCTTAAACCTGAAATAATACGATTGCGCAAAGGAAAATGGGCGGCAATGGGTGCTGCAAAGACGGGGAATTCTGTAATCAACATCCCGCCTGCTTGCAGGATTTCATGGGCCAAACCGATATTTTGTTTTGGGTAGATTGCACTCAACCCCCCTGCGAGAACGGCAATGGTTTTAAGTCCCGCCTCTAATGCTGCTTCGTGAGCAGAGGTGTCTATGCCCAGGGCCAAACCACTGACAATTCTAATTTCTTTATGGGTTTCCCCTAACTCTTTTACGATTCTTTTGGTTTGGCTTTTTCCAGCAAAGCTTGCTTTTCTGCTACCAACAAAAGCGATAGGTAGCCCGTCATTCAAATTTAAATTACCTTTGTGATAAATAACAGGCGGTGCCTGATCAATTTCTCTAAGCAGCGCAGGGTAATGGGCATCGTCAAAGTGGATGATATCAACATCAAAGCGAGCCATATCGTCTAGTTCTCGGAGGGTAGCATCTGAGTCGGGGGCTAGGGCTATTTCAGCAGCTTTATTAACATGTAAACCTGTACGCTTATTAATTTCAACAGGGTCGGCTGAAACCAAAGATTCAATTGAGCCAAAGGCCTCGACAAGCGTGGCAATGCTCTTAGGCCCCATACCAGGGAGTAGCCATAGGCCAAGCCAAGCTCTTTTTATAAAATCAGACATTTACTTTTATGGTCGCTGGAGGTTATTTTTTTCTTTTAGTGCTTTTCTAGCTGAGTGTGAGCCTGGATATCGTTTGATAACCTGATCAAAATAATATTTTGCTCTCTTAGGTCTTAGCTTAGCTTTGTATATTTTACCAAGCATAAAAATCGCATCTGGTGTTTTATGGCCCGCCGCAGTGGGCCCATGTTTATAATTAACCAGTACTTTTCTAAAGGCTGTTTCTGCTTCGTTGAGAGATTTTTCTTCAAAGTGAGCTTGGCCTATCCAGAATTGGGCATTGTCTGCATCATGATCATTGGGGAAGCGGCTCAAAAAGAAATCATTTAATTCCACTGAATGTGCATATTCTTGTTTTGAAAAGGCGCGGAAGGCCTCGTTATAACTCAATTTCGCCCCAGGCGTATGCTGTAAGACAATGGGGCTATGAGGCGAGTCTAGATTTGGGTCCATATAGCTAGATTCGGCTACTTCGGCCCGAGGGACTGAAAAGGGGGTGTCTGGCGGTAGTTTTTTTGATGCTCTTTGGGTTGGTTCATCTTCACTTGGCGGAACCATCACCACTCTCTTGGCGCTTCCTTCGGGATTTTGCAATAGGCCCTTTTGGGCTTGGGCACTTGGGTTTGGCGGAGGTAAAATTGGCTCATTAATAGAGCGAATCAAGGGGGTGCTAGCCCTCTTAGGCATAGAAAAACTAGAGTCGGGGCTTGGTTGCGGCCCAAATTTTGGCGTTGGTTTGGCTTTAGGCTTGGGGTTAGTTGTGGCTTTTGCTGGGGGTTGCAGGGCAGGTTTTTTAGCCGCGGGATTTTGGTTCATTTGGGCCAGGTTCTGCTCCATCAAGCTAATGGTTTTATCCATCGAAGCCAGTCGCCTTTGTTGGGCAGAGGCATCTTGTTTGCTTTTGCTTTCTAAATTTTCAAGCTTTTGCGCAAGTTCTTGGTTTTTTTTATCTAACTCCTGATTTTTTTTAATCAGCTCTTTGGTAGGGTCTTTTTTCTTTTTTTGGTTTGGCCCAGGTTGCGCCATTTGGCAAGAGCTTAAAAAAAATAAAAAGAGTAAAAATATCCGTAGCTTCATGACTATTAAAAAGAAAAAGTTGCCAAATGAAATGGTCTCAAGAGGGACAACTAAATAAGAATGCAAAAAGTGAGCATTCTTTGCTTCTTATAGGCTTGAAACCTGTGATTCGCCCCTGTACTGCGACTCAAGCTCGGTGGCTAAACTAGGCTGTTGGTTTTTTCTGTAGGCATTAATTAATTCGAAGACTACTTTGTCTCTTCCAGAAAAATTTGGGTAAACCTTTAAGATATGAGAATATCTGGCAATGGAAGAGGGGAAAAGCTTATGGCCATAGTACCAAGTGCCAATGATAAACTCATGCTCTGCAAGAGCTTCAAGGGCCTTATTTCGATAATCTTGGGCATCTGCAAGGTAAAGGCTGCTGGGGTAAAGTAAATAAAAAGTTTGGTAATCATGGATGATGCTTTTAAAGTGACCAGGGTCACGGGAAAAGGCATATTCATCACCCCAAAGCTTACTGATATTTCTTTTGTAGTTCAATTCGATCAACCGACTTAACACATAGGGCACTAAGTGGCTGTTGGGGCTTTTGCGTAAAAAGATACGGTAGTGAACCTCAGCTTGGTCAAAATTATCTTTGGTATCACCAATCTCAAGGTAGCAATCGCCTAATTTTAAATAAGAATAGGTAGCGTACCTTGTGCCCGGGCTTTCTCTTAAAATTTCTTGCAAAACAGGGGGCGCCATATTGTATTCGCCCTTTTCAATAAAGACCATAGCCTTATCGTATTTGGCTTCTACAGTTTTTGGCTCTACAGTGGAGCAAGAGCTTAAACCCAGTGTTAGCAACAGGTAAGCTGCCAGTATCGATTTTAAAGAAAAGTTTTTCATAGTCATATTTTTTTTGTAAATCCCAATGACTAAAAGCTGCCACAGCCTTTTGCATAAGTCAAAGGATGCTTCACTGCTTTTCTTTTTTCCCAAGTACTGCTAAATTCATCCAATTAAGCGAAATTGACCTTCTACCAAAGATTTTGGTGGGAGAATTTTAACAAAAAAGCAGCATGATCGACCTATGGGGGCTTTCCCCCTTGAGCCAGTTTATTTTACTTACAGTAATCCCTGCAACCTTCATGTTTACAGGGGAGAGGCTAACTTTACGAGCGATCAACAAAGCCAGTTGGGGTTATGATTGGGTAAGGAGCACCTTCTGGATGCATCCTAATTTTATCAGTTACTGCCGTTACCCAATGGGCGTGGGTAGTGCTTTGATTTTTCATGCTGGGGTTTGGTTGCCTGGCTCCGTTGCCCTTTGGCAACATTTGGGAACTTGGTGCTTCACCTTTTGGATTATCACTGATGTTAGCGATGGCACCATTGCCCGCTATTTTGACTTGCATACAGAAGAGGGTAAATCCATTGACCCTATGTCAGACAAACTTTTGCTTTTCCCCCCTCTATTTTATTTTAGTTGGCTCGGTTACGCAGACATGACTTTATTAATTGTTTTTGCAGTCTTTGATTTTACAGGTCAGTTTTCCAGATACTTTATAAAAAATACCGCTGCCAGTTTATTTGGTAAGGCAAAGACCTTTTTGACCGTGGTCACGATTGTTTTACTTACAGCCCAAATAGTTTATTTTGGTGGTGAGACTTGGATCTATACTAAGATCAGCCTATGGGGCGCAGTCTTTTTAGGCTTTTTTAGTATGTTTTTTAAGATTGTTCCCAATTACTGGTATGCTAACGTCTTGAGTATTTTAAACTTTGTTTGTGGCCTTGTGGGTATCTACCTCGTGCTGGCCATGGGCCGAGTTGATTTGGCCTTTGCCGCCGTTTTTATTGGGCAGTTTTTAGACCTTTTTGACGGCCGAGCAGCAGACAAATGGGGGAGCACCCCGAGGGGCGAACTCTTAGATGACCTTGCAGACGGCACAAATTTTGGCGGTACAATCGCAATTATTATTTTTGCCGCTGCTGAGCAAACAAACATTGCAGCAGCCTTGGCTTTGTTACATTTTGGGACCACCAGCTATAGATTGGTTAGGTTTTTGGCTAATAAAAAGAAGTTGGGCCAGACAGGTGGTGTGGAGGTTTTTATGGGCCTACCCTCACCAGCGGGCGCTTTGGTAGCAGGCTCGATCATATTACTGGACGTGCCCCTTGAAGCAAAAATTGGGGTTATTGTTGCCAATAGCATCTTAATGATCTCAAAAGTACCTTACGTTCATTTTGGTAGGGTTATTTTGCCAAGCATCCCTAAAATTGTGACTGTAATGGTTTTAACCCTAATCTTAGTATCAGTATTGATCGGCTATACAACAAATGACCAACAATTGCTTTATTGGACAGTCTTTGCCTGTACCTTTTCCTACGTTATTCTAGGCTTTCCCTGGAAGAAAAAACACAAACTACAACAAGAAGAACCACTAACTTAAAAGGAGTATTTATGGATATTTATGTAGATTCAGCTAACTTAGCAGAAATTAAAGCCGCAGGCGAGCTTGGACTTTGTGACGGTGTCACCACCAACCCAACACTTTTACTTCGCGAAGGGACAAATCAGATTGAAATGTTACAGGCCATTGCTAAAGAAGTTGCAGGCCCTGTGCATGCAGAAGTTTTAAGCTTAGATTATAAAGGCATCATGAAAGAAGCCTTAGAACTTGCTAAGATGGGTGACAACATTGTGATTAAAATCCCTATGATGAACGAAGGCCTTAAGGCTGCTAAGTCTTTAAAGGCCGAAGGGATTGCGACTAACATCACTTTAATCTTTTCTGCTACTCAGGCTATTTTAGCTGCGAAAGCTGGTGCATCTTATGTTTGCCCCTTTTTAGGCCGCTTGGATGATATTGGTTCCAATGGTTTGATGTTACTTAGCCAAATCAGAACTATTTTTGATGCTAATCCTGATTTAGAGACAGGGATCATTGCTGCTTCTATTAGAACACCAGATCACGTAATTGAGCTTGCTCAGATGGGTGTTGATATTTTAACTATCCCAGCTAAAATTTTAGCTATGATGGAAAAGCATCCCCTGACTGATTCAGGTATTGCTCAATTTACTGAAGATGCCAAGAAATTCAAATAGGCATGGAAGTACTAAACAGCATAAATGAGGTGATCGAACTGGAGATCAAAGCTTTAGAAGACCTAAAAGCTGTGGTTGATTCCAGTTTTGAGAAAGCCGTAGAAATGATCTTAGCTACAAAGGGTAAGGTTGTTGTGACAGGAATGGGTAAATCGGGCCACATTGGGGCTAAAATTGCTGCAACTATGTCATCTACAGGTACGACTGCCGTCTTTTTGCACCCCTCCGAAGCCCTGCATGGGGATTTGGGTTTGGTAGAAAAAGAAGACATCCTCTTAATGCTTTCAAAATCAGGGGAATCAGATGAAATGATTGCCTTGATCCCTAGTTTAAAAAAAATTGGCTGTAGTTACATCGCAATTACAGCCAATCTAGAGTCCACCTTGGCACAAAACGCCGACTTGGCACTCTTTACCCCCATTGAAAAGGAAGCCTGTGCTTTAAACTTGGCCCCTACCTGTTCAACTACCTCTTCTTTGGTACTGGGTGACGCTTTAGCCGTGACCTTGATGAAGGCCAAAGACTTCACTCCCCAAGATTTTGCACTTTACCACCCTGCTGGCAGGCTTGGTAAGCGACTGCTGTATTTGGTGGATACTCTGATGCACAAGGGCGATGAAAACCCAATAGTTTCCGCAGATACCGCTTTTGATGATCTGCTTGTTGCTATGAGTGAAGGCGGTGTTAATGGAGTTTGTGTAGTGGACTCGTCCCAAAACTTTTTGGGGCTGATTACAGGTTATGATATTAGAAAAGCCTTTGGTGGAAATTCAGATCTGAAGTCCTTAAAGGCTAAAGAAATGATGAACCCAAGTGGGCTTTGTATAGCCAGTGGCACCTATGCCATTGAATGTTTGACTCAAATGCGTGATAGCAAAAAACCCTTGAACCTAATGCCTGTGCTTGATGGCAAACGTGTTATCGGTGTAATCACCTTGCAAGATCTGGTTCGTGCTGGTCTCTAAGGATTCATCATGATGTATCTCTTTGAATATCTTTTTTTAAATGTCTTAGTTGGCATTTTCTATGTCCTTCCGGCCAAAATAGTTGCGGCCCTAGGCCGTGGCTTTGGCCTTTTTTTACATGCCTTGGGTGTGAGAAAATCGGTAGTCTTAGAAAACCTAAACATTGCCTTTGCTCATAAAAAAACTCCCGACGAAATCGCCAAGATTTGCCAAAATTTTTATGCCCACATTGGTAGCGTCATGTTTGAACTCATGATGTTGCGTACCATTAAACCTGGAGATCTACACCAATATGTTACCCTAGAAGGTGCTGAAATCTTAGAAGAGGCAAGGCTTGAGGGTAAAGGTGTGGTTATGGCAGGAAATCACTTTGGCCATTGGGAATTGTTAAGCGCTGCGGTAAACTACCTAGGGCAGCCCTTTTCTGCCTTTGTTGGCGGCCAAAAAAACCCTTTGGTAGATGAGCTTATTAATAGAATTCGTAGTCGGTTTGGCTTAGACTATATATCTAAGTCCCCCCGTGCCGGACGAGAAATGATAGCTGTGCTTGCCAAAAAGAAGGGTATATTAGGGATGCTCGGCGATCTAAATGTACCGAGAATGAACCTGTTTGTAGACTTTTTTGGGGTAAAAGCTGCTGTTGGTGAAGGCCTTTCTTCCTTTACGGTTAAAGGCAATCGCCCCTTAGTGATGATTTGGATTAGGAGAGTGGGGCCTGTGACCCATGAGGGCCACATCGAAAGATTGGATTACGAGATAACTGGTGATACTGAGACAGACACCAAACATGTGGCTCAAGTCATCTCCAATCGTCTGCAAGAATTAATAGAACTTTACCCAGAGCAATATTTTTGGTTTAACCGCCGCTACAAAACTCGCCCCCAGGTTGAAAAGGACCAGGGCATTGAGTACTACAAAAAGAAGAAATAAATGAAACGTAGAGTCTATAAATCCCCCACTGGTTTCACTGCCTACTTAGTTTCCAAGTTTGTGAAGGAGCCAGCCGAGATTGAAGACCCGGATATTCGGGCCTCATACGGTTATCTTGGTGGCTGGGTAAGCTGCATTGTTAATTTTTTATTGAGTCTATTTAAACTGGCCCTGGGTTTAACCATTAATTCCCAAGCTTTGATTGCTGATGCCATCCACTCAGCCAGTGACATGTTTTCTAGTGTGATCGTGATTTTAGGTTTCAAATGGGCTAAAATCCCACGAGATAAGGAGCACCCCTTTGGTCATGCCAATGCGGAGTTGGTTGCAAGTTTGGTCATGGCTATTCTTTTGATTGTTGGTGGTTTTGAATTATTCCGTGTTAATGCCCTTGATCTGTATGCCAAAGACTTTCATGATGTAAACCCTACTTATGGTTTGATAGCAGCTGTGGCAGCTACTATATTGGCTAAGGAATGGCTTTCTGCCTTTTCTATGGGGTTGGCTAGGGCAATTGGTTCTAGTGCCCTCGAAGCTGATGCTTGGCACCACAGAATAGATTCTATCACCACAGGGTTGGTGGTGGTGGCTTTGGTCGGTAACACCCAAGGGCTTTTCTGGCTCGATAGCGCAATGGGTGTAATTGTAAGTTTAGTGGTCATGTGGTCTGGCGTTGAGATTGCCCAAGAATCCATTTCGCCTCTATTGGGTGAAATGGTGGATGAGGAAACCTTATGGGAGATCCGAGCAATTTCCTTAGAGACGGATGAGCGGATTGGTAATGTCCATGATATTATGGTTCACAGGTATGGCCACTGCCACTTTGTAACATTACATATGGAAGTTCTTGGTGATCTGACACCTGTGCAAATGCATGATATTGCAGCAGACGTGGGCACCCGTGTCGGTGTTCGTTTTAATGGAGAGTGCAGCGTCCATGTGGACCCGGTAGATTTTGATGCACCCTATTACAAACAGGTAGCGGCAATTTTAGAAGATTTGATGGGCGAGAGTAATGAAATTATAGACTTTCACGATTTGCAATTTCGACCCCACGAAGCAGGAGAGATTGTCCATTGGGAATTCTCTATTGACTCTACTTTTAGGGAAGAGGATTTCCCGAAACTAAAAAGTCAGATATTAGAAAAATTGGAGCCAAAGCTACCAGAGTACCAACTAAAGTTTTCCCTAGAGCCTGGTTACAACATCGTTAAAAGACATTAGCCGTAACTGTGGGCTATCTCTTTATTTTAATTGGAGCTATTGCAACAATATTAGAGAATTTGATAGTCGAATGTAGGGGGCTTCTCTATTGATCCGACTTTTAGGGAAGAGGATTTCCCTAAACTAAAAAGCCAGATCTTAGAAATATTGGAGTCAAAGCTACCAGAGTTCAATGTAAAGTTTTCTCTAGAGCCTGATGATAGCATAGTTAAAATGAAATAATCTTACTTGTTGACCATGTCTCTCAGTTCTCGCCCAGGGCGGAACACAGGTAATTTCTTAGGTCGAACTTGAACCTTGTCACCCGTTTTTGGGTTGCGACCAA
>JASJGK010000049.1:0-5297 GCA_033791585.1 SAR324 cluster bacterium | reverse complement strand
CCAGAGCTTGGGTGGCGAGAAGGGACTCCAAAATAAGAAACCCAGCCTTAGGAACATCCCTAAGCAAAGATAGGGTTGGTTCTGTAAAACCCAAAAACATGGATAGGCCTGGCTCCGTAAAAGGCCGAAGGCCCCTTCAGTGGCGTAAGCCTACCTAAATATTTTAGAGAAAGCGCCGCAGGCTCCAGAGCTTGGGTGGCGAGAAGGGACTCCAAAATAAGAAGCCCAGCCTTAGGAACATCCCCAAGCAAAGATAGGGTTGGTTCCGTAAAACCCAAAAACATGGATAGGCCTGGTTCCGTAAAAGGCCGAAGGCCCCTTTAGTGGCGTAAGCCTACCGAAATATTCTAAGGGAAGCGCCGCAGCCTCCAGAGCTTGGGTGGCGAGAAGGGACTCCAAAATAAGAAGCCCAGCCTTAGGAACACCCCCAAGCCAAGATAGGCTGGTACCCTAAATACCCAATCCTTAGGAATATTCTAAATAGAAGCCCACGGTTTTTTGTAGAATGTTACTAAAGTCTGACGTTGCTTTATGATGCTCTCCAACCGAACACTGCCTGCGGCGCTTTCTCTAAAATATTTCGGTAGGCTTACGCCACTAAAGGGGCCTTCGGCCCTTTTCCATCCATATTCCTAGCGCATCTTATTTTGGTTTTGACTTAATGAGTACTTGGTGGGGCCGCAGGCCCCCTTCAGTGCCGCTAGGCTACCGAAATATTAGGGAGTATGAGTGGTTTAATTGAGATTATTTATTGGAAGATATAATGGGATATTTTATCTTTTTCTTTATTTTCATATTAGTTTTTTTTTTGGTAATCTACAGAAAATTAAAAGGATATAATGGATTTATTAGGGTTAGCAGGTTTTCTGGCTAGTGTTGCAGGATTGGCTTTTGCCATTTTTATTTTCTGGCCAGATAAAAAAGTTCAAGAGCTTGATCAAGCCAAAGAAGCCCATCATATAAAGACCGCCGAGCTTCACCAGGCAGAGCGAGAGCATAGTAGAAGGCTAGAAGACTGCCTATTAGAGGTAATCAAAGCTAAAGGAATTGATCCCTTTGAAATTGAGCAACTTCGTGAGGATTTGACCAAAAAATATGAAGATTTAGAAAAGAGCTACCAGAACAATCCCACAGACATTAATTTAGTAGAAATAGCAAGGAGGCAGGTTTTAGATTTAGATTTCCCTTCTGCAATAGGGAGTCTTGATCAAGCTCTTGCGGAGGAGGAAAAAACAAAAGAAACATCGAAAGCGAGAAGAGCAAGTATCTACTACGAAAAAGGTAAGATTGCTAACCTACAACTGGAATACCAAAAAGCTAAAGACTACTTTTCGAAAGCTGTTGAACTCGCTCCTCAAACCTTTGAATACAATATGTCTTTTGGTAATATTATGATTACCATTGGGGATTTTGGCTTTGCTCAAAAGCTTTATAAAGATGCTTTGCTTTTAGCTCAAGATGACAAAGAAAAAGGCGATGTTTTAAATAACCTCGGGACCATTTACCTCAGTACAAAAGAGTACGATAAAGTAATTCTCAATTTGGAAGAAGCATTATCCCTCTATTCCAAAACTTTAGCAGAAGATAGTCCCTCAATCGCGGCAACTCTGGATAATTTAGGCCTTGCTTTGAAAAGAAACGGGAAAATTGATGAAGCGATTGTTTGCCATAAAAAGGCACTAGCTAAATTCAGAGAGTCACTAGGAGATGAGCATCCGTCTACAGCTCGTGCCTATAATAACTTTGCAAGTGCTTTACTAATTAAAGAAGAGTTTTATAAAGCAGCTGAAAATTACGACCGCTCTCTGAATATTAAATTAAAATTGTACGGGGAAGATCACCCAGCCGTAGCTAGCACCCTCAGCAACTTAGGTGCAATTTACCTAACAATAGGTGAAAACAGACACGCTTTAGAAATGACTGAAAAAGCGTTAAAAATTTTCGCAAAACACTTGCCAGCTGGTCACTCTAATATCGCAGGGATCCAACATAATATAGAAATAATCAAAGCTGCAATTGCAGCGGAAAAGTAAGCACAAAGCTTCGGGGCAATACATTTGCCCTATCTCCCCCCCCCAAAAAAAAAGAACCAAAAAGTTGAGCACAACAAAAACCCTGAACCGTCGTTAATCACATCAGCTCTAGTAAAAGTTGTTTTATGGGTACTATTAATGTAGTTCTGGTTTTGGTGTTTAGGGCATGCTGCAAAGAAAATCAGCTGCCGCAAAAATATAAGCCTAATAAAACCAAACTTATATTTTGACTCTTTTCAACCTTAACTTTTAGGGAAAAATGAACAATAGCGCAAAACTTACAAAACTCGCCTACTTAGGCATTCTCCTTTTAACCTTGGTATCTTCAGGTTGTGCCTCCTCTTTGATGCAACCCACTCCTGCAGGAGTTGAAATCCCAAAGCCAGACAGCGATCATGCCTTGGTTGTTTTTTTACGACCTTCAAGCCTCGGGGCAGCAGTCCAGGCAGTGGTTTTTGATACCACAAAAGAAACAAAAGTGATTGGCGTTGTCTCCCAAGGCACCAAGATCCCCTATTTAGTAAAACCGGGGAAAATAGAATTGATGGTGGTTAGTGAAAATGGTGACTTTTTAAAAGGTGATCTTTCTGCTGGCAAAACCTACTATGTTGTTGTTCATCCAAGATTTGGAGTTTTCAGGGCTAGATTTGGGCTCAAAGCCATCTCCAAAGACCAGCTAACCAAGGCCGAGACCCAAAAATGGATCACCGACGGGGTTTGGCACTCAAGCCTTCCAGAGAAATTAAACCCTTGGGTTGCTCAAAACAACGAGAGCATTGAAGAAAAGAGAACCTACTACCATATGAAATGGGACATGAAATCTGAAAGTGACAGACCAACCTTGCACCCAGAAGATGGTTTAATGTAAGAACCTTGGAACAAGGTTCCCAAATAGATTAAAGGTCGAGAAAATTCGGCCTTTAGTTTCCACTAGAATTTCTGATTAAAATAAGCAAGGAATCTAAAAAGCTAGAACTAAACCGAACCATTATAAAAGAGGCTACCAGCAGAGCGATTAACACGGCCATATTTTGAGTAGAGGCTAGGCTGCTTTAGGTATTTCTGTAGGTTGCCTTGAACCTCAGCAAAAACATTTGCTCTCGCTTGGGCGCTTAAGGATATATTCCTAGAAAGACTTTGAATTTTTTCCACAACTTCTAACAGGTCTGTTTTGAATTGAATCAAAAGAGCTGCTTCGTCAAGGGGGGCATGGTCGGCTAAAACCTCTAATTTTGTGTCATTAGGCAAATCCAACTCTGTAAGCAGCTCTGCGGTCATACTTAAACGCTTGGATTCTAACTCACTAATATGGTGAACAGCCTTCTCTTTGTCTTGTTGGGTCGCAATAACCACCTCTAAACTGCTGTTCGGGGGCAAAGCTACCTCGGCCTCTAAAGCAAGAAGCATGAGCTTATAGCCCATTTTTTGAGAGAATAAATTTTCAATTAATTTTTGAAACATTTTGCCTACGTCCAACAGCAATAGGCCGACTGATCCTACGGGTCCAGCCGACTTGCTTAAGGTTTACTAAAATTTATTAAGGTGCTTATTTAAAAAGCTTCGATTAAATATCTTCAATCGAGGAGTCTCTCATTAGATTAGCAGCGAGCTTCGCTGTATCCACCTTATAAGAACCACTCTTAATGCGTTCTCTCAAGGCTTTCACCTTATCTGCATTAATATCTGGCTCTAGATTTATCTTTTGCCGCATCTTACCGATAGTCAAGTTGCTCGAATCAGATTTAAGTGCTTGTTTTGCACCTTTCAGCTGGTCGGGCTTGATGCGGGCAGCATCCTTTTGGGTTCTATCTACCTGGGCTGATTGCTCTTGCCCCGTTAGTTTGGGATGATGGCCCTGAATTTTCATCGTTTCCTCATATGGAAATTGAAATGGAATACTTAAACATATATCAAATTACTTAATTTAAGTCTCCTGGTTGTAACAAATAGTCTTTTCTACCTTATCGGCAGAAAAATTATAAACTTGAGAAAAAATTTACTTTTTTTAATTTAAAAAATTTTGATTTTTTCCTTAGTTCTTTATCGGTTGCCCCTAGAAAAACTTGAACAATTTTTATATTTAAGAATTACATCTTGCCTAATCCCTTGGCAAGTTTTGTTCTTTCGTCCATCTTGGTATGCTCATAAATCATATCAGCCATACCTAAGGCGTTTGTTTTAGAAAATAGGGTTGCGTATTTTTCATCTAACATATCTTGAAAAATTTCTTCGCCTCTACCACCAGACATAATGTTATCTTTATCTTGAGTGTTGGCCTCGCGCATTACCTTAATCATCTTATGTGCAAAAAGGTCTTCAAAGCTATCGCAGGCATCCCTCAGCTTAGCATTATGCTTTTTTACATTAGCCAAATTTTGCTTTGCAGCTTCTGTTAGCTGTTTTGAAGCGTCATTTTTTTGGGCTCTGTCAGCCATGCGTAAGCTAATGCTACTGGCACTGGCGCTAATATTGCTAAAGCGATTGATCATATTGGTTCCTATTTGATTATCAACTCAGCTTGCAACGCGCCTGCTGATTTGATGGTTTTTAATACTTCGATCAGGTCGGTGTTAGAGATTCCAATTTTATTTAGTCCATCCACCACTTCTTTAATATCAACCCCACCCTTAAACAGGATCACGTTGTTTTCTGATTTTGCTACTGTGGTATTTGCTGCTCTTGCACCAGGTTTTGCTGCTACCACTGGGGCAGGTTCACCAATCTGGATGTTCAAGTTACCATAACTGATTGCAATGGGCAGAATCCGAACATGGGTGCCCATAACCACTGTGCCTGTTCTCTCATCAAGAACAACCTTGGCAATGGCATCAGGCTCGATTTCCATATTTTCAATTCGACTGATCAACTCTACTGTTTGGCCTAAGTAACTAGAAGGTACAGAAACCTCAACAGAACCTGCATCATAGGCTCTAGCGCTACCATCACCTAAATCACGGTTGATCACCTTGGCTAAACGAAATGAAGTTGTGAAGTCAGGCTCTTTTAGATTTAAGAAGAGTCTGGTTCTAGCATTCAAGTCGATATCAATCTCGCGTTCCACAATAGCACCGCCGATAACTCGGCCAACTGTGGCAACAATATTTCTTTTAGGGTCAAACTTATATTCTGAAGCACCAAGCATAGCTCGCCCTTCTGGCAATTCTACACCAAAGGGAACATCTACCACTGGCCCCTGGGCAACGGAGAAAACTTCTCTGTTGGGGCCACGAAGAGGGGTCATAATCAAGGTGCCACCTCGTAAAC
>JASJGK010000048.1:0-4146 GCA_033791585.1 SAR324 cluster bacterium | reverse complement strand
TGTGTAGTTTGTAATGCCTATGCAAAGTCATATCAAATTTGATACAAAAATTAAATTAGTAAAATAATATTGAACTAACCATAAAATATTTTATTACTTAAATCTATTAGTGCCACACGCTAATGGCATTGGCTAAAGGGGACCCATGAATGCACAACAATTAGAGCTTATCGCCATTCAAGCTGGGGATGCTTTAAAGTATGAAACTTCGATTAAAGAAATTAAAAGAGCGGCGCAGTCTGTATTTTTTTTCCAAAAAAAGAGAATTTTCCAGTTGAAGGTATTACTTCTGAAAGAGCCTTAGAAATTTATCACTGGGTAATGACTCTTGGTAAACAAAAGTTAGATGAAAAGGAGCGAAAAAACCAAATTGTTTCTTTTTTAAAGTTACTAACTAATGAATCTACAAAACTTCAAATTGATAAAATTCTGGATGCTGCAAACGCAGAGGATTCATCGAATGTAAAATCCCAAGTATATACTAAAAGAGGGTTTCATACAGAAATATCTACACACTCCAAAGAGCTATTTGAAAACGTCACTATTTCCACGCAGTTTTTGAAGCTGCGAAGGTATATAACAAGAAAGTCCAAGAAAAATCAAAAAGTAATAAAGATGGACAAGCTCTTATGCTTGAAGTTTGGCCACCCAAAGGGACTTTAAAAATAACGGAATGTAACACAGAAACTGATCGGAATGTTCAGGCAGGAGTGGGCTTCTTAGCAGCAGGTTTAATGCAAGCAATTAGAAATCCAACAGCACATGAACCAGCTCAAAACTGGCCTATTTCAGAACAAGACTGCCTGGAACTATTAAGCTTTATTTCTTTCTTGTTTAGAAAACTTGATGATGCAGTTTACTATAAAACTTAAAAAAGGACAGTAAGAGAAGGGCAAATGTTAAGTAGGGGGAGTAGAGAAAAGAAGGCAAAAAAAAAGGCCGATTAAATCGGCCTTTTAAGAAAATAGAATAATTACTTGCGTTTAGGGGCAGAACTACCGCCGCCGCTGCCGCCACCAGATTTACCTTTGTAACCGCCGCCGCTGTTTCCACCGCCACCGCCGCCGCCACTACGACGTTTACCTTGGTATCCACCACCGCCACTTCCGCCGCCGCTGTTTCCACCGCCGCCACCGCCACTACGACGTTTGCCTTGGTATCCACCTCGTCCGCCACCGCCGCCTTTTCCTTTGTAGCCACCGCCGCCACCGCCGCTTTTACTCAATTTGGAAATTTGCTCTTGGTCTAGGCCAATTTGGTTGGGGCCTGAAAAACCAGTCTTATCAATCAGCATAGACAAAGCCTGACAGGCTAGATCTTGTAGCTCCATTTGGCCTGACATGGCTTTAATAATTCGAATAGCACCTTGTTTTTGTGGCTGCTTGGTAAGCTGCTTGATCAGTTTATCATCTTGAACCAACTCAATTTCTTGCAAGGTAGGAACGTTGGTAGGGGAAATATCAGACCCAGTAACATCACTAATGCGCAATATAGATTTGTATTCAAAGGGGCTAACTAAAGTAATAGCTATGCCTTTTTTCCCAGCTCTACCAGTTCTACCAATCCTGTGTACGTAAGACTCAGCATCAAAGGGTAGGTGATAATTAAAAACATGGGTCACGTCAGAAACGTCTAGCCCACGGGCAGCAACATCTGTGGCAACCATAATATCAATTTCGCTGGCTTTAAAGCTTTTAATCGCGATTTCTCTTTGCTTTTGGTCTAGATCACCGTGGATAGCTTTTGCTCGAAAGCCTAAGGAGATAAGGCTTGTGGCTAAGGCATCAGTTTCTCTTTTTGTACGGCAAAAGATAATTGTTTTTTCAGGGTCTTCTGTTTCCATCAAGCGAACCATCGCTTGGGTTCTATCTTTTTCAGAAACTACGTAATATCTTTGCTCAATATCTTTAGAGGTTGTTTGTCCTGTCGTACAGGTTGCCTCAGCAGGGTTGTTTAAAATCTTCTGACCAAGCTTTTTGATCTTAGGTGGCATGGTGGCAGAAAATAAAACTGTCTGGCGTTTTTCTGGTAGGTATTTAAAAATTGCTTCAATGTCTTCTAAAAAACCCATGTCTAACATTTCATCGGCTTCATCTAAAACGACGAGGGTAGGGGCAAATTTCTTAAAGCGCTTGGATTTTAAATGGTCGAGGAGTCTTCCTGGTGTAGCAACCAAAACCTCAGCACCCCTGTTAACTAAATCTTGTTGTCTACCAATTGGCTGTCCGCCATAAACTGCAACTGTCTTTATTCCAGCAAATTTACCAAGCTTAAACATTTCATCAGAAACCTGTGAGCATAATTCTCTGGTAGGTGTGATGATCAAGATAGAAACTTCGCCTCTTGTCTCCATCATACTCATACCTGGAAGGCCAAAAGCAGCTGTTTTACCTGTACCTGTTTGGGCCTGTGCAATGAGGTCTCTTCCTTCTAAAACCAAAGGGATGGCCTTTTCTTGGATGGGGCTAGGTACTTTAAAACCAGCATCTCGTAGACCATCAAGGATAGGTTTAGATAGTCCGAATGATTCGAAACTTACGGGGGTAGGGGTAGGGGTAGACATAAATTTTCTTTGGGGTAAATAGGGGAAACAAGTATCGTGTATCCTTACCCAAAATTAGTCAAGAGTTTTATTTGAATCAAAAGCCTTAGGAAATATGGGCGAAGGTAATATAAAAAAGGATACTCCAAAATCACCCTTTTGTTTTAAGTGCCAACTGCATCATTTCAAAAAGTTGAGAAAATCTAAAAGGTTTGTTAATTACTTGTGAAAATTCTTTGATAGAGTAGCGTCCATCCCCGTCGAACAGAACAGCAGCCGTTACGGCGATGATAGGGATATGACTGGTATTGGGGTCATTTTTTAAAATATCATTGGCCTCATACCCATTCATAATGGGCATTTTTAGATCCATTAAGATTAGATTGGGCAACTCTGCCCTTGCTATATCCACGGCTTCTTGGCCATTCCCAGCATCAAAAAATACGGCATTGGATTTTCGTAAACCTGCTTTGATCACCTGCCTATTAACTTCGATATCATCAACAATAAGAATCTTCACCCCTGCAAAATTAACTGCTGGTGTAGAGTTTGAAATTTCAATTGGTTCGTCAATAGCTGCACTAGAAATTTCCACGTCCTTTAAGGTAAAGCCAAAGGTGCTACCCTTATCTGGTTCTGAAACCAGATCAAGCTCGCTACCCATCAAATATAAAAACTTATTGGCAATTGATAAACCCAGGCCAGTGCCCCCGTAAAGGCTTTCGTCTTGGTTTTCAGTTTGCGCAAAGGTTTCAAAAATGTGGCTCTGCTGTGAAACAGGGATGCCAATGCCTGAATCCTTCACTTCAAACCGCAGATCAATTTTGTCATTCAGCTTAGAGGCCAAATCAATACTCAAACGAACAAAGCCCGTATTTGTAAACTTTATGGCATTCCCCATAATATTAAGCAGTACTTGGTTGACACGTAACCCATCTAAAATCAACATTTGTGGTATTTCAGGCTCATAAACTACCTCTAATATTAGCCCCTTTTTTTCTGCCTCCAGTTGAAAAATTTGAGACATTTCTTCTGCAATCTTATTCAGTTGGGTGGCCTTGGGTGCCAATTCCATTTGCCCAGCTTCTATTTTTGAAATGACTAAAATATCATCAATTAAGTCAACAAGATTTCGCCCTGACCCCCTGATAATATCGAGGTAAGAAGTGTGTCGTGTGTCTTCTGTTTCAGCTGCTAATAGGTCTGCAAATCCCAAAACAGCATTCATTGGGGTCCTAATTTCATGGCTCATATTTGCTAGAAATCGACTTTTTGCCAGGTTTGCCGACTCTGCCTGTTCTTTCGCAATCGTTAACTCTTCTTGGCTTTGTGCTAGCTCCTCATTACTAGCAATCAAGGCCTCGACTTTAACCTTACGATTTGCCCAAGTGAAATGTAAAAATAAAGCCCCCAGAAGCCATATACCCAAATGGACCCAAGTTAGAGCAGCAATGTTTTGATTTTGGCTAACAAGATAAGGGGCCAATTTTAAAGAAACACCGATGCCACCACGAATTTCTCCTACCTTATAATTCTGATGGCCATGGCATTTTAGGCAACCCTTTTCAATTTTTAAGGGTCTGATTAGTCGCAAGAGGGGGACG
>JASJGK010000047.1:0-2837 GCA_033791585.1 SAR324 cluster bacterium | reverse complement strand
CTTTGGCTTTAGGTGAGTATTCCAGCCAAAACTGTGAATAACTGTGCAAAAACTGTTGAAAACAAATTTTAAAAAAGTGACTCTAGATTCTTGACAGAATTTTATCAGCTATAAAATCAAAGATATATGCAGAACTCATTGACTTTTTTACTCTCTAAAAAGTTTTGCACCGTTACAGACAGTTCAAGCCCTAATTTTATTGGTTTTTTGACTTTTGCAAGATTTTTTTAAGAGAAATTCATCGATTTATCACCCTAAAAATAAAGGCCTTTTGTCTAGCAGCAAACTAGTATAAAATAAGAAGAAAACTACCTAAAAAAAGGCAATGAAAAAATGAGAAAAGTCACAAAAATAATTGAATCAACACATGTATTAGAGGGTGGTGGTTTTCCCGTAGCTCGCCCCTTCCCCATTGCGGGAAATTTGCAGTTTGACCCTTTTTTGCTGCTTGACCACTTTGGGCCAATTGTCTGGCCACCAGGTGGGGCAATCGGCGCACCTGACCACCCCCATAGAGGGTTTGAAACCATTACTTACCTAATCGAAGGCCAGATGGTCCATAAAGATTCAGGTGGCAATATTGCCAAGATGGGTAATGGTGAGGCTCAATGGATGGTCGCAGGCAGTGGTTTGGTCCACTCAGAAATGCCTCCTGAAGACTTTAAAGCAAAAGGTGGCTTGATGCATGGCTTCCAGCTTTGGGTGAATTTACCTATGGGCCAAAAAATGATTCCACCTGCTTATAAAAACATATTGGCCCACCAAATCCCCAAGGTTGAGCTAAAAAATGGCTTTATCAAGGTGCTGGCAGGTGAACTTGCGGGGGTAACTGGCCCCGCTAGCCCTGTAACGCCTATTATTTACGCTCATTTACACCTAGATGCGAAAGGTGAAGCTGGCAGCAGCTACACTGTCGACCTGCCTCTTGATTATTCAGCCGCTTGCTACTCCTTCAGTGGAACAGGGCTTTTTGGGGAGGAAAAAACCCAAACGCCTAAGGATAGATTGGTTTGTTTTGGTGAGGGTAGTAGCATTATAGTCGAGCAAATTGGCAAAGAGCCACTAGATGTTTTGATTCTAGCTGGTAAGCCTTTAAACGAGCCTATCGCCCGTCATGGGCCTTTTGTTATGAACAGCAAAGAAGAAATCCAACAGGCTGTCTATGATTACCAAAGTGGCAAGATGGGCCAAATAGCACCCAATGATTTGAGTGAGCCTTAGCCCCTGCCTGAATTGGGAACCGTAAAAAACTAAAGCTCACCCATTACACGCTTGATCAACTCTTCTTTGGTCAAGGCGTTGACCTTTTCGGTGGGTTTTGGTTTCTTGTGCACATAGCCGCCAGAGTAAGAGTCACCATCAGAATAAGACCCGCCACCAGAATGGTTATTTCTCCCAGCATAAGAGGCAGAGGTATAATCATTCTCCTCACCTTCAAGTTTCATGTGTTCCACAAAGCGACTTACCTTGTTGAATTGGGTGATGCCACCTGAAAAACCATAGTGGCACATACTCAAAAACAATCTGTCCTTAGCTCTGGTCACGGCGACATAAAATAATCGTTCTTCTTCAGCTATAGTTTCTTCACGTTTTAAAGCGTAGCCTGTGGGGAAAACTCCCTCAATCATGCCAATCACAAAAACATTCCCCCACTCCATTCCCTTGGCAGAATGCACTGTGGAGAGGGAAATTTTTCCCTCTTCAGCGTCAACACCATTTACTTCGAACACACCTCGGTCAGGTGGTTCTAGAGCGAAGTCCGCCAGCAAAACATCAATCTTTTCATAGCGCCCAGCGATTTGCGATAGAGTCTCAAGGTCCTTAGCCCTTTGGTGCCAGTTATCATATTTGTTTTCTAAAATTGGCCCATAGGCTTTCTGCAAGGTGGCATATTGACTGATCACTAAGTTATCTGGTTCCGCAGCCTTGACTAAGCCCGCGCTGACAAATAGCAAATCAGTTTTAAATTTTTTGTTATCAGGGAAAGACTTAAAATAGTCATGGACCTCAATGAGGTTTCCCTTAGACTGGATTGACTCCACCATTTTACTGGCCGTTTTAGGCCCCACCCCAGGCAGTAGCATGAGAATTCTGTTCCAAGCCAACTCGTCGTGAGGGCTGACAACCAACTTTAACAAGGCCAATATATCCTTCACGTGAGCCATGTCGCTAAACTTTTTACCACCATACATTTCAAAGGGCAGCTTTCTTTTGGCAAGTTCTGTTTGCACTTGAAAACTCAGGTGGCTAGAGCGAAATAACACAGCCATTTCATTTAAGCTTTCCCCTTCATGGTAGTACTCCACTATTTTATCGGCGATCCAAACCGCCTCTTGGGCTGGCTCTTTGAAGGCATAAAAACTAGGGTCATCGCCAGATCGGTTACTTGCCGAAAGTAAAGTCTTAGAGAATTTATGCACCATCTTTTCTAAAACTTGGTTGCCCATGTTTAAAATTTCTTGGGTGCTGCGGTAGTTGGCTTCTAATTTAATGACTTTGGTATCAGGGAATAATTGCGGGAAATTCAAAATATTCTGGTGGTGCGCGCCACGAAACCCATAAATAGATTGAGCATCGTCGCCCACGGCCATCACATTATGGTGTTCCTTGCCTAACAGAGCAATGATCTCGCCTTGCAGGTGATTGGTATCTTGGTACTCATCGACCATCACATACTTATATTGAGCGGAAACCTCTTTTCTAATGGCATCAATATCCAGTAAAACTTTAAGATAGATCAGTAGATCATCATAATCAAAATAACTTTTCGAGAGCTTATACTTGGCAAATTCGACTCGCAGGGCTTCAATTTTTTCTGCATGCTCAATAAAGTGAGG
>JASJGK010000046.1:0-11973 GCA_033791585.1 SAR324 cluster bacterium | reverse complement strand
GCAAAACTCTTTTTTTCTATTATAGCGTTGTTTGCCGCCTTCACATTTACAATTTTTTTTGGGGCCGCTGGGGCATTTTCTGGCAATGAAACCTTCAATAGTCCATAAGTTTTGATTAACAAATTTTTACAATTTCTTACCCCTTTTTTTGTCTAAAAATGTTCCAATCTAAATACCAGTTCATTATTGCCTAAGTAGGTGTGATGTTTTATTTATAAGAGATTCTCTATAAAGCTGGTCACTTGTTTTTTTCACCCACATTAATTTTACTTATAATTATCTAAGTAAAATCTCTAAAAAAATATTTTAGGGTAAATCTAACTGTAAATGAAAAGATCCTTTTACATTATAACCTTCGGGTTGATTTCGATTTTTTCTGGCTGTAGCCTCCATGAAGACACCCCTTTGCCTAGGCATTTGCCAACATCACCATCTGTAACTCCGCCCGCAGCCCCAGGAGCTAATCCACCAAGCACGCCCCAAGCAGCATATCATGATCCAGGAAAATGGTGGCAGCTGTTCAAACAAAGGGGCCTAGATGACTGGATGGGTAAAGCCATTTCCAAAAACCCAAGTATACTGATGGCGCAGGCCCGTATTGAGCAAAGGCTTGCAACCAGTGATAAAGCTTGGTCCAGCCTTTTCCCCAACCTTAATTTGAGCGCTAGTAATAGCCAGACCATTACCGGCACAGGTGACACACAAGTGTCTGCCGCCAGTCTTTCTATGTCGTTAGAAAGCAGTTACGACCTCGATCTTTTTGGGGCTAACAGCAGTAATCTAAAGGCTAGCGAGCTGGATCTACTTTCTGCAGTGGAAGATTACAAACTGAACTTAGCAAACACTAGTGGCACAGTTGCCAAGGCTTGGTTTAGTTATCATGAGTCATCAGAGCAATTGGCTTTGGCCAAAACAAGCTTAGAAGCCGACCAAGCCAACTATGAATGGATCAAAGAATCTTATAGAAGAGGACAGGGCCAAGCAGTAAATGTGCTGGTGGCCAATGAGCAGGTTTTAGGCTCCCGTTTACAAATTCTGTCACTAGAAACCCAAAAAGAGCAGAATGTAAATCTCCTACATCAACTGACAGGCCAATACCCCACCACCTTTGGCGAGGGCGGTAAATTACCCGAGTTGGTTGATCTGCCAACCGCACCTGACTCCTTTTCCACAAGGCGGCTCACCAAAAGGCCAGCCGTGGCAAAGGCTATAATAAATATCAAAGCCCAAGACCATCGAATTGCAGCCGCTGTGGCCGCACGGTTCCCCAGACTTTCGATATCAGCGTCTACAGGAACCTCCGCCTCACAGGTCAGTGGCCTAAGTGACACGGCCAATCTTTTTAGTAATTTAGCAGGCAACCTAACCTTACCCATTTTAGATATGGGTGGCCGCAGGGCAGAAGTCAGAAGGGCTGAAAAGGTCCTCCAAGAATTGCTAGCCAACTATAAAAACAGTCTGTTACAGGCCTATGCTGATGTGCAAAACGCTATGAGTAGAGCCAAGCATAGTCGTTTGAAAGTTGAGATTTTAAAAGAACAAATTCAGCTATCAAAAGACAGGTTAGCCCTTACCAAAACAGGATTTATCAAGGGTTTAATTCTATGGGATCAAGTAATCACTTCCCAGCAGCAGGTTTATAACTACCAAAAATCCTACCTAACAGAGCGAAGATTATGGGCTGAGGCCAGGATCGACCTCTTTATTTCCCTTGGCGGAAACTGGGAAGCCAGCTATTTTAAACAAGCTCATGCACCCCTACATTCAGAAATTAAGGAAAACCCATGAAAGCCCAAGTCCGCAGGTTTTTGCCGCTCATAATTATTGTTATTGGGGTGCTCGTATCCTTTGGTTTGATCAAGTCTAAAAGTAAACCTAAGCGTTCCAAAGATAATGTCCAAAAAATCCCGATTGTTCGGGTGCAAGCTATTAGAAAACAAAGTTACCAAATACACTTACAGACTCACGCCACTAGCGAGCCTTCGCAAGAGCTTGCCATTACCCCACAGGTTTCAGGCCGAGTCATTGCCTTTGCTGAAAACTTCATAGATGGTAGTTATGTGGAAAAAGGCCAGATGTTATTTCAGCTAGACCCCATTGATTCAAGTTTAGCCCTAGAGCAAGCCAAAGCCAGTTTGGCCAAAGCAGAATATGAACTCGAAAATGTTGAGGCTCAAAAAGATGCGGCTCTGATCGGTTATAGGAGCTTTTTAAAAACCCAAAATAAAAGTCAATTAAACTCACAGGGATTACGTGACCTCAAACCAAATGGCCCAGAACTAAGTCCCTTAGCAAGCTTCACTCCCCAACTAAAAAATGCCAAGGCCAGTTTAGCTTCGGCAGATGCAAGTTTTGCCATGGCGGAACTCAACTACCAAAGAACCACGGTTACTGCGCCTTTTAGCGGTTACCTACGCCAAGCGACAATTGCAGTAGGCCAGCAAATTAACGCAGGCCAAACTGTGGCGCAGTTGTTTGCCGATCGCCCCGTACGCTTTAAAGTGAGCATCCCCCTTTCTGATCTCCCCTGGGTGACTGTGAAGGGTGCTGAATTTAAAGGGGCAAAGGTTGCTTTGGTGAAAGAAATCGGCCCACAAATTCACAGCTGGGCTGGAGAAGTGACCCACCAGTTCCAAGAAATTGATGCCCTAGGCCGTATGGCGCAAATTATGGTTGAAGTGAGTGAACCTGTCTCTAACCATGGCTTTGCTCTCCCTTTAAACTTGCAAGTAAATGCTGATATTTGGGGGCAAACTTTAGAAGATGTTTACGTCATTCCCTTGAGTGCTTTAAAAAATAACAACAAGGTTTGGATTGCCAAAAACCGTGATAAATTGGATATCAGAGAAGTTAAAGTGCTCCGTAAAGAAAAGGAATTTGCTCTAATCAAAGAGGGATTAAACCCAGATGATTTGATTATAACCTCTCCCTTAGAGGCTGCAATTTCAGGCATGTCTATTAAAATTTACTCAGAAGAAAAACCTGCATCCAGAACAGAAGAGTCAGCCCAATCAAGGGGGGCAGAGTGAAAATTATAGAATGGATGGTAAAAAATCCAGTAGCAGCAAACGTCCTCCTATTCGTAATTGTGATAGGTGGCCTTTTTACTGCCACCACCTTAGATCAGGAAGTTTTCCCCACTATTGAATTGGATATTATCACAGTTACAGTGGTCTACCCTGGGGCTGGGCCCAGCGAAGTAGCCAACTCCCTCTGTATCCCTCTAGAGGAGGCGGTTAATAATCTCACAGGCATTGAGGAAATGCTGTGTCTCGCCAAGGAAAATACAGCTCTTTTGACCCTGACCCTAGAAAAGGGTGTCGACCTAGACGAACGTTTGCAAGAGACCAGAAACGCCGTGAGTCAAATCTTGGACTTTCCTCCTGATATTGAAGTGCCCACAGTCAGCAAGGTGATTCGAGAAAGACAGGTCTTGTCTTTGGCCCTTTCAGGCGATGTAGATGATGCCTCTCTCTATCAAGTAGGTAAGCGAATCATGGACGAGTTGGGTAAAGTTTCAGCTGTATCAAGGGTAACAACCTCAGGTCTTTACGCAAGAGAGATGTCAATTGAGGTGCGTCCAGAGGTTTTAAGTCGCCAAGGCCTAACTCTTAGGGAATTGGCAACCATTGTAGGTGCATCAAGCACCGATCTGCCAGCAGGAACGATCCAAACCAAAGAAGGCGAACTTTTATTGCGGAGTTTGTCTAAAAAATCTACACCCAAAGAATTCTCTGAAATCGTGGTTCGAGGCGACCAAACAGGTTCCAAGGTTTTGCTTGGTGATATTGCAAATATCGAAGAAAAATCCATTGAGACCCAAAACTTTGTCTTGTTTGACGGCCATAAGAGTATCTTTTTTAATCTTTATCAAAAAGAAGGATTTACTCCCAAACAAGCCTTAAACCAAGTCCAAGATTACCTAGACCAAGCCAAATTGACCCTCCCAAGGGATTTAAAGCTGGTCATTTGGGAAGATCGATCTGAGATTTTTTCCCAAAGGTTTGATCTATTGATGAGAAACGGTTTGATGGGCCTAACGCTGGTTTTTGTTGTCTTGGCATTATTTTTAGAAATCCATTTGGCCTTTTGGGTGATGCTAGGCATCCCCATTTCCTTTGCAGGCTCTTTAATGCTCATGCCTCTTGGCGATGTTTCCCTTAATATGATTTCCATGATGGCCTTTATTTTAGTCTTAGGGATTGTGGTGGATGATGCCATTGTTGTTGGGGAAAATGTATTCCAAAAGATAGAAGAAGGCATGGACCGCATGTCAGCCGCCACAGAAGGGGCTAAAGAAATGGGGCCTGCCGTATTTTTTGCTGTAGCAACCACCTGTTTGGCCTTCGGGCCTCTAGCGCTGATCGAAGGGGGAATGGGCCGCTTTATGTTTGCTGTGCCTGTTATCATTATTTCGGTTTTAGCCATTTCATTGATAGAGGCTCTGATCATTCTTCCTGCCCACTTAGCAAAAGAGGTAAAACCTTCAAATAACCCTATTTTTAAAGCATTAGAAGATTTACGCCATTTTTGCGACTCTTGGCTAAATGGTATCACAAAAGGCCGCTACACAAAAACCTTAGTTTGGACCTTAAATAATAAGGCGACAAGCTTATCACTCGCCCTTGTCTCTTTAATGTTAACGGTTTCCTTGGTGGTCAGTGGGCTTTTACCTATGCAGTTTTTCCCTTCCATAGAGTCTGATGAAGTGCAATTTGCAGCAGAATTACCCTCTGGATACCCAGGCTACAAAGCTAAAAGTATCTTAGTCGACATCGTAAAAAAAGGTGAGGGCCTTATTGCTAAGGCAGATGCTAAAGCAGACAATGGTGTGAATAGTTTAGAACACACTTATGTCGAGTTTGTTGCCAATTCCCAAGGCGGAACTTCTACAGTCAATGTTAAATTACGCCTTAAAGATGGCGATACTAGAAATGTAAGTGTCTTTGATTTGGGTCGAAATTGGCGCAAGGCCATAGGCAATATGCCAGAGGTGAAAAACATGAGTTTTAAAAGCCGCGGAATGCATTTTGGTGACGATATTTCCTTAGCTATGACCCATGCCGACCAAGACACTTTAAGTGCCGCTATCGCTGAAACCAAAGAGTATTTTGGTGACTTTTCTGGTGTTACAGACATTGCCGATTCAGAAAAAGAAGGCAAATCTGAATTGCGCTTTTCTCTTCTCCCAGAAGCCAACAATTTAGGGATCTCCCCAAAGACCTTTGCCAATTCACTAAGAGCTGCCTTTAACGGAGTTAAAGTAGGAAATCTACTTAAGGATAAAACCAGCATGGAGGTGGTAGTCCGTTACCCAGCAAGCGAAAGAAACAACCTTTCCAATTTAGAAAAATTACGTATTCGCAATGCCAAAGGAGGGGAAATTACCTTGGGCGAAGCTGCCAGTTTAAGCTTTGCAATTGAACCCACATCCATTCGACGCGAAAACAGAGAAAGAGTGGTGGTGGTGACAGCGAAGATAATGGATTCGATCACTGAACCTGACGCCATTACAGATGAAATTGCGGAAAAATGGGTGCCTTTAATCATGGCAAAATACCCTGGCTTAAAAATCGAAAAGACAGGGCGTGGTAAAGATCGGGCAAAGTCAATGCAGGGTCTAATCTATGGCTTTTTTGGCGCGCAATTTTTTATTTATGCCCTCCTTGCTGTCTTTTTCAAAAGCTACTTCCAGCCCCTGATTGTTATGGCCGCCATTCCCTTTGGGATAGCAGGTGCTGCAATTGGTCACTTGTTACTGGGCTACCCTTTGAGTTTTTTAAGTATGTTTGGGCTTGTGGGGTTAAGTGGAGTTGTGGTGAATGATTCTTTAATTCTACTCGATGCTATTAACCGCCACCCTTTGCAAAAAATTGATTTGTTCCAAGCTGTGATTGAAGCCTCCCAAAGCCGAGTAAGGCCGATCCTAATGACGACCGTGACCACATTTTTTGGGTTAATGCCGCTACTTTTAGAAACTTCTAGGCAAGCGAAGTTTTTGGTCCCTATGGCGATCAGTTTAGGGGTGGGAATTGTGTTTGCAACCCTTATCACATTACTCTTAATTCCTTTATTTTTTATGATCCAACAAAAGCTTCTTAACCAAGGCGCTGTTACTGAGCAGATTAATCAGCCATAAAAAAGGCTTAAGCCTGAGCCATTTCAATGAGCAGAATATGTGCACCTGCAACGGTTTCAAGGAGAACATTTTCGCCTATTACCTCGGCTGCATCGCCATGTTTTAAAGCTTGCCCGTTAAGCAAAGCTTCCCCTTCTATTAGCTTTAAATAAACTTGTCTGCCCTCTTCAACCTCAAAACTAGCATTCTTAGCCCCTTCTAACTCTGTGACATAAAAATT
Organism: SAR324 cluster bacterium; assembly: GCA_033791585.1. Taxonomy (GTDB): domain Bacteria; phylum SAR324; class SAR324; order XYD2-FULL-50-16; family XYD2-FULL-50-16; genus JASJGK01. The sequence goes on along the minus strand of JASJGK010000046.1, from coordinate 5,614 downwards.
TGCATCTTGGGAAATCTGCTCTGCTCCCCGTTTTTTTAACGGAGACACTTGGTCGCCTTTGGGGGTAACGAGTGCACCTCTGGGGGAAATGAGGTGAAGCCACTTGTTCAAACGTTCAGAGTCCTCAAAGCGATGAGAACCGTAATTGGGGGTCAAATTTCTAGCCTCAGGTAGAATCCAAATTTGCAAAAACCGAGAAGAGTCATTACCCTCATTCATTTCAGAGTGGGTGATGCCCGTGCCTGCCGACATATACTGGATATCCCCAGCAGTTAAGGTTTCTTTGTTATTCATGCTATCTTGGTGACTTAAGGTGCCGCTAACCACATAGGTCACAATTTCCATGTCTCGATGTGGGTGCTGGCCAAATCCTTGGTGAGGCGCCACTTGGTCATCATTCATCACACGCAGAACCCCAAAATTAAGATTGTCAGGGTTGCGGTATTCGGCAAAAGAAAAGTGGAATTTACTCTGCAACCAACCTAGATCACTTAGAAAAAGATCCTTAAAATTTATGATACGAATCATATCTTACCTCAATTAAAATATAGAACAAGATTTTGGAGAAAAACCCAAAGCAACTGCCTTGGGTTTGTTCTTAGTACCTTTGCAACTTCGACTTAGGCGTTTTTGTGGGCACCATCGCAAAAGGGTCTCGTTCCCGATTTAAAGCAACCGCAAATGTATACGGTTTGATCCTTATCAAAAGTTTCGACCATAGGTTCTACACCTGTACTTTCGTGGGCACCATCGCAGTGGGGCATAGTTTTACTCTCGCCACATTTACAAAAATACTTAGTTTCGCCTGCTTTTACTTCTACTGCGTAGGGTTTATTTTGACCTGACATTTTGTCCTTTGTTTTATGTTTACTACAAATGTTTTTTCTATTTACATGCTAGCTATAAACTTATTAGAATAATATTACTTTAAACCGATAAACTACATAGAAAAAACCTAATGACTTTAGACCAAATAAAAATTTTTGTCACAGTTGCCAAACTGGGTAGCTTAGCCGCCGCTGCTAAGTATTTAAACAAGACCCAGCCAACCTTAAGTGTCGGCTTAAAAAACCTTGAAGATAACTTAGGAACTCAACTTTTTTCAAGAGAGCAATACCGTATGACCATCAGCCCTGCTGGTGAAAAGCTCTTGCAGAAGGCGCAGTTTTTACTAAACCAAGCTGATGAATTCGAAAATTTAGGCCAATATTTTGGTTCAGGAGCAGAACCAGAATTGAAAATTGTAATAGACCCTATGATCCCTCTTCAAATTATCTTAAAAGTACTAAGGAATTTTGAGAAGAAACACCAGCAAACCCAAATCACATTAATTTCAAAATACCTTTCAGGTGGGATTGAAATGTTAATGGCAGGTGAGGTTGATTTGGCCTTTGTCGTCTGGCCTAAGATCGGCCAAGAAGTTACCTTTTTTCCTCTTCTAGACCTCTCTATGAAGCTGGTGATTAGCCCAAAATCCCCCCTTTTTGGCCAACAAACAATCACAGAACCGGATCTTTTAAACCAGCCACAAGTCATCATTAGAGACAGCGCAGAAAAGCCAACAAAAGATCAATTTGGAGTTTTAGAAGGTGGTCGCCACTGGGATGTAACCGATGCCCAGACAAAAAAAGAGATTATTTTAGCGGGGATGGGTTGGGGGACATTGCCACTCCACATGGTGGAAAAGGAATTGGCAAAGGGTGATCTTTGCCCCATGGAGTATAAAGAAATGCCCCAAGATCACCTAGTTTCAGCTTTTCTAGCTAAAGGTAAAAGGGTCAAGCTGGGGCCTGTAGCTCAGGAATTATGGGAAGAGTTTCAAAATTTAGCACCTTTGGTTTAAAGGTCTTCGCTACTCAAACTAAGTTTAGAAATGGGAAAATTGTAAAAGTTTAGGATTTTTTATAGGTGACTATATAGTGAAACTTACCAACATCCACTATTTGTTTTAGCTTAAACCCAGCAGGAGTAACCACGGCGGTAACAGAATCAGGGGTCATGCGCATTTCTGTTTTGGGGCCACGGGCAACACCTAAAACTAAGGTTTCTTCTTTTGGTTTTTGGTGCCAATTAACAATGGCAAATTTCCCTCCAGGCTTTAAAATTTTAGCAACTTCCTGAGCAAAGGCTGGTTTATCGGGTATCCCGTGAAAAGTATTGGCTATAAAAACAAAATCCACTGGCTCGCTTATTTGGCTACTAAGCTCCATAGCATCGCATTTTAAAACTTGAAAGTTATCAAATTTACGGCAAGATGCAACTGTTTCGCCAAGCAAAGCCTCATCCAAATCAAGGGCAGTACAACTACCTTTACTTAAAAGTTCACAAAGGGGAGCTGTAAAATGACCATCACCACAACAAAGGTCTAAAACCTTCATGTCAGGGGTGATACCTGCTTCCTTTAAAACTTGGGAAGGGTTGGGCCAAAGGGCTTGCCACCAGTCTTTATCTGGCATTCCCGTGGCGGGAAAGCGTAATTCATCATTTTGTGCCATGGAATAACCCTTTTTAAAAAATTTAGTAATATTCATTTTTCTGAATAATAGCAACAAAAGGCCAAAGTTAAAAGCCCAATAATTAGTTGCAGCTTTACTTTGGAAAAATACTTCCCACTTCCAATAATTTCTGTACATCGAAGGAATTCAAAGGCCTTGAAAAGTAAAATCCCTGTACAAAAAAGCAGCCTAATTCTTTTAGGCGTTCCACTTGCGCCGAATCCTCAGCACCTTCAGCTATCACTTCTAGCCCCATACCTTGGGCCAACCGAATCACAGCATCAGCGATATTGGAATCATCTAAAATACCGTCCACAAAGGCTCGGTCGATTTTCAAGTCAGATATAGGAAACTTTGCCAAATAATTTAAAGAAGAATAACCTGTTCCAAAGTCGTCGATTGAAGAACGTACCCCAATGGATTTTAGAATATTTAAGGTTTCGATGGCCTGGTCCACATCTTCCATCAATAGCCCTTCTGTAATTTCAGCTTTAAACCATTTTGCCTCTAAACCTGTTGCCTCTAAAGCCCCTGAAATCTGCTGGATAATTTGAGCATGACCAAATTGCCTAGCACTAAAATTAACCGACATCACCACAGGTTTTAATCCCATGACCTGCCAAGCTTTATTTTGTCTACATGCCTCTTCTAATACCCATTGGCCAATGGACAAAATCAAACCTGATTCTTCAGCAATGGGGATAAATTCCGTGGGGGAAATTTTTCCCAATTCAGGGTGATTCCATCGGATCAACGCCTCTAAGCCTAATATTTCACCTGTGCGAGCATCCACTTGGGGTTGGTAGGCTAAATACAGCTGGTGCTCTTCAAGGGCATAGTGCAGGGCATGGTCAATGGCATGTTTCCTAGAAACATTTTCTTCCATATTCGAATCATAGAAACTAGTTTGCCCCTTCCCCTTGCCTTTGGAGTGATACATGGCTGTATCGCCTTTTCGCAAGAGTTCGGCAGGGGTTTCACCATCGTCGGGGTAGAAACTTATGCCCACGCTGACCCCTGAGAAAACCTGCTCGCCTCCGATTTCGCAACCTTCTGCAAGGCGACTACACAACTGCGTGGCAAGATGGTCTGCCTTTGCTGGGCTGCCAACATCAGTTAAAGCAATCACAAATTCATCACCACCAAATCGGCCGATGATATCTGTATCTCGGACCATTTCTGTCAGCACCTTGGCCACATGAACCAACATTTGGTCGCCCGTTTGGTGCCCCATTGAATCATTGATGCCTTTAAAATTATCAAGATCTAAAAATAGCAAAGCCAATTTTCCTTTTTTACGTTTGCACTGGGCTAATGCATCATTTAGGCGTTCAAGGAAAAAGCCACGGTTAGAAAGACCTGTCAAAGCATCGTAGTAAGCCAATTGTTTTAGCTCTTCTTCGGCTCTTTTCTTTTCTGTTATATCAGAAAAGATTCCCACATAATTTAACTTTCCAGAGGTCTGGTTTTCAAAGGTAGAAATAGAAAGATATTTAGGGTAGATCTCGCCATTCTTCCTACGGTCCCAAATTTCACCCTCCCAGCTGCCTTTGGTCAGGATTCTTTCCCACATTTTTTTATAAAAAGTCTTATCATGACGGCCTGATTTTTGTACCTTTGGGTTTTTCCCTAAGGTTTCTTGGAGGCTATAACCTGTCACCATTTCGTAGGCCTTATTGGCCTGGATTATATTGTTATTTTCATCTGTTATAACAATGGATTCAGAAGTATTTCTAAAAACTTCAACCATCAAATCAATCTGGTCTTTCGCTTGGGCTTGGTCCGTAACGTCTTGCACTGTGCCGTTAAACAGACTGGGTTCTCCTTCTGCATTAATAACCACCTCCCCCTTAGCACGCACGACCCTGACTTCTCCACTGGGCCGAACTAGCCTGTGGGTAAAGGCATATTCTTTACCCTCTAAAGCCCCCTGCACAGCCTCTGTAACTTTATCTCTATCCTCAGGCAGTACCCGAGTGATAAAAGAATCAAAATTTACTTCAAACTCTTGAGGCTCATGACCAAAAACCCGAAAGATTTCATCAGACCAGTTGAGTTTATTATTTAAAATATCCCAATTCCAGCTGCCAATTTTAGAAATTCGTTGGGCCTCTTTTAGGCGGTCGGCACTTTCCTGCAGTGCAGTTGCATAGGCTTCTTGGTCTGTTACATCAGTACCCGAACTCAATGAAGCTCTGACGTTACCTTGTTCATCTAAAAGTTCTGCATTATGCCAAGAGATCAGTCGCTCCTCCCCACTTTTAGTTAAGATTAAATTTTCAAATTCAGTGAAGGCCTCGACTTCGCCACGTAAAACCTGCTCAGAAACAGACTTCATCATGGCTCTAAAACGTTCGGGGATAAAGTTCTCAAACCAATTGAGACCAACGATTTCGTTTTTACTATAGCCTAATACCTCGCATCCCTTTTGGTTGATCAGTTCTACTTTGTTCTCTGTATTAATCACAATTAGGATTGTCCCTGCCATATCAAAATAAAGTTGTGCCTCATCCTTGGCCCGAATTAATGACTCTTTGGCCTTTTTAGTTTCTGTAATGTCACTAGTCACACCAACCCCTACCAGCCCGTGGATAGGGTGGTCAAAGGTGGTCAATTTATAATCACCCCAAAAATAGCTGCCATCTTTTTTAATGTTATGAACTTCCCCTTTCCAAACGCCCTTGGTTGATAATGCCGTCATTACCTCTTGGGCCATCTCCTTCGGTTCACGGATTGTCGGTGCATTCAATTTGTCTGGAGTCATACCAATCATTTCCCCAGGTTCATAACCAAAATTTTCTTCAAACACAGGGTTTGCAAAGACAATCACCCCATCAGAAATTCGGGTTAAAGCAACGCCTTCATGCATGTAATCCATGATTTGCGCTTGCAAGGCTAACTGGTCTTGGTAGGCTCTTTTATCGCTGATTTCTTTGCCATAAAGATGGGCTAATTTATTATCGGCTACAGGTGCAATTTCAAAATGAAATACCTTTGAGCCTGCCTTAAGCTCAACTTCTCCCAGTATTTTTGAGTCGATCACTTTCGCTATTGCTGGTTTTAAGATGTCCACACTGGCAAGGTTTTCCTTATGAAGCAAAGTGTCCATCACCAATTGG
>JASJGK010000045.1:0-5878 GCA_033791585.1 SAR324 cluster bacterium | reverse complement strand
TTTTCAATATGTAAAATTTCGTAATTATTAAAAAGATGAGAAAATTCAGATTCAATAACCTACCTCAAATAGTAAAACTCATAATATTTGTACTACTTATAATTTTCGAGGTTTTTGTGGTTGGATTTTTTTAAAAAATCTTGAAAAGCCTCGGAGTTAGCTAGAATCTTTTGGTTCTGACCCATGGATTTTATTTGTTCAGTAAAGATTTCCAGTCCCAAAGCGTGGGCTTCTTGGTGCTCTCTTTTGCGTAAAAATGCCCGAGTATGGTTTAGTGCCTTGTTGGTTTTTGCTAAGAGTAACCATTCTGGTTTTGGTTCTTGGTTGGCTGCTGTGATGATTTCGATCTTGTCCCCTTGGTGCAAAGGGGTTTGTAAATTTTTATGAACTCCGTTGATCAGTGCGCCAGTGCAGTGGTCCCCAATTTCTGAATGAATTTCATAGGCAAAATCAATGACTGAGGCCCCTAAGGGGAGTTTTAAAATTTTACCTTTGGGAGTAAAAACATAGACTTGGTCGGTATAGAGTTCACGTGAGAAAAGGTCTAAGGCCTCTTGTGGGTCTTCAGTAACTTTTAATTTTCCACTTAAATCTTCTAACCAATTTAGGCTTTCTTTATCCCTCGTACCAAGCTCTGAGGCCTTATAAGACCAGTGGCTGGCAATGCCCATCTCGGCCATGCTATGCATTTCATGTGTTCTGATTTGCACATCAAAACCTGTTCCCGAATCATCAATTACAAAAGCATGCAAAGATTGGTAACCATTGGGTTTAGGGAAAGAAATATAATTTTTATAACGATCGTTTACTGGGTGAAAGGTATTATTTAAAACCCCTAAAACCTTGTAGGCTGTATCCACCGAATCCACCAAGATGCGTAACCCTAAAAGATCGTGAACATGGTTGTAGTCTACCTTGGTCATTTTTGATTTTTTAAAAAGACTATAGCCATGTTTGATTCGACTATTGATCACTACAGGAGGTTGGTATTTTGCTAGTTTCTCTGTAACAGTATTCTTAAATTGGCCAAGCAGGCTATCTTGTGCCTCAAAGTTACGCTTTAAGTAGGTTTGGATTTCCTCTGCTTCTTTGGGGTGGAGAATTGAAAAGGATAGATCTTCCAATTGCACCCTTAGGTGATTCAAACCCAGTCGCTCGGCGATAGGTGAGTAAATTTCTAAAGCCTCTTTGCTCAAGATTTTTAATCTTTGCTTGAGTAAACCTGCCTTACCTAACAACTGGGCCTTTCTAGCAGCCAAGGTTAAGAGTAGGGTTCTGAGGTCAGTGATTGTAGCCCTGACCAGTTGCCTTAAAGATTCGGCAACTTGATCGGGCTTGGCAGCCTTTTCGCTCAAGGCCATGATGCTTGCCGTTTGTTCAATTAGTTCAAAGGTTTCTTTGCCGATTTGATCAATTAAATCTGCCTTGCTTACCTTTTCAATACGGTGCACATCGAGCAGTAAAGCGGCCACGATGGACTGGATATCCATTTCCAATTCAATCAAGGTTCCCACTCGGTCTAAAGCCATCTCTAGTCGGCCTTGGCCAGGGAGAAAAGCCTGAGAGAAATGCTTAACAGCTAAAATATAGGCTTTTTGGATGGGGGTGCAATCAATTACGCCTTTGGTGTAGGCTTGAAAATCACTGATTATACTTTCGATTCGGATCATAAGCTATATTAGTTGTTAGACATTGGAGCATACTAACATAGGATTTAGAATTTATTAAGCTTAAAATAAATTTTGTAGGATGGGTAATAGTTTTTCTAATTTTTCACTAGCATCTGAGGTAGTATCTGAAAAAATTTCTCGTGCAGGGCTAAGCTCTAATGCTAAACCAGAGGTTTGCTTGCCTGAAATTTTTTCAAACCCATTGAGGCTTAAAACCAGTGCAATAAAGTCCAAGGAGGCTTGGCTTAATTCCTGATTGATCAATTGGTGTGAGTAGTGGTGTTTGAGTGACATTTCATGGGATGCGGCGCTAAGCCTGACTAAAATATCTTCTTCTGTTTCTGTCTTTCGCCCGCGTAAGCGTGCTTCTAATTCTTTTAAGCTTGGCGGAGATAAAAAGATATATTCAGCGTCCAAGCCAGAAAGTTCCATTAACTGCAATGCCCCTTGCACATCAATATCTAAAATGACCGATTGTTTCTGGGCGAGGTAAGACTCAATTTGACTTTTTGAGGTTCCGTAGTAGTTTCCGTGGACTTCTGCCCACTCAATAAAGTCATTTGTAGCTATGCCTTTTTTGAACTGGTTTATATCTACAAAAAAATAATGAACTCCATCAACCTCACCATCACGAGGCGCTCTGGTAGTAAAAGAAATAGAATGGCGTAATTTATTGGGGAAAAAGGGTTGAACCTTTTCAAAGATGCTGCTCTTTCCTGCTCCGCTGGGAGCGGAAAGAACGAGTAATTTAGGCTGTGGAAAATCCATTCAGGTAAAGTCCATGAGAGAAATTCTAACTAAGAAATTCCATTTAAGAAAACCCACTAGCGGGCCAGAAGGCCACACTTAGGAAATTATTGCTTCCATTAGACGCTATAACTTCATTTATGATGTTATAACTTCAATATCGTGATTCAAGGCAACTCTAAGTGCGCTTTGGATAAAGCGGAGTGTGCCAGCGGTACTACTAGAGCAGCCTGAGCATGCACCTTCGTACTGGATATATAGTTTATCGTCTTGGATCTTTAAAACCTTCAAGCCACCGCCATCACTAGCAAGAGCAGGCCTTACTTTATTTGTTAAAGCTTCTTCAATCTTCTCAGACCACTGGTCTTTGGGGAGATCAGCCAAAAAGACTTCACTTGGGTCGGCTTTGATAGCTTCTAAAATTTTAGTAACACCGCCTTCAATATAACTTAACTCGTTAAAGCCGTTATCTTTTAAGGTTGTCACAGCTTCTAAAGTTGCCTCATCGTTTTCACCACCGATCACAATAATATGAGCAAAGGGAGGAAGTTGATAGAGATGCTCTTCTAAAAACTCAAAGGGGATCAAAGTTGAGCCAGCCATGTGGACTACTTTATAGTCCTCAGTGCTCCTGACATCCAAAAATATAGGGGGCATTTGCTCCCTTCTTTTTGCTACGGCTTCACTGGGGCTGATGCTCAGTGAATTTAAATCAATGTCGTTTTTATTTACAAACTTCATAGTCCCTTTCTACTTGGGGTTACTTAGCTGGCAGTAACGCCAGTTTTAATGCAAGAAGTACAAACGGTTCTCTTCTCTTTATTACCGTTACTCTTTACTACTCTTACTGTCTGTAAATTGGGTAACCAGCGTTTTCTAGTTTTGTTGTGGGCGTGACTCACGTTATTTCCACTTTGTGGTTTTTTTCCACAAATATCACATTGCTTGGCCATTTGAGGCTCTCCTGATAATCGTTGCTGTTTGAGCTAATCACACACTTTATCTTGCCTTTTTTGTTTTGGCAAGGGGTGAAATAGATGATTTTGCTAATTTATACCATGGAAGGCAGTCTATTGTTGATGATCCTCTTGGCATCAGCTACAATAGTTTCTATTAATTCTTGTACAGAGGGAATGTCGTGAATCAAACCTGCAACCTGGCCTGCCGTTAATATTGCATTCTCTAAGTCCCCAGTTTCTAAGGCAACTTTGCCTTTGAGGCCACTCAAATGAGGGGCTAAATCCATGATGCCCTTACCCTCGGCTTCCATAGAAACCACTAAGTTTGAGGTTTTATTACTTAAAACTCGAGCTGTATTTTTTAAGGTCCGCAAGATTAATTTTGTGTCCTTTTCCGAGGTATTTACGAGATTATTTTTAATGTTTTCATGAACAGGTGCCTCTTTTGTTGCTAAAAACCTTGTGCCCATGTTAATTCCTTCGGCCCCTAAGGCCATCGCTGCCACAAGGCCACGGCCATCACCAAAACCACCTGAGGCGATTACGGGAATATCCAAGGCTTCAGCCACTATGGGCAGCAAAACAAGGCTTGTCACATCATCTTCACCAGGGTGCCCAGCACATTCAAAACCATCAACGCTAACCATATCCACCCCTAGCGCCTGCGCCTTTAGGGCATGCTTCAGGCTGGTGCATTTGTGAATCACCTTTGCATTTGCGGCTTTTAGAGCTGGCATCACATCCTCTGGGCTACGCCCTGCCGTTTCAAAGATGCGAATGCCTTCGGCAAGCGCTGCATCAACAAAATCACCATAAGGAACAGGTTTTAAAGTGGGCAAGAAGGTAATGTTGATCCCAAAGGGATTGTCGGTCATTTTTCTTAGTTTACGAATTTCATCGACCATTAAGTCTGGTGTCCCAAAGCTTAAACCTGTCATGACCCCAAAACCACCAGCGTTAGCCACGGCTGAAACCAGTTCTTTTGTTGAGACCCACATCATGCCGCCTGACATGACTGGATACTTCACCCCTGTGAGTTCTGTAAATTTAGTTTTCATTTTTTTATACTCTTTATTTGGAAAACATGAATGTTTTCATTACTTAATCGCTTCGCTTAAATCTAAATACAACAAATACCTCGCAAACAACCAGCTCGTAACTTGCTGGTTTGTTTGCCCACGTTCCTTTAAGGGGTAAGCTTCGCTTCGCTTAAATCTAAAAGCAACAAATACCTCGCAAACAACCAGCTCGTAACTTGCTGGTTTGTTTGCCCACGTTCCTTTAAGGGGTAAGCTTCGCTTCGCTTAAATCTAAATACAACAAATACCTCGCAAGCAACCAGCTCGTAACTTGCTGGTTTGTTTGCCCACGACCCTTTAAGGGGAAAGCATCGCTTCGCTTAAATCTAAATACAACAAATACCTCGCAAACAACCAGCTCGTAACTTGCTGGTTTGTTTGCCCACGTTCCTTTAAGGGGAAAGCATCGCTTCTTTTATATGGAAAACATAAATGTTTTCATTACTTAATCGCTTCGCGATTAACCGCCTGTAACTTCTGTAAAGTTAGTCTTCATATGGTTCCCCTCAAGTCTAAGCTTTAAGCTTAGCAGTTAGAACAGGGGCCAGTTGAAGTAAATCAGCAACGCAGAATACATCTGCCACTTCCCCAATGGGCGCGTCTTTATCCTTGTTGATAGCCACAATAAACTCTGAATTTTTCATGCCTGCCAAATGTTGGATGGCACCAGAGATGCCGCAAGCCACATAAAGTTTAGGTGTTACTGTTTGGCCCGTTGTGCCCACTTGGTGAGAATGCTCTATCCACTCTGAATCCACAACTGGCCGAGATGCACCTAAATCACCACCTAAAGCTTCTGCCAAGGCCTTGACCACATCAATATTTTCTTTTTTGCCAATTCCTCTTCCTGCAGAAACGATAATTTCTGATTTGGTGAGGTCTAACTCTTTGGCTTCGGCAGCTTCATAACCTGTGAAGGTCAAGTTGCCAGAGGCTTCGCCGCTCAATTGAGCAACTTCGGGGCTACCACTAGGGGCTTCCGCATTAAAGGCACCACCTTGGATGGTTATCACTTTTTTATCGCCAGTTGCAGCAACAGTCCGCCGCAATTTGGCGTTGTAACAACCTAATTCGAGCAGTCCCTCGTTAACGGCAACAACTTCTGAAAATTGGGCCGCACCCAAGGCCAAAGCAACTCTAGGGGCTAAATCCCAACCGTAAGAAGAATGGCCTGTAACTTATTGTCATCAACAATGAGGAAATGCGGTGTGCCGTTTAACTGTTTGTTGTGTGCCCGCATCCAGTGATACATGGCAACACCGTCACCTGCAAAATAATCAAATAATTGGTGGTACATATTGATAAACAGTACTGCCTGAGTCCAGGCTTCGCTATCTTTCTTTATGCAGCTTTTCCCTGATGTTAATTCACCTATATCACCACATTGCTGCCCTAGTACACGAGCAAGTTCAGCATGGTACAT
>JASJGK010000044.1:0-28158 GCA_033791585.1 SAR324 cluster bacterium | reverse complement strand
TTTTAAAATTAAAAAACCCGTAAGGAAAGATCTTTCCTTACGGGTTTTTTAATTTTAAAAGTAGGAAAATTTATTCTCTTTCCTTTTCCTTCTCAAATTTTCTCATCTTCTCTTCATGCTCAACCATTTTTTCCCAGCGGGAAATCAAGCTTGTTAAGTCTTCCATCTTTTTAAGGCCCTTGTAGATCCCAGCAAGCTGCATAAAAATTTGCTTGTCGACCTTCATGCGTAGCGCACTTTCTAGAAGTTGGATTGCCTTCATGTAGTTCTTCGTTTTCATGCAAACTTTAGCTTCAGCAATCAACTTCTGTCGTTCAGCTTCTGTTTCTGCATTTTTCACCTCGTCCATCATTGCGCGGTACTCATCTAAGTACTCTTCTTCTTTATCTGCTTGTTTTAGCTGCCCATAAATGGAAGCCGCTTTTTTAACAGTTTCAGGGAAACGCTTGATACCTAATGCTTTGTGGATGTAGTCGGCAGCAGGCTTGAACTTCATACCTTGGATTAGTTCTTCGGCTTTATGAAAGAAATAATCGTGTACTTCTTTAATCTTTTGAGTTGCGTCTTTGTTGTTAGGATCTTGCTCTAACAGGCTTTTGTAGCACCTAGAAGCCTCGTCCCATTTTTTTGTCTCTTGGTAAACTTGCCCCATTCTAAGCCACAGCATAGCGTCTGGGTTTTCTGTACAAGCAATTTTATAGTAGTTTAAGGCCTTTTTCATATTGCCTTCGTCAAAGGCTTGGTGAGCAAGCTTCACCAATTCTTTCATACTATAAATACCGCCTGATTTTTCGAGTAAACTAGCCGTTTTGATAAGATATTTTGTCGCCAAAAACTTTTTGCCAGCCTTACGGTACATCAGTCCAAGGTTAACGTTGTTAAAGCGGTTGAACTCATTTTCTCCAAGTAGGCGAGACATGTCTTTAATGGCATCTTCAAGCTTACCTGTTTTAGCTAATATGATGTTTTGGATCAATACTTTGTAGTCAAAATCGCCTAGAGAAAGACGATTGAGTGCATCTGAAGCTATGTCGTATTTAGCATTTTGCACGCAGTACAGAGCTAAGTTATACATGTGGTTATTGGCGTTCATGGCGTCGTTTTCAATCAGACGTTGGAAAGCATCAATAAAGTCATTCGTTTGTGCCGAAAGCGGCTCTTTTCTTAATTTTTTAATATCAAGATCAAGTCCAGCAGCTTCAACTGTAGCCCCTTCGTTCAGTTTTTCTTCTTTGCTAAGCTGTAACTCTTGGATTTTTTCATTGATTTGAATTTCTTTCTTAGCTTCAATATCTTGGCCCATCAACTCTAGCATATTATCTGGCCCAACCATATCCGGGTATTTGTAGTCGGTAACAGATTCAAAAACATCCAAACAACTAGATACAGCATCATCATACTTATCAACTCTGGCCATGCAAGCAGCGAGGTTGTAAAAGGCAGGTTCGTAGTTCTTTTTTGCCTTTAAGGCTAGTTTGTACAACCCTTCGGCTTGTTGGTAGTTTTCTAATTCACGGGCGTAGTTACCAAGTTTATTGGCAAGTTCAAAATCAGAATTATCGATTTTGATCAAATTTAGGCCGATAGAAAGAGCACTTTCAAGGTTGCCGCCATTAGCAAAGTTGCCTAACTCATTTTTAAGGCGAGGGTATACCTCCTCCTTATTGAGTTTCATGGCCTTATCGAACTCAATCAAAGCTCCGTTGTAAAACTTTTCTGTGAGCATTCTCATGCCGTCAGACAGGTGTTGATCCACCTGCTCTTTTACTTGGTCTTCTTTACTTCTTAAAAAGCCTTTTAACATTTTTGGGGGCTGTATCTAGAATGGGTTAAAAGCATAGTGTTTATTTATATCAGTCTAATTTTAAATTGCCCATTAAAAAAAATAGGCACTCACATTGGTTCTCTAGTATTCTGTTATAAAACGACTATTGTAGTGTCGGCACAGAAATACTAAAGGTATTTATTTTTGTTTCTAGTTCATTTCTATTGATTTTTAGTTGGGTGGCCGTTTTATCGAGATTCCATGAGTTTTTTTTCAAAGATTCTTTAATAAATTGCCCCTCAAAAGCAACAATAGCACTTTCTAGTTCAGGGGGTAGGTTGCCCAGCTGTAAGACCTCGCTGTTAGCCATTCTAACAACCGGCGGAACATTTTCTAAATGGATCAGGTTCCCCTTTACCATGATGACCATTCTCTCAACAATATTTTTGAGTTCCCTTACATTTCCTGGCCAATGGTATTGGACCAAACAGTCCAAGGCCTCTGAACTAAATTGTTTTTTGGCCAATCCCAAGGATTTACTCAGTTGCGTTAAGAAGTGATCAGATAGAACCTCAATATCTTCGGTTCTGGTTTTTAAAGGGGGAATCTCAATTGGAATGACATTTAATCTGTAAAAAAGATCTTCTCTAAATTTCCCTGCAACAATTTCACTTTCTAAGTCCTTGTTGGTTGCAGCAATGATTCTTAAATCCACCTCATGGGTTTGGTTGCTTCCGAGGCTTTCGTATTGCAACTCTTGTAAAACTCTTAAAATTTTTGCCTGAGTTTTTATGCTCATATCCCCAATTTCATCGAGAAACAGTGTTCCCCCCTGGGCTTGCGCAAATTTTCCAAGTTTTGAGCGAGTAGCGCCAACAAAGGCTCCTTTTTCGTAACCAAAAAGTTCTGATTCAATCATTTCATCGGGTATGGCGGCGCAGTTGATGGCCACAAAAGGCTCGCCTTGCCGTTTACTTTGGAGATGAATTTGTTTGGCGACTAGTTCCTTGCCTGTGCCATTATCCCCCTGAATTAAAACCCATCCGTCTGTCGGTGCCGCTTGGTTGATCTCTTCGAGTACCTTTTTGATAGCCGTAGAAGAGCCAATAATTTCAGCTGAGTCCACCATAGTCTGCAACTTTAGCTGGCGGTTTTCTTCTTCTAGAGCTTTTTCTTTTAAGGCGTGCTTTAAGGTAATCAGAAGTTTCTCTAACGAGAGAGGCTTTTCAATAAAGTCATAAGCCCCTTTTTTAGTAGCTTTAACAGCAGTTTCGATGTTGCCATGACCACTCATCATAATGATAGGGAATTCCTCTTCCCTTGATTTAAGCCAGTCTAATAGGGTTAACCCATCCATCCCAGGCATCCAAATGTCAATAAGGGCTGCTGAAAAGGTCGTTTCATTTTGACTAAAGAGTAATTGTGTTTCTTCGGCGCTGTGGGTTGTGACCGTCTTATAGCCTTCATCGGCTAGGATCTCTTGTAAGCTGTCGCAAATGCTGGTTTCGTCATCAACGATCAGAATGGTTTCAATCATAATTTTTCTTATTTAAACGGGTAGCTCAATGATGCATTTTGCGCCCTTTTGGGTGCCATCGTCAATGTTTTCCATGCGGATAAAGCCTCCGTGATCTTCAATGATCTGCTGCACGATGGCAAGGCCCAATCCAGTTCCCTCTTTTTTTGTGGTAACATAAGGGTCAAAAATTCGTTTTAAAATCTCCACAGGGATGCCTCCACCTGTATCTGTGATTTCAATAGCAATGGTTTTGAGATTTTTTAAAAACTTACTGGTGATAGTTAAAACCCCCATTTCAAAACCCATTGCGGCAATAGCATTGTCGATCAAATTGGTGAAAACACGCTTCATCTGCTCTCTATCCAACTGGGCCTGAGGTAAATCTGGTGCCAAATTAAGGGTGGCGGTTAAGTTTTTAGGGAGGCCTGTGGCAAAAAGCTGGTGCACCTCTTGGATAATCTGGTTGATATCCCCTGGGGTGGGTTTAATTTCAGGTAATCTGGCAAACTTACTAAACTCGTTCACCATATTTTTAAGATGGTTGACCTCATTGATGATGGTCTCGGTGCAGCTATCTAACAAGTCGCCTTCTTCTCGCTCCTCTTTCAAATACTTACGGCGTATCCTTTGGGCCGAAAGTTGGATAGGGGTCAGTGGGTTTTTTATTTCGTGTGCTATTCTGCGGGCTACTTCACGCCATGCTCTTGCTCGGGTCAGACGGTCTAATTCTGTTAAATCATTTACAACCAAAAGCCGCCCAATAGGGTCTGAGGTGGGGCTAGTGAGTTGGTATAGTTGCATGTTAAAATGCATGGGCTTTTTGTTTACTGAAACATGGGCCTCTGTGGAAACATGAGTCAGGTTTTTTGTTGTCAATTGTTCATTTAAAACTTCAAAAACCTCCAATTCGTCTTTCGAAAGAATGGATTTGTAATGTTTGCCAATAATTTGTTTGTGCTTGATCTTGGATAACTGGATCATATGGGGGTTGATTCCCTTGATATAGCCTGAAACATCAATAAAAAAGATACCTGACTGGATATTCTGTAAGACCAATTCCACAAAGATATTTCTTTCTTCCAAATTTCTGTTGGAAGCAACCAATTCTTCTTGTGACTGGGCAAGCTTTTTTCTATTTTGTTGGAGTTGGGTGGTCATAGAGTTGAAAGATTCCAGTAGCATTCCAATCTCGTCCCCACTCTCTAAGTCAATTTGAAAATCCAATTCCCCGCGGCTAATACGTTTGGTTCCATCCACTAAAATTTCTAAAGGGTCAACAATTGACCTCGCAAGATAGTAGCCAAACCAGATACTGGAAAAAATGATCAGGAGGCTAAATAGAAGCAGGTACGTAGTAAAATTAGTTCGAATGGGGTCTTCTAACAAGATTAGATTTCTATGGTCTTCTAAAGATTGTTGCGCCTTTTTAATCTTTTCAAATTCGGTTAGGCTCTGGGTGAATAATATTTCGAGGTAAGCCAACTCCTTTTGTTTTTTAATAGGAAAAATAACCCTCTGGAAGTGATATAGCCCAAGATTCTCTTGTAAAATGATAGGCTCAGGGAAGAATGCTGCCACGGGCAAAGGGGACCGCACCTCAAACCAAACCTTTTTTGTTTGTTCTTTTGGGAAATATGCAAATTTTGCTTTTTGGTTTTTTTGATAAAGGGCAATGCCATCTAGTTGGAAGTTTCTTGTGTATGTTTGCAGAAGCTTCGGCGTAATCTTTCCTTTTGAGGATATGCCCCTAGATATGATCAGAGCTGTTTTTTTTATGCGACGATTTTCATTGTTGATCAGTTGTTGGATTGTCGCATCTGCGTGGCGGAGGCTGTTATTAAATTGCCCTTGGAACCAAAAATCCATGGATGATTGCAGGAAACCATTGGCAATGAAAAAAAACATAACCATAGGCAAGGCGCTAACTAAAATAAAAGCTAAAGTCAGCTTAAATTTAAGGCGGAATCCTACCTGCTTGGCTCTGACCTCATAAATCAATTTTATGAGGTTTCGCAAAACCAGTAATATGGCCAATAAGAGGAGAACGACATTTAAGTTAATCAGAAAAAAGATACCCAAGTTGGAATCAATTTTAGACCAATTTAAGACCTCTTGCTGGTAGAGATTCATCAGCAAAAGACTAATGATTATAATCACCAGTGTCGCAATTAGGCCCAGCCTGTTTCGCAATAGTCTTTTGTGTTCCTCTAAGGCAGCATCACTTTTTATGCCCATGCTTTAATATTCAAACTGCTTAGGTAAAATGACTAGACCATCGGCAATAAAAAGATTCTTTTTATCTTCTTCAAGATTGTAACCAATGGTTTTATCGTCGCTGATTTTGGCCCTATGATCAATGATGGTGTTTTTGATTTTACAGTTTTTCCCGATTTTTACCCCAGAACAAACAATAGAATCTTGAATGTCGCAACCTTCACCAATGGTTACATTTCTGCCAATCAAAGAATTTTTAATGGTGGAATCAGTAATACGAGAGGCGCTGCCAATAGTGGAATTGCTAACTCTAATTTCTGCGCCTCCGAGGTAAGCACTAGGTAGCTGTTCGCCTAATGTCCGAAGTGGCCAAGTTTCAGCTTTGTTGCTTTGGGCATGGACCTTTTTAAGGTAGTCCATGTTGGCATCATAATAGCTGCGGATGGTCCCCACATCTTTCCAGTAGTCTCCAAACTTGCTGGCTGTGAAATCAAAAGATTGCACCTTCATTTTGCTTAGCATGTTGGGAATGATGTTTTTGCCAAAATCATGGTCTGTTTTCTCACGAGCATCAGCTGCTAGTTCACGGACCAAAGAATCTGTTTTAAAGAGGTATACCCCCATATTTATAAAGCAATCATCACCTTCACCTGGTATTGTACTTGGGTCTTGTGGCTTTTCTATGAAGCTGGTTACTGAACCATTTTCATCTGTTGTAAGGACCCCAAATTCGTGGGCCTCTTTCTTTTTGATGGGCATTACAGATAGAGTTAAGTCAGCACCACTTTTAATATGCTGGTCATACATCTCGTTAAAATCCATGTTGTAAATATGGTCTCCACTTAAAATAAATACATGTTCTGGTCTGTGGTCTTCAAGCAAGTGTAAATTCTGAAATATGGCATCGGCTGTTCCAGAGTACCAGGCCTCACTAATTCTTTGCTGGGCGGGCACAGCTGTAACAAACTCACCCAATTCGTTTGCAAGGAAATTCCAGCCTAAGCGCAAGTGGCTTTCAAGGGATAAAGATTTAAATTGAGTCAGTACATAAATGTGTCTTAGGCCAGAGTTGATACAACTGGATAGCACATAATCAATAATCCTAAAACGAGCAGCAAAGGGGACGGCCGGTTTGGACCTGTCTCGGGTTAAAGGATAGAGCCTGCTGCCTTTTCCGCCTGCTAAAACAAAAGTTAATATATTCTTGCCATGGATGTTCATTTATTCTCCTAACGAATGTGCTGGGCAATTGAGTCTTTAAGTGGCTGTAAATCACCACTCTTTACTATATAATCTGCTGCGCTCCAAGTTAAATAGTTTTCTTTGTAATGTGAAAATGCAGAATGGATAATTACGGGTAATCCTCGATTTGCATTGATAATTTTCTCTAGGGCTTCAATCCCGTCCATACCTGGCATGCGGATGTCTAATATAACAAGTTTAAATTCCTGCTCTTTTAGGATATTTAGCCCATCAAAGCAGCTTTCCGCCGTCACAACGTCGTAACCACTTTCTTGCAACTCCTCCTGGAGCAAGTCTCTCATTACTTCATGGTCATCAATGACTAAAATTTTCTGGCTCATTTTTTTAGCTCCTGCTTCGTTATTGTTGATGGTAGATGGGTAAATGTACACTAAATGTGGTCCCTTTTCCAAGGCGGGTGTTGTATTGCAGTTCCCCTGAATATTCGGCAACAAGCTTTTTTACAATCACTAAACCTAAACCTGTTCCTTTATTTTTGGTGGAAAAGTATGGTGTATAAAGTTTGTCTTCGTCTGCTTGTGAAATTCCGGGCCCAGTATCTTGGATAGCAATAGAAATATGGTCACTCGTTTTTTTTGCCACAATTAAGAGTAACCCTTCTTCTTCTAAAGCTTCAATGGCATTTTTGATTAAATTATTTAAGATTTCAAAAAGATGGTGATCAGGAACTGCAATTAGAGGCAAGTCACCTTGGATGTTTAAATTCACTGAAATCTTTCTATCGGTAATCTCTTCGCCTAAAAGGCTAGTAATTTTATTGATCACCTTGGCTGTGTCTGAAAAATTTCTCTTTTCTGGGGCCTTGCCTAAGGCTTGATCTAAAATACTGGTCAATACCTTTTCTAAGGTAAGGGCCGTTTCTACAATATGGCCCATGTTTTTATAATGGGGATTTGTTGGCTCCAGTTTTTTGTAGATGCGTGAAGCAAACCCGCCAATCGTGGCTAAAGGCCCGCGAACTTCGTGCGCCATTTGGTTTAGAAGTTGACCTTTGGCAGCCAGTTTTTCTTGCTCTAAAAGTTTATTCTGGCTTTCTTTAAGTTTTATGTTTGCCTCATCGCCCGCTGTTATACTCTGCTCTAGCCTGCTTAAAATACGCACTGAAATGATCACGCTACTAGCGACCTCAGCAAAATCAATGAAACTTTTAATGTCTTGGTCACTAATTTTAGTTTCGGTGATCACGTTGTCAGCGATCAACAGGCCTACTGAGCGGCCATGCCAAACGAGGGGCATGATCAACATGTTTTCACTGTTTAGCTTATCGGCTAACCACTTGTAAGACTCATGAGGCTCCCGCCCAGGTTCATGCTTAAACTCAATATACTTTCTTTGGTATAGGGTTTTTATTAAGATATGATTAATGTCTTGCAAATTAATTTGCATGGAACGAACTAAATCATTGACTTGATCTTGGTGAGAAGACTTTTCTTGGGTGAAAAGCCGAATCATTTCGCTCAAAGTACTCGGACCTTCTGCCTGTAACCTATGGTAGATCTCCCCTGCTCTTTCTTTGGAACTAGGCCCGATGGCCTGGATTCCTTTTAATTTTTTCTCATGGGTGTCTACTAAAAATAAAAAAGCCCGGTTGAATTTTAAACCCTGCCCAGAAGTGACTGAAACCAAAATAGCATCAAATATATCCTTCATCTCAAGGTCGTTTTGGCAGATTTGAAAGAGATTGTATTGGTCTAATATCTGTGATTTTTTGTTGTTGGTGTATTGAAGAAGTTCGGTAATTTCCGTGACCTTTTCAATGGTAATAAGTTTGTATTTTTTTTCCTCCTGAGTTATAGGATAAAGAGAGAGTAGAGCTTCAACGATGACACCGCTTTTTTGTTTTAATTTAACTTGATGGTGGATGATGCTAGAGCTGGGGTTACTACCTTGCAAATGGACTAAGAAATTTTCTCGGTCGTCTCGGTAGTCAGGGAGGAGATTGATAAAATGTTGATTTAATACATCTTCTTCTTTGTATCCAAGGGTTCTTGCAGCGGCTTCACTCCAGTGGGTGATCTCGTGTTCGAGATTTAAGAGAAACCATCCTGGTAGAATTTGGTCCAGATTAGAAAAATGTAAGTTTTCAATCATGCAAAGAGCCTTGAGTTTCTTTGAATATAGTATTTTGAGAAGGTTTTGTCATCTTTTGTAATGAATAAAAGTCATGATTAATTTAACTACACTGTCACCTTTGCATCCAGTAGAAATAACCGAGGATGATTATGATATTCTTGTGCAAAAAAAAGACAAAGGATGGTCTCACTGCGAGACGCACCTTGAGTGGTTAGCGAAGCTTCATTACATTAGGAAAGGTTTTAAAGAAAAAAAAATGGCTCGAGAAAAATTTGTTGAACTAGAAAAAGACCTAGTTCTTCGCTGGTGGCAACGCTGGTGTTAAAGGAATAAAATGGGAAAAAGAACCTTACCAATCATCATTATTTTCGTTTTCGGATTGGGCTTAAGTGGAGGAGCTTTTTTCCTTACCAAAGAAAAAATTCTTGTCCTTGAAGAAAGCCGCTTTGAGGCGATCAGCACTCAGCACCAAAACCAAATGAAACTGGCCCTTAAAAAGCTAGAGAAAGAAGCGGCGCTGATGGAGCTTTTAACTTCGGGCAAAAGGTTAGATTTTTCTAAGGTGATCCCCCAAAGCTTTGACTGGCAATTTGGGTGGCTTTACGCCGAGCTGCAAAATAAAAAAGAACTCAAACGGCTTTTAAGAGAAAAACGAAAAGACAAAGACTTCCATTTTCATCCTGAAGCTAAAGCAGATGCCGAATTTTTTATGCCTGTCCTTTGGAGTCTGAAAGATTTTGATTTTATAGGGTTAGATCTGCAAAGCCTAGATGAGCCTAGCTTAGGCTTAATGCTTTTGGCAAAAGATGGTGGTAGAAAAACTTGGGCCCCAAGTTTAAAAAATGGGGGAGAGTGGAGTAAAAATTATTTAATTTTTGCCTATTCGAAAAAATTTACTGACAGCACCTTAAATTTGATTCTTGGGCGGTTGAAGCTAGACCAGTGGCTGACTGAGTTTGCCCGAGATAACGGTCTTGGTAATTTTGGAATGGATTTCTCAGTTGAGAGCCAAGGGGATTCGGTACTCTTTCCTTTTGCTGAGTTACCTGAAAAAAATCTTTTTTTGGTTAAAAAGCAAATCCGTCTTTTTGACCTGACCTTAGATGTTACCTACCGCAGCCTTGCCAGCTTCACCCCTGCTGAAGTCTTATTTTTGCCCTTCGCCATCGCCATTGCCATAGGCCTATTAACCGTGTTTTTTTGCTTTTACCTCTTTCGCCAAGCGGTGTTGAAAGCGGAATCTGATCTGATTGTTGTAGGGCAAAATCGCTTGCGTATGCTTTATGAAACTTCAATCCAAGAGGGGTTTGAGTCCCATAGGGTAGAAGATCTAGTTTGGAAAAGTTTAAGAAATATTTGCGAGTACGCAGATTGGCCTGTCGGCCATGCTTTTGTTCCCGATGCCCACGGAGTTGGTGGCGCAGGGAATATTTGGTATTTTCAAGATGAAGCGAAGCACGCAAAGTTTAAAGAACATTCTGAATCCAAAAACTTTATGACAGGCCACACTCTGACAGATCGAGTTTTGACCCATTCCAACTATGTTTGGATTCCAGACATCAGCCTAGACAGCACCTTTACCAAGTCAAAAAATCAAATTAATTTTGGGGTCAAGTCGGCGATCGGCGTGCCTGTTTTTGCTCAAGGTGAAGTAAAGATGGTCTTGGAATTTTTTGGTGAAAATGCTGTGGAATGCGACGAACACCTGATGGAAAAGGTGGGCAATCTTTCCAAACAACTTGGTGGATTAATCGAAGCCAAATGGGCAGAAGAAAAAATTGCAACTTCCATTGGCAGCATGAAAGGGGCCTTGGATATTCTACCCCAGTCGGTATTTTTGCTCGATCAAACGGGAAGGTTAAGCATAATGAACTATACTGCCTCGGTAAATTTTGGCTATAATCCCTCTGATGTTCACGGGATGAATTTTGAAATCTTTCTCAATGAGCCCTTCCAAAGCAAGTACAAACACTTTTTTGAGGCCTATAGGGAAAACCCAAAGGCCCAAACATTTGACGGAACCAAAGATGTTATAGGTAAGAGGAAAGATGGTACCCAGTTGCCCATTCGCCTATATATGAAAGAATTTTTGGTCGATCATCTCACCTATATCGTGGTGCTGGTCAGTCATCCTGAAAAGGACAATAAACTTTTAAAGCCGACAGAAAAACTAGAGCAGGTGAAGCCGCCTGATTTAGGCGTGGGTAGCTTGATTTTAGAGCCAAAAAAGCCGCTAGTGGGCCAAAACTTAACCGTTTTAGAACCCCTGGCAAAGATCAACGAATTGAGCAAGCAGCTAACCTTGCAACCTGATGCTGAGTCAATTTCAGAAGGGATTATGATTCAGACTGCCGCCCTTGAAGATACCCTAGAAGGTTTATTTTCTTTGTCTCGAATGCAAGACGGAAGTGTTGAACTGGAGAAAGCCCCCTTTTTACTGAATGAATTGGTGGACCAAGTCTTAAGGCGAGCTAGCCCTCGGGTATATTCTAAGGGAATTGAGCTTGTGGCTAACATCCAATCTGATGTCCCCGTAAAGCTGATTGGTGATGCCTTTCATTTGAGCCAGATGTTATTACTGCTCATTGATAATAGCGCAAGATACGTAGAAGAAGGTGAAATTTATTTGGAGGTGAAATGCTACCAAAGTGATCTTTACCAAGCCCAATTGATGTTCCTCGTTCGGGACTCAGGCTGTGGTATCCCGCCAAGTCTAAGCCAAGCTTTGATGACACAAATTCGCCAAGACGACCGCACTGTGATCAAGCGGGAAGATAAAAAACTGGGTTTGACTTTAAGTTATGTAAAGGAATTAGCGCACCTAATGAATGCACAGGTTTCCATAAACTCCATTGCTGGTGAGTGGAGTTCTATCGCCTTTACAACCTTTGTTGGTCGCCAAAGTGAAGAAATTGGTCACATTGGATTGGAAAAGAGTTTGGGAAATCTTTATGCTTTGCTCATTGACCACAATGAAATCCAAAGAAAGGTGCTCCAGAAACGCCTTGCTTATCACGGTGCTCGAGTGCAAATGTGTGGTGATTTTAATGAGGGCACAACAAAATTACTTGATGCCAAAAATATGAAAATGTCCTTTGATTGTGTGTTGGTAAATGGAAAGGGTAGGGGAGTTGATCTCTCTAATTTTCTTAGCAGTATCCGAGCCATTAAAGAAGAAAGGCCTTTCGTAATTGTGTTGAGTGAAGGCGGCAAAGTTGAATTTGGAGATTACCCAAATGAATTGTGCCATGTCTTGCTTAAACCTGTGGATTTGGGTCAACCTTTTGATTTGATCGCTAAGATTATTGCCGATCGTGCTTAACTTGCAGGCTGAAGCTGGCAGGGGAATAGTTAAGTCGGGAGATAAAAAGGGGGTAGGAAAAAGGTTATAAGACTAAACTTATGCCTTAAATATGCCTTGGACTTCTAGGTTCGAAGCCTGGCATAAAATCTTAAATCACAAAACGGACCTGAAGCCTGACCTTGATTCTAAGGGTTGGCCTCAAGCCTAGCCAAAAATCTAAAACCCAGCTCTTTACTCTGAAAGTCAAAGTTGCAGCCCTAGAGTTCGTAACCTAAGTACTCAAAGTTAGAGCCCCAAACATTGGGCTCTAACCATTGAATAATTCGCTTAGCGTTTACTAATCGGCTTGTAGCTACGTGCGTTGGCCCCAGTGTAAATCTGCCTTGGGCGGCCGATTTTTGTATCTGGATTTTCGATCATTTCCTTCCAATGGGCAATCCAGCCAGGCAGTCTGCCAATGGCAAAAAGCACTGTGAAAAACTTAGGAGGGAACCCCATCGCTTTGTAAAGTACGCCAGAATAGAAGTCTACATTGGGGTAGAGTTTTCTTTCTGCAAAATAAGAATCGGCCAAGACCTTTTCTTCAAGTTCTTTAGCAAGAGCCACTAAAGGGTCATTCACACCCAATTTCTCTAAAACTTGATCCACTAATTTTTTAATGATCGTCGCCCTAGGATCAAAGTTCTTGTAAACTCTGTGACCAAAACCAAAGAGTTTAAAGGGGTCGTTTTTATCTTTCGCTTTATCAATATATTTCTGGATGCCACCGCCTTCTGCGTGAATGTTAGATAACATTTCCAACACTGCTTGGTTAGCGCCACCGTGGAGTGGGCCCCAAAGCGCACAAACACCAGCTGCAACCGAGGCAAATAGGTTTGCATGACTAGAACCTACCATTCTCACTGTGGAGGTAGAACAGTTTTGCTCATGGTCCATATGTAACAGTAATAGTTGATCCAAGGCTCTTTCAATAATAGGGTCAACTTCATAGTCTTCTGTAGGCATAGAAAACATCATCTGCAAAAAGTTGGCAGAATAGCTCAGTCTATTATTTGGGTACATCTTAGGCTGACCAACGCTTTTCTTGTAGGCAAAAGCCGCAATGGTTGGCATCTTCGCTATCAAACGGTGGATAGTGATTTCCACCTCTTTTGGCGACCAGGGATCGGCGCTATCTTCGTAAAAGGTAGAAAGGGCGCTTACTACAGAGGATAAGGTTGCCATTGGGTGGGCCGAATGGGGCCAAGCATCCCAATATTTTTTAATATCTTCACGAAGCATCGAGTGGTGGGTGATGCTATGTTCAAAATCTGCCGACTGCTCAATGGAAGGTAACTCTCCGTTGATTAATAGGTATGATGTTTCTAAAAAATTCGAATGCTCGCAAAGGTCTTCAATTGCGTAGCCTCGGTAGCGTAAAATGCCCTTTTCCCCGTCAAGGTAGGTAATCTCGCTTTTGCAAGAGCCTGTATTTCCGTATCCATTATCAAGGGTGATAGCCCCAGTGGTACTTCTAAGTTTGCTTATATCGAGACCTGCCTCGTTTTCTGTGCCGTCGATTATAGGTAGGTCAATCTCTGTCCCACGAAAATTCAACTTGGCTGAATCACTCATGTTATACTCCTAAATAGTTTATTCTTTCACCTTGTATTATCACAGAAAACGATCAGGATTTGCAACCTTTTTTGTTTTCAATCAGAAATGTTTGGGAAGCTAGTTTACCCTTCTTTGCCTTTGCGAAAAAATATAATGTTAGGTATAATGTTCTATTAAGCCAATAATGAAGCTTCATAAAGAACCAAGAGATGAACCAAACAAAGCCTTATAAAATTGTGATCAACCAAGGTGAACCAATAGAATGTGTTCCTGGCCAAACTATCGTGCAGGCAGCACCTCATATAGCGCTTAAAGGGTGCAAAGAAGGCGGCTGTGGCCGTTGCAAGGTGATCATAGTAAAGGGTCAAATTAATCGTGGGGACTTTAATACAGGGATTTTAAGTGAAGATCATAAAGCACAAGGCTATATTTTAAGTTGCCAAACTGTACCCCTGAGTGATCTTGAAATCCATAGCCAGAATTAGTTTTAAAATTAAAAACTAAAGATCTCAGACCTAATAAAAAACCTAAGAATGATGAGTAAAATAATGTACCAAGTCATAATAAACGGAAAAGAAAAACACCTTAATGCGTCCGACAAAACTATTGTAGAAGCATTAGGTGATAAGGTGCCTCATGGTTGTAAATCAGGGGGCTGCGGTAAATGTAAGGTTTTAATTTTAAAGGGGGATGTCACACACCCTATATTAAATTCCATTGCCTTAAGTGCAAAAAACCAAGAAGAAGGTTACACCCTTGCCTGCCAAACAAAGCCCTTGAGCGATATAGAAATTGAATTTTAGTTTGTGTTATTTCTTAAAATGCAGCTCTTTGTGAAATCGGGCTGTTAAATAGTTCAGCCCCTTAAAAATCAAGCTCCTCAACAACAAGCAATGATCGCCTTCAATTCCATATTCCCTGTTTTTGCTCTGATTTTTTTTGGCTGGTTTTTAAGGAGGAAAAAACGCCTCAGTGAGGCTACTGCTGCCCAGCTAACAAATATGCTTTATTGGTGGGCTGTGCCTGCCCTGCTTTTTATTAAGTTCGCAAACATAAAAAGCCTTAGTGTTGATATTGGGAACTATTTTTATGCCTTTATGGTGGCGACCTTATCAGCGGTTTTTTTAGGTTATGTGGTAGCTGTGATATTACGCCTGCCAAAGGTACAAACAGGGGCCTTGGTGCATATCAGTTACCGTGGGAATTTGGCCTTTGTGGGGCTTCCTATTGCCTTATATTACATTAGCCAACTACAGACCCCTGAACTAGAGGCTGTGATCTTATTGGCCCTATCACCTATGATTATCGTTTATAATGTATTGGCGGTTTGTTTGTTGGTGCTTCACGGTGGTAGCGGAAAGGGGCAGGTTAAGTTAGGGATTTATAAAACCATCACCAACCCCTTGATTTTGAGTTGTATCATCGGGCTTTTTTTTCGGCTTCAAGAATGGAGCCTGCCTTTTGCGATCAATGAAACCCTAGTTTCATTAAGCAGCATGGTGGTGCCTCTTTCTTTGATCGTAGTTGGTGCTTCTGTAGAATTTAAGGGTGGGGGAAAGGATAATTCCGCCAGCTTTTTAGGGGCTTTGATTAAAACAGGTTTCACCCCATGGGCAGCCTATTTTGCCTCGAACTATTTTGGGGTAGACCCCAATGCTAGAACTTTATTAATGTTCTTTTTAGCAGCGCCAACAGCGGCCTCAGCCTATATTTTGGCCAAACAGTTGGGTTCGGATGCGACCATGACAGCCAATGCCACTTTAATGGGAACCTTTACGGCTTTAGTTTCTTTGCTTTTAATTTTCGCCAGCCTTTAAAGGGGCTGGCAAAAATGATTTGAGTGAGCAAGGTTCAAGCTACAGAAGAACTTTAAGGCTACACAAAAATAGACTGCGCCTTTAAAAGATCAATGATCTTAGCCGTAACTTCACCTTCATTTTCATGGGGTTCCACGGTGAGGTCTACTTGATACTGGGTAAAGCGATTTTCCCCAACATTAATTACCATTAAGCCAGTAGGGCCATTGATCTGTTTTAAAAGTTCAAGGTCGAAGCCATCTTCTACAGCTACAACCGTGATAAAGATCATGCCCGCATCAGTCATTAAATGAGACAGCTCGCCGAGTCTACGGATTTCTTCAGAGCGATTAAAGCCTTGGGCTTCTAAGTCACTATCCAAACCTAAATTTAAGTTGGTGTAGGCCATAAAATAAGGATTCAGCTTCATATCAAAGAGAATCTTTTCTAAGGCAGCTGCCATTTTGCGTTTCCCTAGACCATGGTCACCTGTAAAAACAATGGAAGTAGCCTTATGGCCTAATCTTTCTGCACGTTTGGCCGAATTTACCCAGCCACGAACCCAAGACTCTTCACGTAATTTTACATGCTCCTCGTCTAAGGTTTTATCAACGGTAATCTCTTCGGTAATGATCCCGCCGCCTGCAATTTCATAGTCATCGACTAAAACAAAGCGGCCGGTTTGGTCGATTTTGCCTGCAAGGTCAAATACTATCGGCTTTACTGCCTCAAAGATACACTCAGCCACATCGTGGCGGTCAACCTGGGTTTTATTGATAGCGCCAATATCACTGGCATCCACAATGGAAACAACTTCGATCAGACGGACAGGTAAGCGCTTGGCGCCGATCTTCAGCTTGTATTTTTTGCCCAAGATCAAGGGAGCCTTGCCCATCCAAAAAATATTGGATTTGAATCTTCTGGCAGTAACGGGCTGGGTTTCATCCACCCTGACCAGCAATTCGCCTGGTTGCACATAAACTTGGGTTTCCAGGGTTAAACCTAAAGCTCTACCTGCTTCGGCAGCGGCCAAGGTATCTGCATTAAATAGCTCAATGGTTTTGATTTTGGAGCGCTTCTGCGAAGGCAGAAAGACCACCTCATCGCCAACCTTAGCGGAACCCGTTTGAACAGTGCCAGCAAAAATTCTACGATCATCACCCTCTTCAGTGAACTTATAGACCCCCTGCAAGGGCATACGAAACGGCAACTTGGTTTTATCAGCATTATCGTCTTTTACCAAAGCATCAAACTGGCCAATGAGGTGGTTGCCTTTGAACCAAGTCATTTTATCTGAAGGCTTGACCATGTTTTCGCCTTGGAACCCACTAATAGGGATAAAGGCGATTGGGTCGAGGTCCAATTTTTTTAAGAATGCACGGTATTCTGTTTCTGTGTTATTAAAAGAATCCTCAGCGTAGTCAACCAAGTCCATCTTATTGACTACAACAATCACCTTCTTTAGCCCCAACATAGAGACCAAATAGCCATGGCGTTTGGTGTTTTCTTGGATTCCCTCTTTGGCATCAATTACGATAACAGCAACTTCAGCCGCCGCCGCACCTGTGACCATATTTTTTAAAAACTCAATGTGGCCTGGCGCATCAATGATGATGTAATGCCGCTTTTCTGTTTCAAAAAAGCAACGAGCCACATCTATGGTGATTCCTTGTTCTTGTTCGTCTTTTAGCGCATCCAAGAGAAATGCAAACTCAAAGGGTTTGGCATTTCTGGCGCACTGGTCTCTAACTTCTTGTAATTTTCCTTCAGGAAGGCTGCCTGTATCAGCTAATAGCCTACCAATGACCGTTGATTTTCCATGGTCAACATGGCCAACAGTCACAATATTTAATCTTTCTTTTTCCATTTTATTTAAGGCCCCTTTAACGGCTACATGTAGCCTTCACGGCGTAACGTTTCTAAACCACCATCTTCTTTATCTTGAGCGCGCCCACTGCGCTCTGCGATATTGGCAAATTTTCCTGTTTTAAGTTCTGATATAATCTCGCCTACATTTTTGGAGGTGGATTCAACGGTGCTAGTACAGGGGTAGCAACCTAAAGACCTGCAACGAGTGCCTTCACCTTGGTCAAAGTAAAGGTCAATAATAGGAATTTTTTCTCGTTCGATGTATTCCCAAATGTTTAACTCAGTCCAATCCAAAAGGGGATGGATTCGCAAATGGGTTCCCTTGGCAAAGTCGGTTTTGTACTGATTCCAAAGTTCAGGGGGTTGGTCGCCAACATCCCAATCATTTTCTTGGTCACGAGGGGAAAAAACCCTCTCCTTGCTACGGCTTCCTTCTTCGTCAGCACGAACCCCAACAATCACACCTGTGTAGGCTTCTGTGTTCGTGTCCAATTGATAATCGCCCTTTTCATGGTCGAAGCGGTATCTTGGCCAATTGCCTGAAAGGGTATGCTTTAAAGCCGTTGCCTTTAAATTTCGGCAGCAAGTGATGCGGTCAACATTCCCATCAGGAAAGGTTTCTTTATCTTTTACGGCCTGGGTATTTTCGCCATAAACCATGTTGAGTTTCCACTGGGCTGCCATTTGGTCACGATAGGCGATCATTGCAGGCATTTTGTAGTGGGTGTCAATATGGAGCAGAGGAAAAGGCACATGGCCAAAAAAGGCCTTGCGGGCCAGCCATAGTAAAACGGTACTATCCTTACCGATGGACCAAAGCATAACAAGGCTTTTAAAGTCTCGGTAAGCTTCACGCAGTATGTGCACGCTCTTAGCTTCTAGTTGGTCTAGATGATTCATTTTTTGCTTCTCAGTTTTTAAGTCTTAGTTATATTCTAGTTTGTTTACAGGCCTTTGCTAATTGCAAATCTACTTTACAGGTCGATTGTGCAGGCCACACTCTTTGTGTTCAGGGGCTTCCCACCACCATCTACCACTTCTAATATCTTCGCCTTCCGCTACAGCTCTGGTGCAGGGTGCACAGCCGATGGAAGGGAAACCTTGGTCGTGAAGGCGGTTATAAACCACCTTTTCTTCTTTTACCTTTTTCCAAAGTTCTTCTTCAGAGCAGGCGAAAAGCGGGTTAACCTTATAAATTTGATTGGTTTCATCCCATTCGATCGGTTCCACTTCAGCTCTGGTCGCACTTTGGCCAGCCCTTAGGCCTGTAACCCACGCATCCAATCCACTTAGCACACGCTGCAAAGGGTTGATTTTTCGAATTTTACAACATAGTTTTCGGTTTTCTAAGGAATCATAAAAAAGATTTGGGCCTTTCGTGGCGATCATCTCTTCTAGCTCTTTATTATCAGGAGCATAGATTTCATAAGTTATGTTGTAGCTAGCCATACTTCGCTGCATGGAATCGTAGGTCTCTTGGAACAAGCGACCTGTATCCAGTGTAAAAATCCGAAAATTTGGGATCTTTGATGCAAAGTGTGTAAGCAACTGGTCTTCCACGCCAAAGCTACTGGCCAGGGCAACTTTGTCGCCAAAGGTCCCAACGGCCCAAGTCAATATTTCTTGGGGGTTGAGGCCTTTGAGTTGATTTTGATAGTTTTTTAAACGGTCCATTTTTAGACTTGTGCTTTTTTAATAACTACAGCCCAGTGACCATCTGCCGCCTGTTCTTGGCTTAAAATCTCATGGCCTTCAAGCTCTACAGAGCCTGGGACATTTGCAATGGGTTCACCATCATCCAGTAAAATTTCTAAAATTTCACCAGCCTTCATGGGGTCTAGAGCGATCTTGGTTTTCACAAAGTTCATAGGGCATTTTACATTCCTAAAATCTTTGTAGACAGCACGTTGCTCAAGGCTCACAGCTGTACCCTCACTGATGGCATCTTCCTCTTCTTCGGCGTGGATTAAATCATCCAAGTGAAAGCGGAGGCTATCGTCCATGCTGTGGTAAAGACCCAACATTAATTTTGCCAAATCCAAAGCAGGTTGCAAGTGACCATCCAACTTCTTAGATGTGGCAGCTAACGCAGCTTCAACTAAGGGCTGGAATTCCTTTGAAACAATGCGACCACCGATGAAGTCTTTAATAAAGGCTTCAAATACTTGGGGGTCACTCTCAGCTTCAATCCCCTGGGTTACAAGTAAAGAGCGAGAAGCATGCAAGGTCAAGCGGTAAGCTGCAGTGTCTTCAGCAATCTCTTTTGCATCTAAGGCCTTTTGGATTGTTCTGATTTCAGTAAAATCATAATCAATCATGTCGTACAACCCTGCGGAACATTCTGCCTTTTTACCCTTCAGAAGGCTGAACCTGTTTTCATCAGACCAG
Organism: SAR324 cluster bacterium; assembly: GCA_033791585.1. GTDB lineage: Bacteria > SAR324 > SAR324 > XYD2-FULL-50-16 > XYD2-FULL-50-16 > JASJGK01. The sequence goes on along the minus strand of JASJGK010000044.1, from coordinate 8,371 downwards.
TCATGGTAGTAGTCAGCATTCTCTTCTAAATCAGGCATGGTCTTATCATACTTCTGAGCCAATTCTTTGATCAAAAAGAAGGCAGACTCGCTTTTTAGGTATTCTCTAAAATCACCTAACTCGGCCTTATTCGCCTTGTAATGTGCAAAAAAATCACCCATTAAAACGGGGATATCCTTGGCTGCCGCTGTCGCAGCTCTGGCTGCTGTTTCAGTAGTCCCATCACCTAAGTGACCACCTAACTGAATTACGTAGGCAGGGTAAAGGTGCTGGTTACGTTTTAAAGCCTTGCCAAAAAAACCAATGTCAGCGACATGGTTGTTTGAGCAAGCATTAGGGCAACCTGAGACATTAAAGCTGATTCCCGCAAATTCTTCTGTGTCTAGATTTCTTTTGATCAACTCGGTTTGTACGGCCTCAGTTAAGGGGCGGGCTAAAGTCACGCCGAGAGTACAGTTGGCAGCACCAGTACAGGCGATCATAGAGCCAAAAAATACTGGCTCAAAAGCGCCAGTATCTAACGTCTTAAGGAAATTAAAAACATTGCCCAAATATTCATTGGGGATATTTCGCAAGTTAAAGTTTTGGTCAGGGCTGAGGCGAATGACGTTTTCCCCAAAATCGCTCAAGAATTCACCCATTTTTTTAGCGTCAGAATTTTTTAAGATTCCAAATTTTAAGGGGATACGAACCTGTGCTAATCCATCTTGCTTTTGGTCCTTAACATAGCGCTCTTGCCAAAGTTTAAAGGCGGTTGGGTCATTGGCTTCTTCAATCTTTAGCGCACTTGAAACTTGGGAGCGATTGGGGAAGATTTCTAAATCTAGCTCCAGGCCCAATTCCTGCTGTAGCAGGGCGTAGTATTTATAAAATAAAGAAGTAAAGTCTTCTTGGCCCATGCGTTCTACAAGCCATTTGATCTTGGCTCGGTTACGCTGTTTTCTATTTCCATTCTCGTCAAAAAGAACCTTGATCGCTTTGGCAACGTAATAAACTCTGTGTTCTGGAATCCAGTCCAGTAGAACCTTACCGTATTTTATGGCCGAACCTGTGCCGCCGCCAACATAGACCTTAAAGCCTTTTTTTCCATCTTGGATTTTTGCGAGGAAACCTAAGCAGGTCAGGGTAGCCTTGGCCGAGTCGGTTTTATTTGCAGAAAAGCTAATCTTTAGCTTTAGGGGCATGTTGTAAGAATCGGCTTCTGCGATAAATAGAGTGGTCAAAGCCAATGCGTAAGGGGCAACATCAAACACATCTTCAGGGTTCACCCCAGCATCGTAAGAAACAGACATGTTTCGAGTGGTGTTTCCGCCACCAGCACGACCTGACAGGCCAACCGATTTGAGTTCTTTAGTGACTGTGATCAAGTCTTCCAACTTTAAAAATGAAAGCTGGAATTCTTGTCTTGTTGTGGCATGAAGGCGATCGCATGCATAATTTTCAGATACCTCAGCAATTTTGATGAGTTGGGCTGGGGTCATAGCGCCTTGTGTGGCCCTAGCTCGCATCATAAAGGTTCCAGATTCTCGCTGTTCATAGATTCCGTGTGCAACACGAATGGCTTTGAATTTTGGTGGGGCGAGGTCGCCTCTGTTAAAATCTGCAATTTGCTCTTCAAGCTTGTCAATGTCTTGGTCTAAGCTTGCGGGTAAATGATAAAAATTCATGCAATATCCTTAAATGATAGTGAACTCCTCTGGAGTCACTTTTTCAGATGCGATTTTAAAACTCTTTGCGTAAGGGGTTTCCTCTGCAAATGAGATGATCACATATGAAATTGTCGGGTCATAAGCTAGGGCAATATCTTCGATGCTTGGCCTAGCTGGTGTTTCTGGGTGGCTGTGGTAAACAGCCGCTACTTGGTAGCCTGCGTCTCTAATAGCACGAACAGTATTAAACTGTTCTTTTGGGTCCATGGAGTAATGCTCTGGACTTTGGTCCGTGTTATAAAGCTCGTAGTGAGCTATAACAACTCCATCTTTGGATGCCAGATATCCACAACACTCGTTGGGCAACTCTTTTGCCCCTTGGGCAATGATGGCATCAACCACTTCTTGTTTTATTTCCATTAGTGCTTTGCTGTAATATCACAAAGTGGCAATTCAGCTTCTGCCAGTTCAGTGATAATGGGGTTAGCGCCACAAATGGGGCAGTCATCTTGCTTTTTCAATTTGATCTTGCGAAATTCCATTTCTTTGGCTTCGAAAGTCAAAAGGGAGTTGGTTAGGGGGGTACCCACACCTGTGATCCACTTTAAAGCTTCTGCCGCTTGCATAGTGCCTAGCATGCCAGCAATGGCACCGAGCACACCTGCTTGCGAGCAGGTAGGAACAGCATTGGCCGGAGGCGGCTCACGGAATACGCATCTGTAACAGGCTGATTCGCCGGGGATTACGGTCATGGTCTGGCCTGTAAAGCGTAAGATTCCACCGTGGCTGTAAGGCTTATTTTCCATCACACAGGCATCATTGATCAAAAACTTTGTTCCAAAGTTATCAGTACCATCAATAATAAAATCGTAAGGTGAGATAATTTCTTTGATGTTTTTGTGATCCAGGTAAGTTTGGTAAGTCTCAACCTTAACATCCGTGTTGATGGCTTCCATCTTTTCGCGAGCAGAATCCACCTTTAATTTGTCTACATCTTTAGTAAAATGGATGATCTGTCGTTGCAGGTTAGATAAGTCAACTACATCATTATCCACAATACCAATGGTACCAACACCAGCGGCGGCTAAATACATGGCAATAGGGGCACCTAGCCCACCAGCGCCAATGATTAACACCTTGGCTTCTAATAATTTGCTTTGGCCTTTGACCCCAACATCCTTTAGGATGATGTGCCTTGAGTAGCGCTCTAGTTGTTCTTCTGTAAAATCAATCATAATGTCTCCAGTGCCTTTGCAATGTCTTCTTGTAAATCAATAAAGTCCTCAATCCCCACACTCAAACGGAGTAATGTGTCGGGAACTCCCATTTCAATCTTCTTTGTCGGTGAATACTCACAGAAAATAGTTGAAGCTGGGTGAATGATCATTGATTTATTATCGTTTAAGTTTGTGCTGCGCTTGATTAATGTCAAGGCATCCATAAATTGATAGCACTCCTCTTGGGAGCCTAAATCTAATGTAAGTATCCCACCAAACCCATTGGGAAATTGCTCTTTGGCAAGTTCATGCTGGGGGCTATTTTTCAAGCCAGGGTAGTTTACGTGAGCCACTTTTGGGTGGTCATCAAGGTATTCTGCTACTGCCTGGGCATTGTGGCAACTGGCTTTAATGCGCAAACTTAAGGTTTCTAAACCCAAGGCTTGTTGGGCTGCACTATGGGGGCTTAAACAAGCGCCCAAGTTGCGGTATACCTGAGTCCTTAAGGTAGCCATTAAGGCCATGGGACCCATTTTACGAGCCTTATCAGCCAGTTTAGTTGAGGTCTTCCAGTCAAAGTTGCCATTGTCTATGATTACCCCACCGACGCTCGTTGCCCCACCAGACATATATTTTGTTGAACTAATGATCTCTACATTCACCCCATGCTCTTTGGAATTAAACAAGTAGGGGGTTGTAACCGTGCAGTCCACAGCAAAGGGGACGCCTGCGGCCTTGGTGATTTCTGCAATTTCTTTTATATTCACCACTTCCAGCTGGGGGTTGGTGATATTTTCGCAGAAAACTAGCCTTGTATCTTCATCAATGGCAGCCTTCACTTCATCAGCGTTGGTCATATCCACGTATTTTACTTCTAGACCCCAAGGCTTAAGGCTATGCTCGAATAAGCTGACCGTATTGCCAAATAGATTCTTTGAGGTAACAACATTAGTGCCCATCTCGCAGAGAGTCATAACAAGGTTCGAAATAGCAGCCATTCCACTAGAAAGGGCTAAAACAGCAAAAGAACCGCTGATCAGCCTAACCTTTTGCTCAAAGTCTTCCACAGTGGGGTTGCTAATTCTGGAATAGGCATGGGCTGGTTTTTTTCCTTCAAAGGCCAGTTGCAAATCACGAGAGGACCCTAATTCAAAGGATACCGTTTCGTAGACAGGTACGCGGAGTGCGCCATGCACATCTTGTTTAAAACGTATTCCGTGGATTGCCTTTGTATTAAAACCTTTCATCTTATTCCTAATAGTCTATTTGTAAAAGCCGACTAGCGACCACCACCCATGAAATATAAAAAGTCTACTTCACTGCCAGCGGCTAGCGTGGTTGCTTCGTAAGCATCTTTATCAACAAATTCCCCGTTCAGTTGAACGGAAACCATCTCTGGGTTATCTACTTTATTTTCTGTTAAAAGCTGAGCGATGTTCATGCCTTCTGCGATAGTTTTGGCTTCGCCGTTTACTTTAATTTCCATTGTTTCTCCTAGTCTTTACCTGATAAAGTTGATCAAGTTAGTCAAGTTATAAAAGATGTGGCCAAGTTTGTCAAGCCACAATCCCCGTGCGTAGGGGTGTAGAAAATATAACTCGTTGCAAAAAAAAAGGCTAGAGCTTTAAGATTCAAGGGGATTTTAATAAAAAAGAATAGAATTTATGAAAGAATTTTCATTAATTTTTTAGAAACTTTGGTAGCTGGCGCTACCAAAGCGAGAGGGGCAAGGCTTGGAAAGGCCTTTTTTCTAGATGTGGTACATCACGGTTTCTTGGAGTTTCTGTTGCTCTATGATCAAGTCAGCCAACGAGATTTCTAGGTCTTTTTTTAACTTCTTTTCCATTTTTTCAAAGAGGTTATAAATGGCATCAACTTCTCGCTCAGTACCCGATGTCAATTGGATTCCACCTTCTAACACTTCGATGAGTTCTAAAATAGTAAGGTTATTTGGGTCCTTAGCCAATTTATAGCCACCCTTTTTCCCTCTTACTGAATTCACCACGCCTGCGTTTACAAGGCGATTAAAAATCTGCTCTAGATATTGCCTAGGGATTTGTTTTTGCAGGGCAATTTCTTTAATTTGGGTAAGTCCACGCCCGTAGTTTTCGCCTAAAGCAAGAACGGCTTTGATCCCATATTTACATTTGGCACTAATAGATAACATTCTTTACCTTCGCGCAGTTGCTGCATCTTTAAGTTCTTTCCCTTTGGCCCAAGAACGTTTTTCTTCTTCCGTTTCAACCAAAAGGGGTGGGATTGGTTGGGGTTTACTGTTTTCATCAACGGCAACAAAGGTAAAGTAACCTGTGTTTGCCAGCCTTCGTAGGTTATTTTCATTGACAGCGGTGCGGTACACTTGAACCCTCACTACCATGCTACTTCGTCCAGTATAAATTACTTGGCCTTGGAAGTCTAAAAAATCACCGACAACAGGCGAAATGGCAAAATCTAAAGCCTCTACACTGGCTGTAACCGCAGCCATTTTAGCATATTGGAATGCTGAGTAATAGGCAGTTTTATCCATCCAAGACATTAACTGACCACCGAATAAAGTACCGTGATGGTTAATGTCGGCGGGGAAGATAACTTCGATGTTACTTAGGATTTCTGATTTTTTAGATTTCATTGGGTCCTTACTCTTTTAATATTGTAGTTTTGTTTCTAATTAAAATCCAGCTCTTCTTTGTAGTTTAAGATACAATTTGACTTTTAATCATTTTAATACACTTTTCCTTGCCAAAAATTTCTACCACATTCGCCAGCTCCGGGCCATGTTCTGTTAGGGTAATGGCGATTCTCATAGGTATCCATAAGGACTTCCCTTTGATCCCTGTTTTTTTCTGCACAGCCTTCATAATTGGAAAAAAACTTTCTGCCGTAAAGGTTTCTACAGCTTCAGACACTTCTAAAAAAGCCTTAAAAACTGTCTGGGGTTCCGCGCCTTGGATTATTTCTTTTAAAGAATCTTCAGTCAATTCTGGAGATTGGTTTAAAAATAACTCCAGAGGTTTTTCTATTTCGCTTAAAAGATTTAAACCCTCTTGAACCAAACTCACCATTTGCTCTAAGGTTTTTGGTTCTAAAGACTTAGCCGCTTCAGGCAAATGAGGCTGCAATAGGGCCATTAATTCTTCGAGAGGCAACTTTTGAATGTACTTTTGGTTCATCCAAAGCAATTTTTGCTGGTCAAATACTGAGCCAGCCTTGCCAATTCGCTCGGTGGAAAACTCAGCAATCAATTCTTCCATGGAGAAAATTTCTCTTTCATCACCAGGGTTCCAGCCTAAAAGGGCCACAAAGTTGATCAAAGCCTCAGGCAAAAAGCCTTTGTTTCTGTAATCTTCAGTAGCCACATCACCTTGCCTTTTAGAAAGCTTGCTGCGGTCTGCATTGAGCAAAAGAGGTAGGTGTGAAAACTGGGGGATCTCCCAACCGAAGTATTCATACAATTGGATGTGCTTTGGGGTGGAAGGCAACCACTCTTCACCTCGAATCACATGAGTAATTTTCATCAGGTGATCATCCACCACGCTTGCCAAGTGGTAGGTGGGAAAGCCATCAGTCTTGAGTATTACCTGATCATCGATCTGGTTAGGCTTAAAAATTACGGTTCCACGAACCATGTCTGAGACTTTATAATCGCCCTTAGAATGGATGATTTTCATACGGATCACATGATCATCACCATTGGACAACTTAGCTTCTCGTTCCTCTGGCTTTAACCGCCTGCAACGGCCATCGTACCTTGTTGGTTGTTTGCGTTTGATCTGGTCTTCTCGCATGGCATCCAAATCTTCGACTGTACAAAAGCAAGGGTAAGCATTGCCATCCTCTACAAGTTTTTCTACATGAGTCCTATATAGGTCCAATCTTTCTGATTGTACGTAAGGGCCATAGTCACCGCCTTGGGTTGGGCCTTCATCAAAGGTTAAACCTGCCCATTCCATGGAGCTTAAAAGGTTCTCTTCTGCGCCTTCCACTTTTCGGGCTTGGTCCGTATCTTCAAAACGAAGAATTATTTTCCCACCATTTGCCTTAGCAAAAAGGTAGTTAAAAAGTGCTGTGCGTAAGCCGCCAACATGAAGGTAACCTGTTGGGCTGGGTGCAAAACGTACTCGAATATCTGACATCTCTTCCTTAAAAAATCACCTTGGGGGTGCTTTGTGGTTTAACTTTTGAATAACTCTATAAGAGAAAGCTTATGGGGATTAAGCAAAAAAATAAAGTTCCCATTTTAAAAAGCTATAAAAACAACTGATTAATGTCTTTAAACAAGTCGAATGCAGAGCAAAATTAGGCAAACCCGCCTATTTGTGACTGCTTCTGGAGGAAAAAAATGCACCAATATTTAGAAATGGTTCGAAACGAAATCGAAGCTGCCGCTGGACAAGAACAATACCTGGCTAGTGCCCTTTTTCTTAAGGTTTTCCGTGAAATCCCCTATGAAGATGATGGTGATCATGCTTTGACAGACAAGGCAGGCTTTGAAGGAATTCAAAATCGTGTGACCAATATTCTTAGAGCCTCTACTGAATTTGACCCTAAAGAAGAGTTACTTTCATGGCAGATTGGGGTTCTTCGCCAAATGGCAAGAGACTTTTATAATATCTGGGTAGACTATAAAGACGAGCGTTTTGGCGCTGCTGACATCTTCTCTGACGGGGAAAATTGCATGGCGTTAGAAAGCAGCTTAGAAAAAATCAACGAAGACCCTACAGAAAATTACTCGGCTATTTTAGAGATTGAGCAAACCTTAACTAAATTGGCAACTAGCCCAACTCAGTTTGTGGACGAGTTAGATAAGTTCTGGTCTTTCAAGGGTGCCATTATGTCAAAAGGGGACGGTATTACTGCCTTTACCCAAAAGAGAATTGATTTAGAAAAGAATGGAACAATGCTCGCTGCTGTGGTTCGTGGTATGAAGGATGTTTCTGACAGATGCCAAAGAAATGCCAGGCAGTTACCTGGTGCCCATCACTTGCTTTGGATCAATGCTCACATCTTAGTGGAATCTTTCACCAATGCTTTTGAGTCCTTTTTAGAATTTGAGTATTTAGAAAATATTGAACTATCCTTGGACCATTGGTTAGATTCTCTCTTTCCACAGCGCATGATTGCTAATTTGCCTAATCCGCTACACCAAAGCGCTACCCATCACAGTATTATCGCCAACTTGACCCAAGCGACCCAATGCATGGTGCAGTTTGTGGCCCATGGGAACCAAGCTTTTGATCAGAGAGATGAGATCATAATCCCTCATATTATCGAATCGCTTGAACGGGTAAAGAAAATTTCTTTAAAGAATATCAACGTTCTGCAAAGGCAGGAAATGCAAACCCAAGCATTTTCTTGAGTTTACAGTAAATTTCTTTAGTTTAAGTTTATTTAATTGAACTGTTTTAGTTTAAATTTTTTTTAAATAAATTCCTCTATAAGACTAAGTATATAGGTGGGGAGCCATATGTTCCCCTCTGTATGTTGGTTGCTGGCGGTCGCTTAGGG
>JASJGK010000043.1:0-12870 GCA_033791585.1 SAR324 cluster bacterium | reverse complement strand
CCTGAATCCCAGCATTCACCAAGATTGGGGCATTTGGCCTCTTTGCAAACCGTTTCCAAGCCAAAATTTGCAGTCAGGCCACCTATCTCTTGCCAGCTTTGGCCTTTTGGTAGCTTCACTTTAAGCCAATCTGGTTTTCTCAGTAGCTTTCTTTGTGGCTGGCTTGAAGGATTTTTAACTGGCTTGTTAGTAGAGGTAGTCATTTGCCTTGATGATTTAAAGTATTTGGTTGATTCTTATTTTACGAGACACAAACTACTTTAGCCCCTAATAGAAATTTATTCTAACCCCACAGACCATGCAAGGCAAAATCCGCTTTATTCCTTTTAGAAAATATGAACCCGCTTTAAATATGGCCTTGGACCAAGTTTTATTAGAAAGTGACGAATTTATTGCAGGTGGTGGATTGGTGTTGCGGCTTTATGGTTGGTCTACTCCAACATTAAGCCTCGGAAAATCCCAGAAAGAGATCACAGATATAGACTTAAATCTTGCCAGGGAGCGAGGTTTGAGCCTCGTTCGTCGGTCCACAGGGGGCCAAACCGTTTTGCATGACCAAGAACTGACTTACTCGGTGGTTGGAGGCATGCCTCCCTTCTCAAGAGGTGTGATTGAAAGCTATAAAATGATTGCTCTACCATTGCAACAAGCCTTACTTTCCTTAGGTACAAAAGTCGAGCTAGCAGGGGTTCACTCAGATGATAAACCAAAAAAGTTCAAACCCACCTCTAGTCACTGTTTTTTAGAACCTTCGGCCCATGAGGTGATGGTTGGGGGAAAAAAACTCATAGGTTCGGCCCAAAAACGGAGCAAGGGTAAGCTTTTACAGCATGGCTCCTTGCCCTTAGCCATCAACAGGCAGCTTTGGGCAGAACTCTGGCAAGTAGAAAATGTAAGCCAAGACGATGGGAGTAGATACACAAGTTTAAGCGAAGCTTTAAACAGAGAAGTGAAAATTGAGGAATTATATGAGCCTTTGAAAAAGGCATTTAGCGAAGCTTTTAAAATGGAACTGGTAGATGCCGATTTTAGCGCTGAAGAATTGGCGCTAGCTGCCCAATTGGTAAAGAGCTACCAAGTTTAATCCTATAAGAACCCCCAAGCTTAATTTACCTAAGCCAAAAAACACAAAGCTTTAAACGCAGAAAACCCCAAACAGCATTTACATCTTTTTGTAAGCCACTTGGGGTTTTGATCTTATAAAACTACAAGCCAAGAGCCTTTCGGTTCTTAGTTTTTAGTAAAAATAGGTAGCCGAGGCTTAGAGACTTATAAAAAGTTTCTAGCTCTTGCAGCTGCTCTTTTTCGATCCTTGTGACGAGTCTTTTCAGCCTCTTCACGCTTTAATTTTGTCTTTACGCTTGGCTTGGCATAGTAGCGGCGTTTCTTTAATTCTTTAAATAAACCTTCACGGATCAAGAGTCTCTTAAGTTCTCTCATTGATCTCTCAACTTGGTTGTTGCTAACTTTAATTTCCATTCTTTTTAAGTACCTGTGGTTTTAAGTAATCAAGCATTATTGTCTTAGCCTCCCTAAGTCGTCAAGGGAAAAAGTTAAGATTCTTTATCCCGCTGGCAAGAGGTGCTTTGTCAGGCCATCGAAGTAATAGGGAATATTGGTCGGGTGCCCTTCTAGATACCGACGAAGCAAGTCTAGAGCAGCGTAGGCAGTGTATTGCTGAAACTGAGTTCTCTCCCGTTGAATCCAAAGTTTTCTGGTGTGTATGTCGCCTTGTGAGCCCCAAGCTATGTGCACTGTGCCCACGGGTTTATCAGGAGTTCCGCCACTAGGGCCAGCAATACCTGAAACAGCCAAAGCAAATTCACAGCCCGTTTGTTTTATTGCACCAGCTGCCATGGTTTCTACCACTTCGTCGCAAACAGCGCCTCTATCAGCCAGTAGATCCGCATCCACACCCAGCACCTTGGTTTTACTGGCGTAGGAATAGGTGATAAACCCAGCTTCGAACACGTCAGATGAACCGGCGACCCCTGTAATGAGACTGCCAATCAAACCGCCTGTGCAAGACTCAGCAAGGCTCAAACGGGATTTTCTTTCTCTTAGTATTTGGTTTATGGTGCAGGCCAAACTTGGGCCTGAGGAAAAAACATAATCAGGGAACAGGGCCTTTACCTTTTTCGCTGTGTCCTCTAATAATTTTTGGTCAGTCACGTCAAACAAACTTAATTTTACTTCCGTGTTGGCGTTATCGGCCCGAAACCCTAAGAGCAATTTATCGGTGGTCTCTTTGGGGATGTTATCGTGAATCATCTGTTGGATGCGGCTTTCGCCAAGACCCAATACATTAAAGCGTAAAATTTCTAATGGCCTTCGAAGATCAAAGGCCTTTAATACATCTTCTATAATCTCTTCTTTAATCATAACCATTAATTCTTGCGGCACCCCTGGGGTAAAATAGCACCTACAATCATTGATGGTCAGGCAAAAGCCCAAAGCCGTACCCTTTGCATTATGAATCAAACTTGCGCCTTCTGGAATTAACGCCTGTTTGAATTGCAGGCTTCTAGCCAAGCCTTGGCGAATCATGGTCTTTTTTTCGATGTGGGCAATTGCCTCGGGGTGTTCAATCAGTTTATTCCCCGTGGCAAGGGCCGCCGCCTCAGCACTCATGTCATCAACCGTTGAGCCTAAGCCCCCATTGACTATTAATATGTCCAAGCCTAAAGACATAGATTTTAAGGTAGCAGCAATGGTTTCTAGGTGGTCACCAATGGCGGTTTTAATGGTTGTGTTTAAGCCTACAGCATGGAATTCTTTGGCTATAAATATCGAGTTAGAGTCAAGGATATCCCCACTGACAACCTCGTTGCCTGTAAGGAGCAGGCCCAATTTGATCTTGTTGGAAAAGCGTGGCATATCTGGTTTCAAGCTTTAAGGAGTTATGATGTTAAGGTTAGGTATAATTGATGTTTTAAACGTATTGCCTGTTTATTGGGCTATACTAGAAGGACAAGTGTCTGTTCCCGCTCAATTGATAAAGGGTAGAGTAACAGAGTTAAATGAGAAACTCAATCAAGGTGATCTTGATTTGAGTGTGATCAGTAGTTTTGAATACGCAAAAAACCCCCATAAATATTACATCCTCCCTGATTTAAGTGTCAGTGCGGCGGGACCCGTTAAGTCTATTTATCTGTTTTCTGAAGTTGCCTTAGATGACTTGCAAGGCCAAAAAATTGAACTAACAGCTTTCTCTCTAACTTCAGTGCATTTAGTCCAATTTCTGCTGCAAGATCTGAATGTGGAATTTGTTAAGGGCCAGGGCTCTGGGGCCAGGGCAACTCTACTCATCGCCGACGAGGCAATCCAGCGCTACTACAAAAAGTCAGACCCTTATGTGTACGACTTAGGGGCCTTATGGTTTCAAAAAACAGGCCTGCCCTTTGTGTTTGCCCTCTGGGCTGTAAGGCGTGAAGTTTGGGAATCAAATCCTAGAGAGGTACAAGAAATCCACAAGGCATTAGTCGAGTCCAAGGCTTTAGTAGGGGATCAAATCGAAAAAATGGCAAAAAAACACTATCAAGGGGTTTTTCCCGATGCCAAATCTTGCGAAGACTACCTTGCTAATCTACACTACGAACTAACGGAACCTTACATCCAAGGCTTTGAACTCTTTCAAGAAAAGATGGTTACCTTAGGAAAGCTAGACTCGGTTTCTGCAATCAATTTCACAAAATCTCTATAAAAACTTACTATATAGTAAGTTTGGGATAGACAAATCCTCTCATCTCACATAGAATTTTTTATTAACTTCTGCACGCCCAAAATATGTTGGGCCAACCAATTCCACCATTTACAATTTTTATTAAATGAAAGAGATACAAAACACACGAAATATCGGGATTTCCGCTCACATCGATAGCGGGAAGACAACTTTAACTGAGCGTATCCTTTATTACGCTGGTAAAATCCATAAAATTGAAGAAGTACGTGGTGGCGGTTCTGGTGCGACCATGGACCACATGGAATTGGAAAAGGAAAAGGGGATTACAATTACCTCTGCAGCCACTACTGTTTACTGGGGCGAAAAAAAGATCAATATCATTGATACTCCGGGACACGTAGACTTTACTGTTGAAGTAGAGCGTTCTTTACGTGTACTTGATGGTGCTATTATCATCCTTTGCGCTGTTGCAGGTGTTCAATCACAGTCCATTACTGTAGATCGCCAAATGAAACGTTACAGGGTTCCAAGACTTTGTTTCATCAACAAGATGGATCGCATGGGCGCTGACCCATTTAAGGGCATTGCCGATCTAAAAGAAAAATTAGGCCTCAACGCCGTTGCTGTTCAGATGCCAATTGGTTCTGAAGAAAACTTTGTTGGTATTGTTGACCTTGTTTCCATGACAGCCATCTACACTGAAGGCGAAAAAGGTGATGATGTTATTGTTAAAGAAATCCCAGATGATCTAAAAGAAAAAGCAGCTGAGATGAGAGCAGAAATGCTTGATGCCGTTTCCATGTTTGATGACCAACTGATGGAAGATCTTATGGAAGAAAAAGAGATCTCTGAAGAATTGATCAACAAGGCCATCTTAAAGGGTGTTAACTCCTTAGAATTGGTTCCTGTTTACATGGGTTCTGCCTTTAAAAATAAAGTTGTTCAGCCTCTACTTGATGCTGTTTGCCGCTTCTTGCCATCACCTATTTCTGCTGTACCTTCTATTGCAACAGACGTTGATGAAAACCCAGTTACTATCTTACCTGATCCAAAGTTACCTCTTGTTTGTATGGCCTTCAAGATCACCGATGAGCAGTTTGGTCAGTTGACTTATACTCGAATCTACCAAGGTACTATCAAGAAGGGCTCTTCTATTTTTAATACTAGAACAGGCAAAAAAATTCGTGTTGGCCGTATTGTGCGAATGCACTCTAACGACCGAGAAAACATTGATGAAGCTATGGCTGGAGACATCATCGCTTTAATTGGTGTTGATTGTGCCTCTGGTGATACCTTCTGTGATGAAAACATTACCGTTAGTTTAGAGCGCATGTTTGTTGCCGCACCTGTGATCAGCTTAGCTATTAAGTGTACTGATGCTGCGGGCTCTACAAAGATGTCTAAAGCTTTATCTCGCTTTATTAAAGAAGACCCTACCTTTCACGTTAGAACAGATGAAGAAAGTGCTGAGACTATTATCTCAGGTATGGGTGAGTTACACCTTGAGATTTACATCGAGAGAATGCAACGTGAATACGATGTGCCTCTTGAAGTTGGTGCACCTCAGGTGAACTACCGTGAAGCTATTACTGCAAAAGCTCCATTTGATTACACCCACAAAAAACAAACAGGTGGTTCTGGTCAGTATGCTTGTGTAATTGGTTCTATCGAGCCATTGGCATACGAAAATGCAGACTCAGAAGAATTTGAATTTAAAAACAACGTGAAGGGTGGTAACATTCCTTCTGAATTTATCAACGCTTGTCAGGCAGGTTTTAACGATATCATGATCGAAGGCCCACTTGGTGGCTTCCCCATGGTTGGCGTTAAAGTTAACTTGGACGATGGTAAATATCACGATGTGGATTCAAGTGATATGGCCTTTAGACTTTGTTCTAGACAAGCTATGAAACAGGCTGTTCGTGCCGCTGGTGCTCAGATTTTAGAGCCAATGATGAAGGTAGAAGTTGAAACTCCTTCTGAATTCCAAGGTGGTGTGATTGGTGATCTTTCTAGTCGTCGTGGTATCATTGCTGGTACTGAAGTACGTGACGATGCAACTGTGGTTAATGCTTCAGTGCCTCTTTCAGAAATGTTTGGTTACTCAACTTCTCTAAGATCAGCAACCCAAGGAAAGGCCACTTTCTCAATGGAATTCGAAGCTTATGCAGCTTGCCCAAGAAACATCCAAGAGAAAGTGATTGAGGAAAGAAAAGAAAAGTTAGCTGAAAAAGAATAAGCCTCTTCGAGGCGTTTCAGGTCTATGGTTTGAGAGCATTGTTGGTTTAGGCTAACTGCGCCGCCAGCGGCCTTTACGGTTTACTATTTCAGAATATTTTTTGATTAGAAGAAAGGGGCTTACAAGCCCCTTTTTTTTTGCCCAGCCTTCGCTGGTTTCTAGGTCTATGGTTTTAGCCCGTCAGTGGGTTGTAAGGTCTTTGGTTGCAGAGCACTCTTAATTGAAGGTCTTGCCTTTCCCCTAGATTTGCATCTTCCCATGCAAACGAGTTGTACCCTTTCCAGCTCCACCCATCTATCTTTTCAGAGACATCACGCCAGCGATTTACCCGTCTTCAATTCCTCAAGTTTCTAAAAGTAAGACATTTGCCCAACCCGACCTTTTGCTATAGATATTAAGGAAGTCTATTTTTGCCAGCGCACCTTTTATCTATAACCATAAAATGAAATATGAAGTTGAACCTGTTACTGAGACCGACTTAAAGGGAATTTTAGCCCTGCAAAAGGTCTGTTTCCAGTCGGAAGCTGAATTATATAATGACTATGCTATAACGCCACTGACCCAAGACTTGGCCTCTATCAAGTCAGAATTTAGGGAATCTACATTTTTAAAAGTGGCAGAGGGTGCAAAAATCATTGCCTCGGTTCGCAGCCAGTTGAAAGATGCAACTTGCCACATTAGCCGTTTGGTGGTCCACCCTGAGTTCCAAAACCAAGGGCTTGGCAGGCTTTTGATGTCTGCAATGGAATCAAACAGCCTGAGTCAGCATCCAGAAACCAAGACCTTTGAACTCTTCACAGGCAACAAAAGCGAAAAGAACATCGCCCTCTATAAAAAACTGGGTTACCAAGTTTTCAAAACCAAAACCCTTGGTACGATTGAATTTGTTTTTATGGGTAAAACTTTTTAGGTCCGCATCCTGCTTATCTAATCTGCAAGCATTGCTACCCCTGTCCTAGGCGACTAATAGAACTAGACTTAGCCCTAAGCTATGGGTAAAATAATCTACCTACTTTAACTTTTTGTAGAACTGAATGGCCTCCACCCCAAATAAATACTCTAAAAGCAAACCTAAAAAGCCTGGTATCATCCAGCGTTTCCAAGAAAAGCAAAAGAATAAACACATGAAGTTGCGCGATGACCAAGAGGCCATGGCACAACAAAAAGGGCGCACAGGCATAAACAAAAACTATATCGTAGGCCAGTCACCTCTCCGCAGCGCTCAAACCGAGCAAAAATTGATTGAAGTTTCTATTATCCCTATTCCTCGGCTGGATAGTTTTTGGAAAGTGACCAGTATCTTCATGGATAAATCCAAGAAGAAAAAAATGGGTGTTCGTGGGGAAATTTCAGAAAATAAGCTCACAAATTTAAGGGAAGAGGCAACCAAAACGCCTGGTTCTGTACGTATGGAGGTTCAGAAATTACTAAAGAACTACCCTCGTAAACGGGAACTTTACATGCTTTCTGGTATCTGCACAAACAAAATGCTCCAACATACCAAAGGGAACTTGGGCCAAGTGGTTGAAGGCTTAAAATTGGCTGTCCATGATGCTGCAACAGCCCTTGTAAGTGACGGGATAACCCTCTATAATCTTAGAAACTTTTTTGACATTTACTTCACCTTTTTAGAAAAACTGCAACGTGTGCAAAAAAGGGCTTACGAAGATGTTAAAAACGATATGAGTTATGGCAATTTGCGGATGAATTTAATCTACGCTATGGCTATTACCGACTTACTCCTTGAAAAAAAGAAAAGCTCCATGGCCCTGCTCGCTTACTTAGGCGATAAATTTAAAAAATCTAGCATGGCTGGCACTCATTTTGACTTTATTTCTATCAAAAAGGCGATGGATTACATCAACGGGGGTATGCCTATTAAGAAAATTGGTGAGTTGCAAGCCGATGCTTTGATTGACTACACCACAGGAATTTTAAATAACCTGACCAAAATCCCTATACTTGAGCCTCTAGTTATCAACCTATTGGGGCAAATCGGCGGTTCTAAAATGACCATCCGCCTAAAAAAGTCGGCTATCATATCATCCAAATTATTCTTTGATTACAAAATTGCGATGGCTATGCGTGAAATTGAATCCATGAAAAAGCTGGGCAAACGCATTTACACAATCAATTTGAATACAATTAAATTGGTGAAGCGCAGAACCATAAAACATTCTAGTGAGTTTGACCCATTTATGAACCTCGGTTTGATCACGGAATTTTCTGTAAATTTATACCCTAAAAAAGACCAAGAAAAGATGATCTCTTCAACCATGAAGATTTTAGAACGAGTAGCCCTCTTAGATACGACAGAAGCCAGAAAATATGCCAATATAGCAGGAGAGCTAATGGACAGGCTTGATGCCATCGTTCATCAAACTGAAGGAATGCGCTTAGATGACAAAACTGACCCCCTAGAAGAAGAAAAAAAGACCGAAAAAGCCCCAACTTAGCCTAAGAATGGGGTAACTCTCTTCTTTGATTATTGCTTTTCACTTTGTTAATTGGCCCCTCTGGCTATTATTTTAGAGGACTTTTATCATTGTTCCAGAAACAAAATGCAACTTGTTAATTCTTTCCTTTGTTTTTTTTATCATTTGCGGCAAAATCTTCTTTAAAAGCTAGTGGGCCTATTTCTTTTTTTGTGATCCATAAAAATTTGTTTTTTTTTTACAGAAAGAACCACTTTTTGCATATTATCTGGGAATGGGTTAAGACCAGATCAAAGTCAATACACCCAAAACCCCTTGCCGAATTAGTTGATTTAAGGAATGAAACTTAATAAAATCAGTCTTTTTACTAGCATAGCCACCTTGTTACTGGTTACTTTTGCGCCCTCTGCTTTTGCCAAAACGGTAAAATATAAGTGGCAACAACAGTATTACGGCCAGCAAGCTGGCAAACAAAGCCTACTTTTTGCCCGTGAAATGCCCCAATCTAAATTAGCCTTTGCAGATATTGATGGCGATGGTGACCAAGATGTTTTTATGGGTCAAAAGAATGGCGAAATTGCCTACTTTGAAAATAAAGGCTCAGATACCAAGCCTGACTTTGTACTGATCACCCAGCAATATAAAGCTATTTTTGAACTCAAGAAAAAAGGCCGAAAAGTACAGGTTTGGAATAAAATAGATATTGGTGAAAGGAGTGCTCCTTTTTTAGTAGATATCGATTTTGACGGTGACTACGATCTTTTTATTGGAACCGCAGACGGGAGAATCTGGCACTTTGAAAATCGTGGCAACAACCTAATACCTGTTTTTAAGTTAGTTTCTGCAAAATTCCAAAACATTACTATCGGAAAAAACCTCGTACCTATCTTTTTTGATGTAAACCTTTCACGAAAATTTGATCTTTTAGTAGGTGCTGTAGACGGTAAAGTTTGGCTTTACACTAATGATGGAACCAGAAAAAAACCTAACTTTAAAGCACGTAAACCTGTCAACGTTGTGACCTTTGGCCTTGAAACTCATGCAGCTCCTGGTTTGGTTGACTGGGATGGCGACCAAGATTTAGATCTTGTTGTCGGTTCCAAAAATGGCACCTTGACCCTCTTTAAAAATGAGGGGGACCGTTTCTTCCCCGACTGGAAACTGAGTGAAGAGCGATTCCAACGGATTGATATCGGTGGTGAATCGGCCCCTGTATTTATGGATCTTGATGGAGACCATGATGATGATATGGTAATAGGTAGCGCCAACCCCACGGCTTCGCTGTATGAAAACCGAACCCAAGCAGGGGTTCACGTTCTTTGGAACATCACTACAAATCTATTTAATTTCAATAAGTTAGTTATCACTGGGAACAGGGCTTCCATTGCTACAGGCGACCTTGACGGTGATAAAGATCTAGATTTAATTGTTGGGGAAACCACAGGAAATCTAAACTATTTTGAAAATATCTCAAAAACTAAAGCCCCTGATTGGATCTTAAAAACAGAAGATTTAATCTATATGACAGGGATGAAAAATTCGGCCCCAACCTTAGGTGACCTTGATGATGATGGAGATTTAGACTTATTGATTGGCGAAAGGTCTGGTCAAGTGGCCTTTGTAGAAAACATAGGCACCCCCCAAAAGCCCGCGTGGAAACTGCAAGATAAAACTTATTTCCAAATTGACGTTGGCTCCAACGCCGTGCCTCGCCTTCATGATTATGATAAAGATGGTGATCTAGACCTCTTTGTTGGTAACTTTACCGGTCGTGTAATCCTTTACAAAAATAAAGGCACAAAAAAGGCCCCTATCTTTGCTTTAGAGTCCACGAGGTTTGCCTCAGCTAAGGTGGAACGAAATTCAGTGCCTGCCTTTTTTGACTGGAACCAAGACCAATTTTTAGACCTTGTGTTAGGTGGCATTGATGGAAAACTAATGTTACACATGAGCCCGAGCGCCGAAACCAAAGACAATCTAAATTGGGAAGTGGATGATAAATCCCTAATGAACTTTGAAGTAGACGCCCTAGCCCACCCTGTGTTTGACGACTTTAATGGCGATGGCGACCCCGATTTATTGATTGGTAATGATGAAGGAGACTTTTTACTCTATCTAAATATGGGTGTAGAGCAAGAAGATGAAGCCCTACAGGTGATCGTGGATAACTCCATTGACTCTAAAAGCGGAAGCTTGGTAGTCGAAAATGTTGAAGGGCCAATCGAGTTGGATATTTCAGAAGATATAGAAGAAGATGTAGAAGAGGAACTTGAAATCACTGAAGAATCCATGGCCATTGGTCGAGTTCAAGAAGAGCTTCAAATAGTTGACCCCAAGTGGGTTCGTGTTTCTATCCCTTTAGTGCGCAATGACCGCATCAAAAGGTCTACCCCAACCTTCGGCGATCTCGACTTAGATGGAGATTTAGATATGCTTGTGGGAACTAGGTCAGGCAACGTATTTTACTATGAAAATGTGGGGAGCGACCAAGAGTGGGAGTTTTCCGAACGGAGTGATGATTACCTAAAAACGAAACATCTAAGAAATACAGCACCATTGCTCACGGATTTAGATCAAGATGGTGACCTTGATTTGATTTTAGGTGCTTACTCAGGTCAGCTTTCTTACTATCAAAATCAAGGAACCAATGAAAAACCAAAATTTGTTTTAGATAAGAACTTTTTCAAAAATCTCTGGATTGGGGACAATGCAAAGCCTGCTGTACTGGATTTAAACGGCGACGGTATTTTAGACCTATTGATAGGAAACCTTTGGGGTAAATTGATCTATGTTAAAAATGATTCCGACCGATTTGTTATTATCCGTAGAGACTACCAATTAGTGGATATAGGCATTGGTTCAACCCCTGCCTTTGCAGACTTAAATAATAATGGTAAACCTGAAATGCTTCTTGGTTCTGATGCTGGCCCTGTGTTTTTCTTGCGCAACACGCAAGATAACTATTCAGGCAAGTGGGAAGTTTTACAAGACTATGGTGGAAAAATGCACTTTCCTAAAGGCTCAACCCCTGTGGGTTATGATCTTGACGCCGATGGGGATAAAGACTTAATTACAGGCTCAGATGTGGGATTGATTTTTATGTATCGAAATGATGCGATTACACGAGACCTTGACGAGGAACTATCGGCAACAACAATGGAGGAAGAGTGAAAAAGCTTATAGGGATACTTCTTGGGCTTTCCGTTTTATTGACTCAGCCGCTGAGCGCTGAAGATTTGAGCATTGAAAAGATAATCATTGCTACCGACCTACTCAAGATTAAAGAGACCCAGTTGGTAGAAGTCTTGGTGCGTAACAACACAAAAAAAGACCGTAGTCTATATTGTAAACTAGTAGTGACCTTACCTAACAGAAATATAGTTACCTTTGCCAACAAGCGATTTTTGGCCAAGGCGCAAACCAACACCTCAGTAATTATTCCCTACCCTATTGATGCCAAAGGTTTTGGAGACTATTCTTTAGGCGCCAGACTCTATTCTTTAAGTGATAAACCTTTGGTTACTGCTGCTAAATCCCAGAGTAAATATTTCTATGCTCTTGACCCGGCAATCCGCAAGACCCCCCCCAAAAGAAGGCGTGGGCGCATGTCTAAGGCTGAAATAGCAGAAGAAGCTAGCACTAATATGAAGAAAAAGATGAAGCGTGAGCCTGTCGTTTTTGACCCTCCCGACTTAAAATTTGTGAGCTTGGGCCTCTTAAGTACTTCTGTTTTAAGGGGAGAAACAACCCACGTTCGCATTGCTGTTAAAAATGACGGTGGTGATATTGCCCAAAATGCAGAAATCAATCTGAGGTGGTTTTTTAGCCAAAGGCCAAGGCGGAAAATTCATTTTATCGCAGAAAAAATCCCTATAATTTCTCCTGGGGAAACCAAGATGATTGAATTGCCCTTTACCATCCCTGCGAATGAGCAGCCAGGTAAGTATTCTATCCTAGCCAAGGTTGACGAAGGCGAGCACATCACCGAAATTGATGAAAATAATAACGAAAAGGTGAGTGATGAGCAATTGGTTTTTGGCGACATAGCTATGGTCTTCCCTGAAAACAACTACAGCTTTGCTGAAGATGGCCTATTTAAGTTTGAGTGGCGTAGTAAAAAATATAACCAGTTTAAGGTACAGATCTCGTCTGACCCAACCTTTACTGATGAGAGTGTGTACTTTGAGATGCCTAAGGAAGAAAAGTGGACACCGAGTTTCACCCTAAACCCCATGCGAGGCGAGATGCCTACTTTGGCCCTTTCAATGATGGATGAAAATGAAATCGACCATCTTTTCTGGCGTATTGTGGCTAAGGATTCAACGGGAAAAACGACTGAGTCTCAGGCAAGAAAATTCTATATTACTGTAAAGGGCAGGTAGTATTGTGCTGATATTTAAGGCAAAGCCTGTATTCGAAGCAGGCCTAACCTCTTTTTCTAAAGCTATAGCCAACTAAGTTATTCTAGCAAAAGCGCTCTGTAAGATTTCTCCTAACAAGTCCCGACTATTAAA
>JASJGK010000042.1:0-3427 GCA_033791585.1 SAR324 cluster bacterium | reverse complement strand
AGAAAGGAAGGGGTTATTCCAAACGCCAGCCTTGACCATACAAACAACTTTAGGCAAGGCCGAGGCTACCAAAACAAAATCTAACAGAGAAGGGTGGTTCGCCACATAGATCACTTTATCTTCTGCCTCTAGGTTTTTAAGACCAAGAATTTCACCTTTGATCAAACCGAGATTATTTAAGTAAATGTAGTAGAGCATAAAACCTGTGGAAACTATGCCTTGTAGGCGTATCCTTCGTAAGATTTTATCTCTAGTCACTATTGCCACAAATGGATAGATTAAATAGATAATAACTGCACCACAAAGTGCAAAAATAACAAAAGCTAAGCCACAAAAAATCACATTATGAACCCGCCTCACATTAGTATCAATAAAGACGAATATTTTGGGTAACTTTGGCAGAGCCGACCTGTTATTTGTGTCAGCAATAGAACTAACCAAAAAGGCGGAAACAAGGCCAATAACAAGGGAGCTGCCTAAGGTTTGCAAGGCTGCCACGCCGCTCAAGCCTAAGGCCCCAAAACTAAGCAGAGTAGTTAGTAAAGAGGTAAAAACAGCAATGGTAACCTTGTGACTTGTCCCACTTTTACAGTGGAAATAAAAGATGCTATAGTCAATGCCAATGCCTAAAATTAGAATCATCGCCAGCATATGAAATAAATTAATCTCTAGTCCAAAAAGCTTCAAAAAAGCCAACACATTTACAGCCCCCACAAAGGGCGGCAGGATGATCCAAAATGCATTTGCCAACCCCTCATTGACCCAGAGAAAGTAAAATATCAGGCTGTAAGCTGCCAGCAAAACCAGCAGAATAGAATGGCGATGCTGACTAAAGGATTCACTGATCATCCCTGCTCTATCCACTAGTGTCACACCATCACTTTCGACACCCACAAATATACTGTCATCAAAACCAGCGCTTAGATAAACAACTGTGGCAAATTTGGCCTTACTTTTACTTAGGGACTCACCCTTGATCTTTGTTTCTGAGTGATACCACATATTTCGCCAAGGTACCGAAACGGGGCTTTTTAACCATTCATCCAAGTCTAAAAAGTTTGGCTCTTTTTTAAAACTGTTAAAGTAGCTTTTGGTGTCTGCTTTAGTGAAGCCCATAGAAAGTAAATAGGCTGCTAATTCTTTTTGGTTTCCTAAGATACTTTTTTGAATTTCTTTTAGTTTTGATTTCTGTTTTAATTTTGAGGGGATCAAGCTAGACGCTGTTATATATCCAACGAGGCCACCCTGCTTTTGCAACAAATCCAGTTTTAAGGTTAGGGCTTCTAACCTTTGGAGTAGCATTTCAGGTTCATCAGCCGTTACCAATAAAAAACGGTTAATATCGGGTATCTTTGAGGTTTCCACAAAAAACTTAGCCTCTGCCTGTAGTTCTTGCGGCAGGCTGTTTAAAGCCCTTATGTCGTCGTTTACTGGCGGTAAACCTGTCGCCAAAAAGAGGCCTGAGGCAACAAATACTAAAAAAGACCCTACCAGACCATAGCGGGACCAAAAATTGAGGGTACTTTTAAAAAAAGGCAAGATCTTTGGGTTCGGTTGGGTCGGGGCCGCCTGAAAAAACAAAGGAAAAAATACTTGCAGACTAAGCCAAGCCCCAATTAAACCAAAGATGGCAAAAACAGCCGTCTGCTGGATGCCTGCAATAGGGGCAAAAAAGAAACCGCTATAGCCAATTATACTGGTCACCAAGCCTAGATTTATGCCAGGCATCACCTCTTTTAGGGTTGCTATAGAATCTTGGTCTTTTGTGAAATACCGCTCGGTAACATAATGGAACACGTAATCAATGGCGACACCCGTCAGGGTCGCCCCCAAGGCCAAGGCGATGAGATGAATTTTTTCATAAATTAAAAGCGTGGCGGAAAATCCAAAAATTCCGCCACTAATCAGGGCTATATGAGCGGCGCCTATGGAGCGAAACCCAGGGAAAACAATTTTTAACAGTAGAAAAATCCCCGCTAAAGAAACCAATGTAATGGCGGCTAAATCCCCTTGGATTTTGCTTTTGCTAAGGCCCGCAAAACGCACCAAACTCAAAGCAATCAGCCTGACTTCAGGGGTTTTTTCATAGAGTTTTTTTTGCCACGAATCATAGAATGTTAAAAATTCCTCTTGGTATTTTGCGTCTAGCGCATCAGACTTATTTGAGGCACTTATAAAGATGCAAGATTCATTTTTACTATCCAAACTCAACCAATCTTCCCGTGGCAGAAATGAGCCAAATTTTAATTTTGAATAGTCAGGGAAGGCTTCCTTTAAAAGAAATGGGTCGGTTTTAAACTGCCTTAGTGAGGCACCAACTTGCATCAATAAACCCTGTTGCCGAGAGATTAACTTTTGGGGGGTTCGTCCAAAATTATTCGCCACACCTATAGCAGGAAAACCTTGATAAAAAGTCTCCATTTGCTTTAGATAATCCCCCTGGATTTTACCTGTCACCGAGGCAAAGAGATCTGATTCAGATAGGCTTGCCAAAGATAATTCGGCAGCAACTTTAACCTTTGCAAAATCAGCAGAACAGAGCAAAAAGCTAGAAAGGTTTCTTTGGCTTTGGTCGAATTTAGTTAAAATATCTTGGTTGGGGTTGCTGCCGCTGCTGGGTAAAAACATTAAGATATTAGTCTCAAAGTTTTTCCAAGGTTGCTTGGCCACAGAAAAACCAGCCAATAAAATAAGGACGAACCCAAAGGCCCAAGCCTTTTTAATGTTGGATTTGTTCATAAACCAACTTTTCTTTTTTCCCCAAGCCAGTAAGTATTTTATAAGGGCCTAAGGTTATTTTACTGCTACTTTGGTTGGCTTCAAAAATTTGAATTTCCCTCAGTTTGCCTTGGCTATCCACCTTTAAAACGATGGACTTTAAAAAAGATTTTAAGGCCTGGCCTTTAGGTGCCATTGTTACCTTGTAACCCTTTGCATCTTGGGCCAACACCAGTTCAAAAGTTTCTTGTAGACTGCCTAAGTCACCACCAAAAAACTCAAAGAGTTTCGCTGAAAAAAGACTGGAATTGGCGGCCCCTGCAAGGGCTTCAGGTCGATTGTTTTTAACTTCAAATAAGCCCTTTGCCGAGATAACGAGGCTTTGGGTGAGGGGTTTTGTGCTGTTCCAAAAAATACCTTTTTTATGGTGAAAAATCAGATTTCCACTAGAAACAAAGGGTTTTTTTAAAAAGGGAATGGTCTTTTTTTGGGTGAAGTCAACTTGGTAAATCTGGTGCTGCTTGAGTAGCTTTTCTAAGTCGCCAAGTTCAACTGCAAATGCAGGTTGGACTAAAAAAGTCAGGAAAAGAGTAAAAAATACAAACAGAAATTTCATGGGGTGGTATCTAAAAATTCTTTAACTCGTTTTTGCAAAATTCCCGTTTCCGTCATTTTACCTGTAGCCACATCCACTGCCGCTTGGGAGGTG
>JASJGK010000041.1:0-29474 GCA_033791585.1 SAR324 cluster bacterium | reverse complement strand
GGTGTAAAGCGATTACTATATAAGTCATATTAAAATTAATTTTCGAATCTCAATATAAGCCCCCATGGAAAATCTCAGTATCAAATATAAACTCTTCCTTGGCTTTGCCACAATGGCCTTAACTCTTGTTATTGTTGTTTTTACAACTATGGCCCGTGTGCAGACAGTAGTTGAGCTTTCTCACAGGGTGGCAACTTTGCGTGTTCCCACGTCAGAAGCCAGTGGAGAAGTGTTGAGGGGAATACAGCACGCCCTTGCGGGCTTACGTGGCTGGATGCTTATAGAAAATACAAAATTTAAGCTAGACCGAGCCGCTGCTTGGGATAAACAAATCAACCCGAGCATAGCCTTTATGGAGAAGGTCTCAGTCAACTGGACCAACCCAAAAAATAAAAAGCGCCTTGCCGAGGTGAAGCAGTTGATGGGGCAGTTCGCAAGGCACCAACAGACTATTGAAGACATCGTCCATAACAGCCCTGAAGAAAGGGAAAGGGCTTTAAAAATTCTAAGCAATGACGCGGCACCTATCGGGGAAAAGTTGATTGAGATTCTAGAGGCGATGCATAAGGACCAAAAGGAATTACTCAAAAAAGATGAAGAGGAAGTGGATTCTGTAGTAAATTCTCTGGTCACTCTCCTTTGGGTTCTTTTGGCCGGTGGCCTTTCTATTGCGGTGTTATTTGGGTCGATCAATACTAAATCGATCAATGGGCCTATCAAGGCTGTGGGGGCAATTTTGCCAGCTATGAGTCAAGGTGATATTAGCAGGCGTCTTAACTTAAATAGAACGGATGAATTGGGCTCTATGGCCAAAGCCATTGATGCCTTTGCAGATAAACTTACAGAAATGATCAATGGCATAACTGGTAACTCTAGAGATATGTCTGATGCTTCAGAAACCCTTTTACATTCTTCAGCCAAGGTAAAGGAAGCTTCAGCTGATATGGAATCTAAGGCAATGGTCATTGCTACTGCCTCGGAAGAAGTTTCGGCCAACGTTAGTACCGTTGCCTCAGCTGCTGAAGAAACCGCAGCCAACATTACCACTGTTTCCTCTGCCACCGCTGAAATTGATGCAACCATGAAAGATATGGCTGGAAACATCAGTGATGTTTCTAGCAACTTAAATGATGTCACAGGTTCCATTACCAGTATTTCTAATGATATTACCTTAGCCTCTACCTCTGTGGCCAAGGTGGTGGTTGCCATTGCTGAAATTAGTGAAAATGCAGTTAAGGCTTTTAAGTTGACTGGTTCCTCCAGTGAGAGTGCCAATGAAACCTTAGATGCTATGAAAGAGCTAGGTACAGCCTCTGATGAAATTGGTAATGTGGTAAGAATCATTGGCTCTATTGCCAGTCAAACCAATATGCTAGCCCTAAATGCAACGATTGAATCAGCTAGTGCTGGTGCTGCTGGTAAGGGTTTTGCCGTTGTGGCCGGAGAGGTGAAAACCTTGGCGCAACAGACTTCTGAGTCCAATAACCAGATTGGGAATCTTGTTGCTAAAATTCAATCCTTAATGGGCAAGTCGCTTAAATCCACACAAACTGCAGTGGATGCCATTCGAGAAGTGAGCGAGATCAACCAAACTATTAGTAGTACCGTAGAGCAGCAAAAAATGATCTCTGAAGAAGTGAGTGGGATGCTTAAAACGGTTGCTACTGCCAGTGTTAACTCTACGGAATCCTTGAAAAAAGCCAATAGTATGGTCCAAGAGGTTCGAGGTAGTTTCTCAGAGGCGGCCCAAGCAACCAGTGAATCGGCAAAAAACCTCACCGAAGCATCAGCAGGGATCAAAGAGGTTGCCCGTTCTTCTGCTGAGGTTTCTTCTGCTGTTGGGGAAGTGAATAAATCAATCCAGGACATAAGAACTTCGATTGCTGATGTGAGCAATGAGGTACAGAGCACTAGCGACGATGCGCAAAAGGTAGCTAGAATCTCAGATGAATTGACTCAGAAAATGGCTTTTTTCAAAACCAGTTAAAAAAATAGATTAAAAAAAAGGGTTTTGATGAATCATCTAAACCCTTAGCTTTAAACCCAGTCTGCTTTTTGTTAGGTGGCAAAAAAGCTTAAGTTCGATTCTATAATAGGGTCTAAACCACCATCCATCACAGATGAAACATTTCCAGTTTCAAAACCCCCACGGTAGTCTTTTACTAATTGGTAGGGGTGCATGACGTAAGACCGAATTTGGCTGCCCCATGCAATGTCGGACTTTTCAGCCTCAGCGCTATCCCTTTCTTTTTGTAGTCTCTCTTCTTCTAAACGGTAGAGAGCAGCCTTTAAAATTTTCATAGCCGTTGCCCTGTTTTTATGCTGACTTCGCTCGTTCTGGCATTGGGCCACAGTCCCTGTGGGGATGTGGGTGATACGTATGGCCGAGTCTGTTTTATTGATGTGCTGTCCACCAGCGCCACTGGCACGGTAGGTGTCGATGCGCAAGTCGGAATCTAAAATTTCAATCTCAATTTCATCTTCAATATCGGCATAGACAGCAACAGAAGCAAAGGATGTGTGGCGGCGTTTGGCAGAATCAAAGGGTGATATACGCACTAGTCTATGAACTCCCATTTCTGTTTTGAGCTTCCCATAAGCGTAAGGTACTTCGATAGAAAGAGTCACAGACTTAATTCCCGCCTCTTCCCCAGCTTGGTAATCTAATACTGTTACTGTAGCCTTTTGGGCCTCACCCCAGCGGCTATACATACGAAATAGCATGTTGGCCCAATCCATGGACTCGGTCCCGCCTGCGCCAGAGTTGATAGAAAGAATGGCGCTACATTTGTCATGTTGACCACCTAACAAATGCTCCAGCTCAAATTTGTGCAAAATGGTTTCAATTTGCTCGCCTAAATCGCTAATTTCCTTAACCAGATCGGGGTCTTCTTCCATCTGCATCAACTCAATTGCAGTTTCCAAGTCGCTGATCAAACCTTGGAGTTTGTTGTAACCATCAACCGCCTGCTTGATATCGGCAATTTCTTGCAAAATTGGGCGTTGCAGCTCTTGGGATTGAGACCAAAAGTGGTCTTGCTCTGTTTGGAATTCTAGTTCTTCAAGCCTGACCGTTTTTTTGACTAAGTCAAAGATAACCTACGGTTAGGGTTGCACGAGCAGCGAAATCTTGGGTGTCTCGTGTGGCTTTCTCAATGGAAAAAAGGGTTTTATTTTGACTCATTGTATACTTCTTTGATGGCCAGCCTTAATTTACCTAAGGCCTTATTAATTTCATCTTCTGTGATTAAAAGCGAAGGGGCAAACCTAAGAACATCAGGACCAGCAAGAAGGGTTAAAACTCCCTGCTCGATTCCTTTGTTTAAGATATCTTTGGTTTTATCTTTAAACTGTTCATTCAGCTGACACCCGATAAGTAGGCCCTTGCCTCGAATCTCAGAAAAAATAGGGAATTCTTCATTGATTGTATTCATTTTTGCGGTGATCAGTTTTCCACTTTTTTTCACTTGGGCCAAGGTTTCTGGGCGGGAAATAATTTCTAAAACTTTTTTCCCAACGGAACATGCTAGAGGGTTGCCACCAAAGGTGCTACCATGGGTTCCTGGTTGAAAAGCTTCGGCAATTTTAGCAGTGGTCATCATTGCGCCTATGGGGAAGCCATTCCCTAAAGCCTTAGCAGTTGTTAGGATGTCAGGCTTTACGGATAAACCTTGGAAGCAAAAAAGGTCGCCCGTGCGGCCCATGCCCGTTTGTACCTCATCAAAGACCAGCAAGGCCTGATGTTGATCACAAAGGTCTCTAACGCCTTGGGCGAATTCAGTCGCCGACCCGTGAATCCCACCTTCACCCATAATGGGTTCCATGATCACTGCACAGGTCTCCCCATCCATCATGGCGCTTAAAGATTCCAGGTCATTAAAGCTAGTGTGCTCCATTTTGGCTGGTAAGGGGCCAAAGCCTGCTTTATATGCATCGGTTCCGCCTGCGGTAACTGTAAATAAACTGCGCCCGTGAAATGCTTTATGAAAGGCTATAATTTTATGTTTTGGTTTATCGCCTAAGTTGGTGGCGTAACGCCTTGCAAGCTTGAGGGCTGCCTCATTAACTTCACTGCCGCTATTGGCAAAAAAGACTCGTTCAAAACCAGTTTTTTCACAAAGGGCTTCAGCCAATTCAATTGCTGGTTCGTTGGTGAAGTAGTTGGAAACGTGCATTAGGGTTGCAGCCTGCTCTGCGATGACCTTGGTAACTTCTCGGTTGCAGTGGCCCAGAGCCGTAACGGCTATGCCGCCAGTAAGGTCAATATATTCTTTGTCATCAGCATCAAAAAGGGTCACTCCCTGTGCGCGGACAGGGACAATAGGTAGGGGTGCGTAGTTTGGCACCATTACATTTTTTCCTCGGGTCAGTAGGTCTTGGTTTTTGGTCATTTGTATTTAAGGGCAATTCCTTGGTGGTTTCTCAGGTCTAGGCTATAAATCTTTTTAGCTCGTTTGGAGATTTCAGGCAAAGCCCTTTTTAAACGGTCTAATTTTTTGTCAAAATCTTTAAAACCCATCTTGATTTTAATCCCTAAGGGCAGGGTGGATATTGTTAAATTTAGGGGGTCTGAAATATCAATCTCACTGATTGAGCCAAGGGGTAAAAGGTCGCTGTCTTTGAGCTTTGCCATAAGCTCTAAACTTTTGATCAAAGTGAAAGTATTCGCCTTTTCGCCAACCTTAAGCTGGGTGTTACTTCTGTCTTGGATGGTCGGTAGGTCCCAGCCTTGGGGGTTATTTCTTAAGGGTAGGAGGGTAAAATCAGCGCTAAGTAAATACAACCCTTTCACGGTTCTAAAATAAGCGATTGGTTCTTGTTCGGTAATCTTCACCCAAAGCTCACCGCCTGCTAATTTTTTTACTCTGGCGACCTTGACCCAAGTCAAGCTTTGCACACGGCTGCTCAGTTCATAAGCGTCTAAGCCTGCCCAGGTGTCATCTTCGCTTAAATTAAGGGGTGCCGCTACCTCGGCTGGGGTAAGAATTTTATTTCCCTGTACCTTAACTTTTTTTATGGGGTCAGACAAAGTGGCAGGTATCACTAAAAAACCCAAGATGCAAAATAAGCCTGCGCCAAGGGTAACTATGCCAAGCCCTAAGCGGTAGAGGTTTGTTTTTTCTTGTGATTTTTCACGCTTTTTAGGCGGAGGGGGGTTGTTGACTAGAAAGTCCCGCATGGGGTTTTAATTGAAAATGATTTTTTGTAAATCGCGTAGGTAAATCTCAAATTTACCAAAGCTGGTCTCTCCGTAGGTTTTCGAAGTGGCCTTAACGTAAAGCTGAATGGCTTCACCGCTTTTTAATGTCACCTTTGTGGCGATAGAGCCAGGCGGTGCAACTGCATTGGGGTTGACATCAATCTGGGCAATTTTTTCAAAGGGAATGGTGGCAAGAGCATCGCCTCTGCGGCCTTGGAAATAGATCTTTCCTTCCCAACTCACACGGCTCGCTGTGGTTTGCACATTTTGGGTATCTGTAATGATCACCGAGTAATTCTTTTCAGGCAGAGGGATATCATTTGCGCTGTCCTTATTTCCCCCCATGGCCCAAAGGAGTACAGGGAACAAAGAGAAAGAAATGAGTAGGAGTATTTTTTTCATAGTTCAATTGTGTTTGCTAGTTACCAAGTAATTTTTAGAGACAGCTAAATACTTGATTTCTAAAAGTGCTAAATGCCGTTAATGCTAAAAACCTCTACTTACTAAACACCTAGCTGGGATTTTAATCCAGCCCCCGTAGGGGCGGCTGAATTTTTAAGTTCAGCAAGGTGATAATCGAGGTTACTAGGGTCTTTGCTTGTCACTATTTCTTCCAGTTTAGACAAATGAAAGGCGATTTTTTTAATCCCCATATTTAAACTGGCCCCTTTTAGTTTATGGGTAAGCCTAAGTGCCAAAGAAGTATCTTGGCAACGGAAGCTTTGATCGATCTCACCAATGACTTGATCCAAGTCTTTAAGATAAATCTCACTCAACTCTTCAAGTAACTCTGCAGGGTAGGTTCTTTTTAACGTGCTTAATAGCTCTTGGTCAAAGAGTTCTTGTGGCTCAGAAGTCTCATTTTTAGCCATAAGGAGTATTTGGTTCGTCTTACCTTCGACTTGAAAAATTTCCTTTATCAAGCCGACCAATTCTTCAATCACCAGTGGTTTTGCAAGGTAAAAATCCATGCCTGCCTCTGAGCAGTCTTTTTTGTCTTCCGCTGTGGCGTTGGCTGTCATGGCGATGATTATAGGGGCATTTTTATCAAGCTTATCCTTAATCGCCACAGTGGCTTCGATGCCATCCATCACAGGCATTTGTACATCCATAAAGACCACATGATAAGCCTCGCTGCAAGCCTCTTCAAGGGCGGCTTTGCCGTCATCCACAATGGTCACTTCGTAACCAATAATCTCAAAGGCTGCCCGAGCAATTTTTTGGTTAATAAGGTTGTCTTCGGCGATGAGAATCTTTATGGGAATCTCTTTGCCGATAAATTCGTATTTAGTGGGGCCTGACGAGTCCCCCAAGGTTTCTAGTTTTTGGCCTTGGAGCACTTTAGAAACAGCCTTTAAAAAAGGAAAATGCTTGATCGGTTTATTTACAAGGCCCCCTTGGATTCGATTGGTAAAAATCGCGGGCACGGCAGCACCTTTGGCCAAAAGAAGCAAGGTGGGGATGGAATTTGCGTAAAGCTGGTAGATTTCTTCGATCAGTTGGTAACCCTTAATATTGGGTAATGTCTGGTCAACGACCAAGAGCTCAGGGGGGACTTGAGCATCAAATTTACTTAAAAAAGCAGCAGGATCGGCAAAGGCCGAGACAAGCATGCCTTCGGTTTCGCAGTAGTTCACCAGTTTTTGCAGTAAAAGAGGGTTGCTTTCGATGACCAAAACTCGCTTACCCTTTAAACATGCAATGTCTGGCTTGGCCCTAGTTTTTGTTGTCGATTCAAGGTAGGGAAGGGTAAAGAAAAACTTACTCCCTTGACCCTCAAGACTTTCAACCCAGATTTTACCTCCCCACTGCTCTGCCAGTTTTTGGCAAATAGAAAGGCCCAAGCCTGTGCCGCCGAATTTTCGGGCAGTAGAACTTTCCACTTGGCTAAAGGCCTTAAAAAGTCGATCCACTCTATCTGTTGGTATGCCTATGCCTGTATCTGCAACACAAAATAAAATCTCTTTGGGCTTTGACCCATCCATCATTTTATTGGTGGTCTCATGGGTAATTTCAGCAGTAATAGATATGTGCCCCTGCTTGGTAAATTTAATAGCGTTATTAACGAGGTTCACCAAAACCTGTGCCAAGCGAGTGGGGTCAGCTAAGATGCAATGGGTCAAATCAGGGGCTTGGTAAATGAGTTCGAGGTTTTTTTCTGCAGCGCTTAAGCCTAAAAGGTCAACCACCTGCTCAAGGCACTCTTCAAGATCTAAGGCACGGCTTTCCAGTTCTAAATTGCCCAACTCTATTTTAGAAAAGTCTAAAATATCGTTGATCACGACCATTAAAATTTTACCACTGGTGATAATGGTATCAATGTAATCTTTTTGTTTTTCGTTTAATTCAGAAGTGCTTAGCACTTGCGCAGCCCCGAGAACCCCGTTTAGAGGGGTGCGGATCTCATGGCTCATGCTGGCAAAAAAGCTGGCCTTGTCGATCAAAGCCTGCTCAGCTGCTTCTTTGGCAATGACTAGTTCTTTTTGGTGTTCACGCAGTTGAACCTCAGCGGCAGCCCTTTTATTTACCTCTGCTTTAAGGCTTTTTTCTTGGCGATCATTGATATTTACAATGCGGCCAAACTGTTTGGAAAGTTTTTTGTAATTTTTTAATAGGCTAGCGTAATCAGCCTTGGAGGTTGGTACCTCTTCTTGCGCCAAAATCTTTTCAGCGGCTTCGATGATTTTAGCTTCTTGGTCAAATAAAGTAGGGGCTTTCATTTCTGCTATAATTTGGAGTTGGAACGGTTCCAGTTTACAAGTTTAAACAAATTCACTAGAAAAGGTAAAGGTAAAGATAGCCAAATTTGGCATATTCTAAATTATTATATTATTTGATTATATAGGCTCTTTTGAAACAAAAATTTCTGACCTTGTTGGGTTCAGGTGTGGTTTATGGAATTACCTCCATTGGGGATACCCCGGCTTTGGCTCAAGTGGCTAGAATGATAGCAGGTGGAATCCAAATTATCCAGTTACGCCATAAAGAGGCTACCACCTCTGAAATAGTTGCCGAGTTCAAAGAAATTTCATTTCTTTGTAAAAAGGCTGGGGTTGTTTTTTTAGTCAATGATGATTGCCAATTGGCTTTAGATATTGCCGCCGACGGGGTCCACTTGGGCCAAGAAGATATTTCCCCTGAAAAAGCCAGAGCTATACTCGGCGAAAGCGCTATTATTGGGCTTTCAACTCATAACCCCAAGGAGGCTAAGGCTGCGTTACAAGAACCAATCGATTATATTGGGGTTGGGCCGATGTTTGAAACTAAAACCAAGGACTTTGAGACCATTGCAGGCTTGGATTATTTGGAATTTTGTGTTGATAAAATCAGCTTGCCACTAGTGTGCATCGGGGGAATAATTGAGGGTAATCTAGGGCAATTGGTAAGCCGAGGCGCAAAAGCTGTGGCTTTGATTGGTGAGATCCAAAGAGCACCTGACTTGAGAGAAAAGGTCGCTCTACTTGAATCAGTATTAAAAAATCACTAACTAAGAAAGCTGTAAGCTTACCCCAGTCAAGCGCTAGGGAATTTTGAAGGAGTAAAGGGAGGAGGCGTCTTTTTTGCCTCTTCTTTGCCTTTCAAGTAAGGCCCAATAACCTGTAAGGCTGAATTTTCACGGGATTCCCCAGAAACAGCATTGAACACAGGTTCGCCATTTAGAGTGACTAAAAGATTGTCTTTTAGGATGTTACTTATGGGCAACACGAGGTTCTTTTCTTTTGCCTCAAGAAGCGCAGTTTTAGAAAGCACCATTTCACCTAAATATCCTTTAACTTGGTAGTTTGCTCGCTTTTGAATCGCCTCACTTAGGTGCTTTTTTTCATCTTCGCTAGGGTCTTTTTCACAGTAACCACTGAGCAATGCCTTTTTGCCGTATTTTTTTAAAATGGGGTCTAACTCATAGGCTGAAAAACAGAACTCAAAACCAGTGGTAAAACCGTGGTATTGCAATTTAATTTTTACTACTACCACAGATTCAGTTGAGGTTAAAACCTTGGCCTTTACCCTGTGACTCACTAAATTTTTCAAGGTGCTGCTAGCTGGTTGCAGCTTGCCCCAGGATTCGCTTAAGCTATTAAGAAGGTCCGTGGTTGTTTCTTCTAAAAAATGGTAATTGTCATTATTTACTGTAAAGCGTTTTGGGATAACAGCCTTACCCTGTGAAAAAAGAGCATCTTTATTGAGGAAAAGATTCGCTAAGCGATTTTCCATAACCAAAAGGCTATCTGTTCTTAAGGGGCTGAAACCAAAGATAAAAATAGGGCTAGGCTGCTCAATTTTATCGAGGTAATCTCGCAATTGTAAATTAGACTGGATTGTAGTCGAAAACTGGCAATGAATCTTAAATACTTCAAAGAAGTAAGACTCTAATGTAGAGGTGTAACGTCGTAAGATCACCTCCAAAGCTGCAAAGTAGCCCTGCTGAATATTTTCACCACGAGTGATATCGTAGGCTTGCCAGTTTACTTGGTTCATTTTTTTATAAATTGATTCTTGTTATACGAACACCCAATTGGTCTTCGTTGATTCTAACAACTTCACCCTTGGCAACAACTTCGCCACCTAAAACAATATCCACTGGGTCGCCAGCCTTGCGGTCTAATTCAATAATAGAGCCGTAAGTAAGGTTGGTAATATCTTCCCCTTTTAAATTCGCCTGTCCCACTTCAACTTTCATTAAGTGTGGCAGTCGATTGAGCAGACCTTGGTCGATCAACTTCTCTTCCGCCTGGATTTTATAACTAGTTTCTGGAGGGGATTCAAATGCCTCAGAGTAGCTTAGATCGACATCCATAGCCGCCTCAGTTGCCCCGTCATCTGCATCATATTCATTAGAGTAATTGTCATCTGAGTAGTCGTCATCATCCATCATAGCGTCATCAAGTGCCAAATCATCTTCATCCATATCCATAGTTAATTCTTGGTCATCATCACCATCTTCCATTGGAGTTGGCATAGCAAATGGGTCGTCATCATCAGCAGGTAGGTCACCCTCTTCGTCGTCCATGTCACCCATATCGTAATCTTCTTCTGGTGCTTCAAAAGCATCTTCCTCAGGTGCTTCAAATGCATCTTCATCCATGTCGTCAGAGCCAAAATCATCTTCTTCTGATTCTAGTAGATCACCAGCATCGGCCATTTCATCTGGAATTTGCATTGAAGCGTCAAGGGTCACTTCTTCATCTACATCATCAAATTCATCCACACCAGTATCGGTATTCATGTCGTCATCTAATGAAGCGTCCATATCATCCATTTCAGAACCCATATCGTCATCTAGTGAGGCATCCATGTCATCCAAACCAGCATCCATATCATCCATTTCAGAACCCATATCGTCATCTAGTGAGGCATCCATGTCATCCAAACCAGCATCCATATCCATGTCGTCATCTAATGAGGCATCCATATCATCCAAGCCTTCCATATCGTCTAAATCATCTTCAATATCCACATCAGCGCTCATCTCTGCATCGTCAGTTATTTCTTCACCACCTAGCGAGGCTAATTCACCTTCTAGATCGTCATCATTAACGTCTGCAATTTCATCCACTTCAGGAGCCTCAAACATATCGCTTTCGTCAATACCTAGCTCGTCCTCAAGGCCAGAGAGGTCTACTTCTTCTTCAAACCCTCCACCGAGGTCGTCATCTAGATCTAAGTCCATGTCGTCTAGTTCTAACTCTTCTGTATCAGCCATTGTTTTTCCTGTATTGTCTGATTGCCTGCCTCATTAACTTTGGATATGGTAAAGCTAGAAAGGTCATCTAATATTTTCTATCGCTTTGCGTAATGCTAAAAACAAACCAAAATTAACAAATGTCAAAAAAACTTTTATCTCCCTTTGCACTAAATGATCAACAAGTTGAGCAATTTCAGTTATTTATGGTGCATTTAAACAAATGGAGTAAGGCAATAAATTTAACTGCTCTCAAGACAGAAGAGGAGTTTTGGGATGGTCACATAGTGGATTCTTTGCTGCCCTTCCACCTGCAAACATTGCCTGAACTGACCCAAGATCTAAAACTGGCCGACCTTGGCAGCGGTGCAGGCCTGCCTGCCATACCCCTTAGTATAATGTGGCCACAGGTGCAAGTCTACCCCATTGAAACGGTAGGCAAAAAGATCGCCTTCCAAGAGCATGTAAAACTCCATTTGAAATTAAAAAACCTCCACCCCACCGAAGGCAGGCTGGAAAACCTGACCGTCGACCCCGAGCTTGCAGGCACCTTTGATATGGTGACAGCCAGAGCTTTAGACAAAACCACAGGCCTAATGCATTGGAGCGACAGATTGCTTAAGGATGGTGGCTCACTTGTATTATGGAAGGGAGAAAAGTGGAAAGAAGAAGAATCCCAAACCACGGAAGCGCAAAAGGCAGGCTATAAACTAATCGAAAAATACCAAGGCCATCGAGGTGTGATTCTTCATTATTTGAAGCAGTAGGG
This sequence comes from SAR324 cluster bacterium, assembly GCA_033791585.1. Taxonomy (GTDB): domain Bacteria; phylum SAR324; class SAR324; order XYD2-FULL-50-16; family XYD2-FULL-50-16; genus JASJGK01. Next base: position 17,825 of record JASJGK010000041.1, on the reverse strand, counting down.
TTTTAATTCTCTTGGAAAGCTAGGCCTTTATCTGTTTATCTTAATCTGCAAAAAAGGAAGGCAGCCTAAAATTGGCTTGTTCAAAATTGTCCGACTCACCCAAGGTTGGAACAGGTAAAAGCAACGGGTCTACCAAGACAACATAAAAATGACTTCCGCAACGGCTTCAGTTTTAAATAGGTATTTTTCTTGTTCCACAGTTACGGGGCTTGAAATGTTGAATACTAACAAAGCTGGTATTCCGCTAGGGGCCGTGTATTTCCAAAAAAAACCAGCACTTTGAAATTGTTCCGTACTTGCTGCATCCATTTTGAGTTCTTCGCAAGATTCGCGAATGTCATTACTATTGGCTTCCACTGCATTTGTGCAGGCATCGCTACGATTTTCAGCATGGGTTAAATAAACATATCCACTGTATTTGGATCTCTTTAGACCTTGCCCATAATAAAAACGAAGGGGGCCGTCGTTTTTACGACCTACAACATAAACTAGGTTGAGGCTCGTGCCCATAAAATATCGTGTATAATTGCCTGAAGAAGATGCTATTCTATCATCTCCAGTTCCGTTGGAGTTATTTACATATTCATTACTAAGGTTTTGCCCAACGCCCCTCTTAGAGCCTAATAAAAAGGATAGGTCTAATGCCAATCCTGTGTTGGGTCCAAAATAAAATTGATCAGATATAAGCTCTGCCTGAAGAAAAAAAACACCTCTTGGCAAATAGTCCGTTCGGTATAGTTGGGCTTCATTTTTTTCTGTTTCTTGGTTATATATGCTCACATCAGATGATCCTATGCCAATCCCCCAACCACTATAGGAAGTTTCAGCATGGAGATTATTTGTGCTGAAGAGAAAATAGGAAAAAATGTAAATTACAAAGTATGATATCGCTTTCATAGGGCGAAGATAACCTGAAAAACCCTAAAAAGAAATATTAATGTTAGCAATGACCTAGGCTATTAGTAGGCCTAGCAAAGTATTTGGCTTGATAAGGTGGTTTGCGGGGATTATTTTTTTAAAGGTTACAGGGTGAGAAACCCTGTATTTTGTGCAAGCTTAGTAAGAGCAATAAACTAAAACTTCAAACTAGGAAAAGAATCTTTAAGAGCCTCTAAAACCCTAGTAGTCTGGCGGGCTCGGTTCATGGTGTAAAAATGAAAGGCCTTGATGCCGTGATCCAAGAGTTGGCTCACCTGCTCGATGCAAAAATCTGTGCCAAAGGCTTCCATGGATTCAGGGTCATCTTGGTATTTATCAATGCCTGCCAATAGCTTTTTGTGGACTGTAGCCCCTGAAAGCTCAATGATCCGCTGGATTTGTTTCGGGTTGGAAACTGGGAAGATGCCACAAGATAGGGGGGTGTTTAGCCCCGCTTTTTGCAAACGCTCAGAAAAATCAAAGAGTTCACGATTATCAAAAAAAGCTTGGGTCACAATGCCATCGGCACCGGCCTTCACCTTTTCCACAAGGTGACTAAAGTCGTCATCTTTACTGGGGTTTTCTGTGTGGCCTTCGGGGTAGCCAGCTACTAAAATCCCCACGTTAGAATGCTCTTTTATGTAGGCCACCAACTCATTGGCATAGGCAAAGCCTCCCTCGGGCTGTGTAAAGCTGGTTTCGCCTTTTGGCGGGTCACCACGAAGAGCCAAGACATTATTAATCCCGTGAAATTCTAAGGACTGCAGCAACTCCAAAACCTGTTCTTTATTCATGCCAACACAGGTAAAGTGAGCAACACAGGGCACTTGGGCTAAATTAGTAATGGCTGAGGCAATCTCTAGTGAGCGTTCGGCAGTGCTGCCGCCAGCGCCGTAAGTCACAGAGAAAAAATCAGGGTTGAGATCTTTGAGTTTTGAAATTGTCTGGTAGATCTGCTTTAAACCCTTGGGGGTTTTTGGCGGAAAAAGCTCAAAGGAGGCGGTGGTTCCGTTGGCTAAGATATCTTTAATGTGAGTTGTATGGGGCATAACTAAATTTTTATAAAATTTGCGAGCATTTGTTTACCTTCATCGCCAGAAAGCAGCGATTCAGGGTGAAATTGGATTCCCTCTAAGGGGAAGTTTTTGTGTCTGATGCCCATGATGACCTGATCTGAGGTTTGGCTGGTAATGTCAAGACGCTCAGGTAAATTATCAGGGCTAACAATCAAACTGTGGTAGCGACCGACCAAAACATTTTGGGCGAGGCCTGCAAAAACCCCTTTTCCATCGTGGGTAATGGGGCTAGCTTTCCCGTGTACCTGTGAAGGCCCATGGATAACCGTGCCGCCAAGAGCTTGCCCAATGGCCTGGTGGCCTAGGCAAATACCCAGTATGGGGATTGTTTGGTAGAAGGCCTGAACAATTTCAACCAGTAAACCAGCGTTCTCAGGCCGCCCTGGGCCAGGGGATAAAACGATGTGACTTGGGGCCAGTGCTTTGATTTCATCCAAGGTGATTTGGTCGTTTCTTTTGACTAAAATCTCTTGGCCCATCTCCCCTAAGTATTGGTAGAGGTTGTAAGTAAAGGAATCGTAATTATCTATGAGCAGGATCATTTTAGCTCCTGAGATAGGGCCACGGCTTTCATAACAGCACGGGCTTTATTTAGGCATTCCTCATGTTCCATCTCAGGTACTGAATCGGCGACTACGCCCGCCCCAGCTTGGATGTAAGCTTTATTATCTTTGATGACTACTGTCCTTATGATGATGCAAGAATCTAAATTACCTAAAAAATCTAGGTGCATGATCGTACCGCCGTAGCAACCACGCTTGGTGATTTCTAATTCATCAATGATTTCCATGGCCCTAATCTTTGGCGCACCTGACAGGGTTCCAGCTGGAAAGGCAGACATCAAAACCTCATGGGGGCCAACGCCATCGGCTGTTTCCGCCGTCAAGTTGGTTACAATATGCATGACGTGTGAGTAATTTTCAATAAACTGAAAGCGGGTAGGCTTCACTGAGCCAAATTTTGCAACTCTACCCAAATCATTGCGCCCTAAGTCGACTAGCATCATATGTTCTGCGACTTCTTTCGGGTCACTCATCATGTCATCGGCTAAGGCTTGGTCTTCGGCCTCGTTTTTACCACGTTTTCTAGTTCCCGCAATGGGGCGTAAGGTTAAGGTAGAGCCTTCTTTTTTAACTAAAATCTCAGGGCTAGAACCTGCAATTTCAAAACCCGGCTGCTTTAAAAAATAGAGGTAGGGGCTAGGGTTGATTCGCCTTAAAGAGCGATAAACCTCAAAAGCATCGCCATGGTAATCCATGCAAAAACGCTGGGAGATGACCACCTGGAAGATCTCGCCCTCTTTAATATATTCCTTGGCCTTAACCACGTTTGCTTTAAACTCCTCAGCCGTCATGTTCGAGCTATAGGTTGGGGTCACAGATTCAGTTGTGGGAACTACCGAAACTTTAGGCGAAAAAGGCTCATTGAGTAAACTGAAGGTATGTTTGAGCTTTTTTATCCCTTCAATATAATGGGATTCGCTGCCACCTTGGGCAAGCTCAATTAAAGTTACTTCAGTAGTTATATTATCAAAAATCACCACGGTACGGGGCAGGATGAACAGGCTTTCTGGCAGTTCTAATTCGTCGGGGTTGTTATCTGGAATTTTTTCAATATGGCGAATGGTGTCATAGCCAAAATAGCCCACAAGGCTGCCTTTGAAAATATCAGCAAGTTCTGGTAGTTGCGCCATTCCAGCCTGTTCGGCTTCTTTAATTACCACTTCAAAGGGGTTACCCTTTTGGGTCTTAGTTTCGCCATCTTTTGTGATGGTGACTTCATCGCCTTGGCTTTGGATGATCACCAAGGGATTGGTGCCAATAAAGGAAAAACGGCCTAGTTTTTCATCCTGTTGCACTGATTCCAAAAGATAGGAATAGTCGCAAAGCTCCTTTAATTTTTGGTAGGCCATTACGGGGGTAAGGCCGTCACCCATTATTTTTGTATGAAGAGGGACGAGTTTATGGCTCTTAGAGGTTTCAAGGTAACTCTCTAGCGGTAAGGGTATTCTCATTTTTGTGGTCTTGTATTTTAATTACTTGGGAGCTTGTTCTGTATTACAACCACCAATAGACCCTTGGGCGCAGGTGGTGACGCCGTCAATCCAGCGAGCACCAGAAAAGTTTGCCCCACGCAGATAAGCACCGTCTAATTTTGCTTTGTATAAAGTCGCATTTCTGAAATTTGCAAATTGCAAATCAGCACCAGTCAAATCAACCCCTGTTAAATCAATGTTTGCAAAGGATACAGACCGTAAAACACAATTTGGGCAAGACTTTAATTGGCGCACCTTTTCTAAATCAGTATAGGCAAAAGCTAGGCTAGAGGCTAGACATAAAATTAGGCTTAATATGGCAGTTTTCATAGATCTCCAGAGTCTTAGTTTTTCACCCAGATTAAGGTATCTAATAAAAAATTGCTAGAAAAAAGGGGGTGTTTCAAATCATAGTTTATGCTGCAATTGCAATAAAATGAATATGAAAAGGTCGACTTTTAAAACAAAATATGTGAGTTTATATTTATTGCACTGCTTACAAGTGGAAGCTATTTCGGTGAATAATGAAAGAAAAAGAAGAATTGGAACTTTTCCAAGAGTTGGAAAATCACCTGCAAAAATCATTAGATATTATTTATGAGTTGGTTGGTGATAAGGGCCTGCCTGACGAGGATGTTAAAAATTATTTTAATCCTTTTTTTCAAACCATACCTGGGATCAGGTCCTATTTGAAAATGAGAATCAAGAAGATGCTAGGTTAGAATAGGTTAGCTTAAAAATGTCAATCTAATATCAAAGTAAGATAAAAAGGTGACCAAGCCAGCACCTTTTATTGAGGGGGTTCTTATGTTACAAATAGCTGTGATTGGTGCAGGCCAATGGGGAAGTGAACACCTAAAAAGCCTCATGCAATTTGATGAAGAAGCGAAGATTTTCGTTGTTGACCCTTCTGGGCAAGCTTTGCTTAATGCCAACCTTATACACAAACAATTTTCCTACCAAGGCCAAATAAAAGAAATCAAGCTTCTGCACTCTTTGCGTGATTTAGATGAAGAACTTGACTTAGCTATATTGGCGATTCACGCCGAATTCAAAAGAGAAGTGATTGAAAAACTTCTCCGCCAGTGCACAGTCAAAAATATGCTGCTTGACCCCGTTGTTTTTCAAAGGTCAGAAGATTTTGATGTGATCTTACCTCTGTTAGAACGGCACAATATTAAATGTTGGGTCAATAACCCTCGGCGTTACTACCCTATCTATGAAGAAATCCGTAAATTTTTTAAAGAGGATTCTGAAATTGAATTCCAAGTTCATGGCGGGGAATGGGGTATTGGCTCGTTAACTTTAGACTTTGCTGATCTATGCTCTTTTATTCAAAAAGGCCGGGATTGGTCCATTGATGCTACAGGTTTAAAGAAAGACCCTAAATATAATTTCCGCAAAGGAATAATGGAGTTCAAGGGCCAAATTAATGGAAAGCTAGGGACAAAAAGCCGCTTTAACTTTATGGAATATACTGGAAAAACCTCCATTGTCTTTCAAATTGCTGATAAAAATTATCGTTTTATGATCCATGAGGGGGAAGGCCATGCCACTTGGGGCCAAGCCTTAGAAGATTTTAAAACAGAGAATTTTGAGGTCAACGGGGCACTCAGTGGCTGCATGACCCATAAAATTTTAAAAGATATCCTTAAAGAGGACTGCGACCTTTCTACTTTAGAGGAAATCGCCCCCTTGCACATTAAGATACTAAAGGCCTTTCAACAAGAGACAGAAAAAGTCTTAGGTAAAAAATTAAGCTACTGCCCCATCTCTTAAAATTTGCTTTGGGGTTACTTTTTGATTTGCAATGTAGTATTTTGTTCTATAAAATGAAAGAGTAAGAAATAATTGGAGAATAAATGTTTGATCAGAGCATGAAAATTTTGGTGGTTGATGACTTTCAGGTGATGAGAAAAGTCGTGATAACTTGCCTCTCTCAACTGGGATATAAAAATATTGAAGAAGCTACTGATGGGGTTGAAGCCTTTGATTTAATGCAGAAACAAGAATTCGACTTTGTGATTACCGATTGGGAAATGCCCAATATGAGCGGGATTGAACTCTTAAGGGAAATCCGTAAATCTGAGGAGTTTAAAAAAATTCCAGTGATGATGGTGACGGCCGAAGGCCTGCAGGAAAATGTGATTGAGGCAATTCGTGCTGGGGTGAATAATTACATCGTTAAACCCATTGATGTTGAAGCGCTGAGAGAAAAAATGATGAAAATTTTCGAGGAACTAAACCAAGGATGACCATAAAACTTTTACTTGCCGATGACCATGATATGATTCGTCAGTCTATGACCCGTATGACGGGGAAAATGGCTGATGTAGAAATCATAGGGGAAGCTTCCAACGGGCAGGAGGCCATCGATATGGCTCGGGAAAAATCACCTGATGTGATCTTTATGGATATCATGATGCCCGGTATGAACGGCATTGAGGCCACTAGAGAAATCCTAAAAGACCAACCAGATATTAAAGTTATCGCCTTAACAAGCCACACTCAGGCCGAAATGATCCAAGATATGTTTCAAGCTGGGGCCTTGGGGTTTTTGGGTAAAAATTGTAGATCTAGCGAGTTGACTCAAGCAGTGACTTCCGTCATGGCCAATCGATATTATGTTGCAGGTGCTTTAACAGGCGAGGTGATTGAAAATTTTATAATTGTTAATAAACCTAAAATTACAGCTGTTAGTGATGATCTAACCCAAAGAGAGCGTGAAGTGTTACGCCTCATTGCCGAAGGGTTTTCTTCAAAAGAAATAGCTAATAAGCTATCTATCAGTGCTAAAACCATTGGCGCCCACAGAGAAAACCTAATGAAAAAATTAAATCTTCATAATGTTGCCTCTTTAACAAGATACGCAATCCAACGAGGTTTGATAGATTTGGGTTAGCTTGGACATTTGCATGAAACTAACTCGGTTGATTGAAACCTATTGTTTGCATTGCAGATAAAATTCAAGTTTCTGTTTGGGATTTGGGCAGACAGCTCACAAATAGTAAAACTATGTGTAAGTGTAATCCACGTAACGGGGTAAACCAGAGGTTGAATTCTCAACCTCGGCTTAAAAGAAGTATTCTCTAACTTAGACTATTAAAGAAGAACTGTTTGGAAGGTAGAAAGCTCTAAAGCTAAGGTTGCTCTATTGCCGATTTTCCCTACTTAACGCCTTTAGCAATTAGAAAAGGAGCATATTTTTTGTCGGTTCCTTGGATATGAGTCACTAACCAATCGGTTAAAAACTGCATTACATCCACTCCGATCATAAAGTTTGAATTGTCATCAAACTGATCTTTCAGGCCTGCCATTTTATCAACAAATTCTGTATGATAAGCTAAATGCCCTTCTATTTCGTCGTATTCAAATTGCTTAAAAAGCTCTTCTTCTACTTTAAAGTGCTTATCTGTATAGTCAATTAAGCCCTGAAAAATATCTTCTAACACGGTTCTTGATTCACCACGGCTCATAGCCTCTTGAAGTTGGTCAATCAAACTAAAAAGAACTTTGTGTTGTTCGTCAATGCTTTCAATACCAATTGAAAGGTCATCTGTCCAAAATAGACTAGACATAATTCTCCATAAATAAATGCCTTTTTGGCGTATGTTTTGGCCTACTCTATCTAAGGGGGTATAAGATTGCAACTCAAATTTAAAAGGCCTGCAATATTAGTACGAACCTTTGTGAACTTTTAGGGTTTTTCTTGTCAGTTAAGTTTGACTAAGCTAGTTTTATAGCAATATTTTCTTTTCAATGTGGGATATGAGAAATTTAGAGTTACTTCTTTTTGTTACGATCGCCTTACAGATACTAATTTTGCTGTTTCAGGGCAAAAGCCATCACCGTAAAGGTGGCAGTGCTGTTGTTATTCTTACTGGTGTGACTTTGACGCAATACTTTGTCGAAGGCCCAAGGTGGCAGATGTATTTTTGCTATGGCCTCGTTATAGTATTGATCATTGCCTTTTTGTTTCGCTATAGCCAAAAAAGATTTTATTTGGTCAGGCAGCCTAGAAACGGTAATCGAAGCCTGAAAAAGAGCCTATTCTTAGTCATTTTAGGTGGCCTTTGGTTTTTAGCCTTGCTGCCAGTGCTTTATTTTCCGGTGTTTAACCTTCCTGAACCTTTAGGCATTAACCCTGTGGGGATGGTTACCTTTGATTTTGTAAGGCCCAAGTCGGGTAAGATTGACCCTGCGGTGCTACCTGCTGAGTCAGAGCGAAGATTAAATGCAAAGGTGCTCTATCCTAGGAAAAATCAGCCTGGGGCTGAATTCGGGGTCTATTTAAAAGGGAAAGAGGGCTTTTTTAATCACCTAAAATACACTAAAACCCATTCAGTGGAAAATGCTCCTTTAGCTGACCTTGAGAATATACCTGTAGTGGTTTTCTCTCATGAATACTTTGGCCTCTTAGAGCAAAATACCCAATGGGCACAAGAGTTGGCTAGTCAGGGATTTGTGGTTTTTTTAATTGGCAGGCCTACGGAATCCCTAAGCTACGCAAATGCGCAAAACCAAATTTTGTCCTGGACCCAAAAGACGGAGAGCAAAGTTATTGCAAGCTTAAGGGGGTTTCCTTTAACCAGATTTAGCTCAGAAACAGACGAACAAAAAGAAAAAATGCTGCAGGTCTACTGGGCAAACCAGAAAGACCTAATCGAATCTTCTGAAATCTGGGAAAAGGATCTGAGCTGGGTTATAGGCGAACTCAACCGAATTCAGACTGGTGAAACTTCCAGCATCTTCACCAAAAAACTAGACCTAACTAAAATTGTCCTCGCAGGTCATGGCTTTGGTGGCACCATCTCCTCCTTAGTTTGTGAGCTTGAAAATTCCTGCGCTGCCAGTATCAATCTTGGTGGTTTTGGTCTTGGCAGCAGTTTGCAAAATGGGTTTCAAAAGCCAACCTTGGCAATCTATGGTAAAAAGCTTGCGCCCCTTTTTGATTTTTTAAGAAAGAAATCCACCAAGGATTTTTTTGCTGTTGAAGTGCAAAACGTCGAGCTTTGGGACTTTACAGATTTAAAATGGGCTGCCCCCCGTTTGATTGGCCAAGGCCTATTGGGCACTATTTCTGGCAATCGCCTGCAAACGACATTAAACGGCTATAGCCTATCATTTTTAAAGGCTATTTTATATGGCTCAGAGGAGGCACTATTGGAAAAAAAGAGTATATTAGGCGCAATATTACACAAAGGAAAGGCTGCCTCCATGATTCCCGCCACGGTGGATTTGGAACTGGAACCGGTTAGCCCATGAGCTTTCCTAAAGAGTTAAATGGCTCCCATTCTTACTTAGCCCAGCACTTGACCCCTGAAGTTTGGGAATCGCTGCAAGGCTTGGAAACAAGTTTGGGCTTTAAAGTACAAGATTTAATTAGTACAGGAATTAAAAATCCAGATAGTAGTGTTGGCCTCTATCTGCCTGACCAAGAATCCTTTGCTTTATTTGCGCCCCTAGTAGAGCCAGTCATAGTCTCTTGCCACAAAAGGCCTATCCCCAACGAGCAGCCCTTTGATTTTCCCATAGAAAGTGATTTGCAAGATCTACAGGACGGCCGAATTTTGTCCACTAGAATACGGGTTGCTCGTAATTTGACCGACTTCCCTCTTCCCAGTGGTTTAAAAGCTTTTGAGCGTTTGGAAGTCGAGGCATTGGTCCGTGAGGCTTGCTTAGAGCTGACAGGTGAATTAAAAGGTGACTATGTTTCTGTTGTTGATTTGTCTCCTGAAGCCCAAGATAAAATGAGGGCAGAGCATCTATTGTTCCAAGAACCAGATCGATTTTTAATTGATGGGAAAATTGCTAATGACTGGCCTCAAGGCCGAGGGGTGTTTTCTAACCAAGACCATAGCTTTATGGTCTGGGTGAATGAAGAAGATCATTTACGGATCATGGCTCTGGTAGATGGCGGTGCATTGAAAAAAGCCGCTCGAATTTTGGCAACGGGCCTAAAGGCATTGGATGAAAAATTAGGCTTCATGAAAGATGACCGGCTGGGTTATTTGGCCTCTTGCCCCAGCAATTTAGGTACGGGTATGCGGGCTAGTGTGCACGCACAGTTGCCTATCATGGCGGCCAACCTAGATCAGACAAAAAAAATGGCAGTGGAATTGGGGCTACAGGTTCGAGGGAGTGCCGGGGAGCATAGTGATGTGGACCAAGCCACTTTGGATATTAGCAATCAACACAGATTGGGGCTTTCGGAATTGGAAATTTTACAGACTTTGTCATTAGGTATTAAGGAAATTTTAAAAGCAGAAGAAAAGGGATAAATGGAAGGAATCAGTAATTTTGTCGGCGCTATAAATGGGATTGTTTGGGGGCCATGGATGCTGGGGCTGATCGGAGGCACGGGGTTGTTTTTAATGCTCGGGTTACGACTACTGCCCATTTTGAAAATTGCTTTGGGATTTCGCCTTCTTTTTAAGGGCCGCTTAGGCGATGGCGAGGGGGATATTAGCTCATTTAATGCGCTAATGACTAGTTTGGCTGCCACAGTGGGCACAGGTAATATAGCAGGTGTGGCCACTGCCATATTTGTAGGTGGGCCAGGGGCTTTATTTTGGATGTGGGTTGTGGCTCTTGTGGGCATGGCAACTAAATATGCTGAGGCTGTTCTTGCTGTAAAATTTCGTGAGACCGATGAGGAGGGCTTACACATTGGCGGCCCAATGTTTTATATTAAAAATGGACTAGGCCCAAAGTGGGCCTGGATGGGAACGGCTTTTGCTGCTTTTGGTGGCATGGCAGGCTTTGGAATTGGGAACATGATCCAGTCTAATTCTGTGTCCCATGCGCTTTCAGAAACTTACCAAATTCCACCTGTTGCCTCAGGTTTGGTTGCTGGGGTCTTGGTTGCCATGGTGTTGCTCGGTGGCATCAAACGCATAGCTGAGGTTGCTGGTAAACTTGTACCGTCTATGGCAATTTTATATTTAGCTGGTGGCCTAGTGGCTATTGCCTTACAAGCGGAACGACTGCCTGAAATCTTTGCTTTGATCTTAACCCATGCCTTTGCCCCTCATGCTGCCCTTGGTGGTTTTGCAGGTTCAACCCTGTGGTTGGCAATGAGATATGGTGTGGCACGAGGTGTTTTCTCCAATGAAGCTGGCTTAGGGAGTGCACCCATCGCCCATGCGGCTGCCAAAACAAACAACCCTGTGGAGCAAGGGTTGGTAGCAATGTTGGGGACCTTTATTGATACCATAGTCATTTGCTCTGTCACAGGTTTGGTTATTTTACTTAGTGGGGAGTGGACCAGCGGGGTGAATGGTGCAGCGCTTTCTTCTGCCGCATTTGAATCTATCTTGCCTGGGTTTGGCGGTCACATCGTGACCTTAGGTTTAGTCTTTTTTGCCTTTTCCACCATTGTTGGTTGGAGTTATTATAGTGAGAAGTGCTTCCAGTATCTTTTTGGAAGCAAGGCCATCCTCCCCTTTCGGGTACTTTGGTGCTTTGCTGTTCCTGTGGGGGCCCTTTTAAAATTAGATTTTATTTGGCTCTTGGCTGACACTCTAAATGCAATGATGGCTATCCCCAACCTTGTGGCGCTGCTTTTACTCAGCCCTGTGGTTTTTGCCCTAACTAGAAACTATTTTAAGGCCAATGAAGCTGCATAAGGTTTTTATTTGTTGCCTTTGTTTGTTTTTACCCCTCATTGCACGGGCAGGAAAAAATAGCGCAGAGCCCAAATTTGATGGAAAAAAAGCCCTAACCCACATTAAAGAAATTGTAGGTCTCGGCCCCAGATATCTCAAGGCCGAGGGCCACAAAAAGGTAATTGTCTATTTTCAAGAGCAGTTAACTGGAAAAGAGGGAATCTGGAAAATTCAATCATGGGAACATGCAGGGGCAGGGGGAACAAGTTTCCTACTCTCAAATTTAATCTACCGCATTAATCCAAAGGCCAAGAACCGAATCATCATTGGCAGTCACTATGACTCCCGGCGCTTTGCCGATAAAGACCCAATGCAGTCTCACCTACCCTTAACAGGGGCAAATGATTCGGGCAGTGGGGTTGCTGTGATGCTCGAATTGGGCAGGCTTTTAGAAAAGGCGCCCTTAAAGAAAATTGGGATTGATTTGATTTTCTTTGATGGTGAAGAGGGCGAAGGCGACCCAAAGCTACCCTTTTTCCCCATTGGGTCTAACTATTTTGTAGATAAAATCCACGATTATTACCCCAAGAGAAATCCAGATTTAGCCATATTTGTGGATATGGTTTGTGACTCAGACTTGGATTTATACATGGAAAAATCCTCCCTTGATAGTGCTCCTGAGGCTGTAAAAGCCATTTGGGCCATTGGGTCAAAATTACATAAGGGTATTATCCCTGAACCCAAATACTACATGAGGGATGACCACACTGCTTTGCAGCAGATCGGGGTGAAAGCAATCTTGATGATCGATTTTGACTTCCCCTATTTTCACACAGCAGGCGACACCTTAGATAAATGCTCAGCTAAATCTTTAAGCGCTGTAGGCGCAAGCATTTGGGGCTATTTAAAGGGTCTAGAAAAGGGAGTCTATGGGCCTTTACCAAAGTAAAATCTTCCCTGCCCTTTTAGAGAAACTCATGGCCCAAAGCACCCTCGACCCTTGGAGGCGAGAGTTGGTGGCAAACTTAAAGGGTAAAGGCTTAGAGGTGGGTTTTGGTACAGGTTTAAACCTACCCTTTTACACCGATCAAGTGACCTCTTTGGATGCTATTGAGCCAGAGGCCGCTCTTGGGCCTTACTCAGCGGCGAGAATTGCGGCTAAGATTAAAGACTCGCCCTTAGGCTTTAGCTTGCACCATCTTGGCGGGGAATCTTTGCCTTTTGAAGATGAAACCTTTGATTTTGTAGTCTCCAGCTGGACCTTGTGTTCTATAAAAGAGTTGGAGAAAGCCTTGAGAGAAATATACAGGGTGTTAAAACCTGAGGGAACCTTCCATTTTATTGAACATGGCCTGAGTGACAAGCCTAAAATAAAATTCTGGCAGAATTTACTAAACCCCATCCAGAAAAGGGTGGGGCAAGGTTGTAATTTGAATCGAGACTACCGCCCTTTTGTGGAGGCCGCGGGCTTCACCTTTAAGCAGATAGATGTTTTTGCTATGGACCAAGTGCCAAGTTTACTCAACCCGGCTTATTTTGGACGGGCAGCTAAAACCTTGGGCTAGCTGTTTAAGGCTTAGTCACTTAAGAGGTAACCGCCTAAAGATCAGTCACCTTAAAAAATCAGTCAAAGAGACCTGTTGGTTTGCCATCAATGGTCGTGACATTTTTTTCTCGCATATATTCTGCCACGCCAATATCCCCCTTCTTCTCAGCCCATTTGCGCAAAGTTTCCCTTTCCCCTTGGTACTCAAAAAAGGGCACGGAGTAACCGCAAGAGGTTTGGACTGAGTCAATTTTAATTGCAATAATCTGCCTTGCACCCTGTTCTGTCTTCATTTTAGAATAGAGAGTCTCCCATTCGGGGCTTCTTGGGGTTATGCTCCTCCCTTGCCCATAGATTTTGAGGATGTTGGGGCTTTTTTCAAAGGAACAAAACATTATAGTGATTCTTGGGTCTTCTTTTAAATGGCCTTCTGTCTCATTTCCGCTACCAACCAAATTAAGAAAACAAACTTCATTGTCATTTAGAATATAAAAACTTTCATGGCCCTTGGGAGAAAGGTTGATTCTGCCCTCGTTGGGGACGGTAGACACAAAGAAGATTTTTTGTTTTTCTATGAAAAGGGATAAATCTTCATTAAGTTCATTGTAAAATTCTGCCATCAGTTCCTTTGGGATTTTATTAAGCTTCAGAATAAAGGATTTTTTTTTTTTTGAAAAGCTTTGGTGATTGATAGATTAATTTTTTTTCTCTATTATAAATGATCAGAGTTTGGAGGGGAACTAAAATTTGTGGAGACTGATTGAAGCCAGAATTTGAAGCCTTGCAAAGGGCTTTTCAGCAGAGCCAAATTGCTGAGTCATTTGCAAAGCTCACCTTTGTGAACATTGAAGAAAATATTGAAATAAAACTGGTTGATTCCTTCATTGGGTCTTTGAATCGTTACGTTGCCTGCCCTCAGGCTACTGAAAAAACGAAAAATATCAAAGACTTGAGCAAAAGAATTTCCTTGCTTAGCGAAGTTTTTCCTAGCATGCTCTTCACTTTTTCTGATGTTTTCCCTAAAGATAAAGAGCATACCAAAAAACATTTAAAGCTTCTCAGCGGAGCTGTAGATTTTATTATCATCAATAGCCTGTCTAATGATGACGCCTTTACTCTATTTTCCAAGTCCATCAGCCGAGAAGACAATCTAGAGACATTAAATGAAAAGGCCAACGATACAAGCAACCGAACCTATCTCCCAGGCTTATTGAAACGCGACTTAGATCAGTTGGCTACGTTGCTTAACGAATTTCCAGACAGTGAAGGTCGAGCTGAGCGGATAGAATTGCTCTATATTTTTAGGGGTCTCAGTAATATTTTCTACCGCATATACTTTGGATTTATATCTACCTGCCCATGGGATGCAGGTGCTGAACATGTGAATGGGCTATTTTTTAAGCTCTTTGGGGCTTTACGTAAGTTTGAAATCCGCTTCTTTTTAAAAAATAAGATTCCCTTAAGCAAGGTGGAGTTTTTGATTGAAAAGGATGACCCAAAATACCGCCACCCATTGCTTAGAAAGCATGTTTTTGCCCTCATGGGAAACTACAATCCCGTCATCAGTGACGGCAGACAAGGGAACTTAAATGTCACAGGCCAAAAGGGCTTGAGAGCTCAATTGGTTGCGCTAACAAGCATGAGCCCTAGAAGGTTGGAAATTTTACTGATCACAATAAAGAAATACCGAGGCTTAGCCTATTTTGCCAATCTACTGAATAGTTTACAAAGAGCAGGAAACAACAAGGTTACAGAGTTAAAAAGCCATTTGCAAAAATCGGAATCGGAAGATGCTTATGAGCTTTTAGAGGAAATCCAAAGCCATTTTCAAAGGTTGTCAGGTAAGGTTGTTAAAGCATTACCGCAAAAGGGCCCCACTAGCTTGGTAAGTCTGGAATCCATTAGAAAAAGAGAAGCCAAAAGAAAGATGGAGGCCAATAAAAACCGTAATATGATGACCCAGCACGAGGTTGAAGCCTATTTGAATGCTCGTATGAAAAAACTGATGGACCGTGTGGTTGCAAAAGGTGCCTTAACCAAAGACAAAATTCCTGAGTATTTAGCCCGTTTTGCTACCGCCTCCTCTGGCATTATGCACAATAAAAAGCCGACTAAGGTCGAAATTGAAGATTTCCAAGAATCAACCAACGACATTATTGATGAAATTATTGAAAAGGCCGATATTGAAGAGTCTTTAGTGGCAGATGATCGAGCGGCAATCCAAGAAAAAACAGAAGAGCTAAAAGAAGCCGTCACCATTGAAGAAAAATCCGAGATTATGAATGATATCGGAATAAAAATCAGTGAGGTTCAAGAAAAGGCTGATGAAGAGGCTGACTTTAGTGCAATTTTAGCCCAGAAAATTATTCCCATTGGTTTAGAAGAAAATGCGCCCTTGATCCCAGTAGGTGATTTTTTCGCTTTTCCTTTAGTTGAAAAGGGGAAAAAACCTGAGGATATTGAAAACTGGTTCGCTATGCATTTTAAATATTTAAAACTTGTAATGGAAAAGGGAAAACTTCCTGAAGAAAAAATTAATGAGCTAGTTGCATCTAGTGGCCGAATAGAAAAACATAATTACAAAAAGCATTTTGATATTTTCCCCGGTGATCATTACGAAGATACGGTAATGATGGCGATTTTCAGCCTTTGGGAAAATAAGGCACTGGAAATGTTGCGAATATCCGAGTAGTATAAATTAAAACCTTAAGTCAATTAGGACAGTTGTGGCCGAAATAAGAGTAAAACATGCCGTTGTAGGGATTAACGAATTAAAAAAAGGAATGAGAATACTCTCCTTTTTAGAATTTTCCCCTAAATATCACGATATTGAAGATAAGACCTGTGCGTGGTTAAAGCATAATTTTAAAGGGACCTCAGCAACAGTAATCAGGGACAATCAAAAGACAGAAATCCTTGTTGATGACATGTTACTCGGCGATAATCTGCAAAAACTTTACAAACTCCCTCCTCAGCTGCAAAAAATTACCATGGTTTCTGAGCGCTTGGTGGAAGAGCTAAAGAAGCGGGGCTTTGTGCAGTTTCGAATAGAAAAAAAGGTTAAGGTTATGGGGCCCGCCCAAGAGCAAAAACTTTTTGATATCAAAAAGATTTCGGCCCTTGTGGAAAAAGTTGAAGTTGCAAATCAACTCCAAGAAGAAGCTTCAGAAGCAGTGGAAAACCTACTAGATAATGCTCGTGGCGGCTCGATGAATGCTGCTGAAGTAAGGAGCTATGTTGATTCTATTGCCGACGCTGGTGCCTCCGAAGCCATTACGGCTATCAGTAGTTTAAAGGCTTCCGATCAAACTTACGCCCACTGTGTTGAAGTTGCTAGCATCTTCAATGAAATCTATTTTAAATGCTTAAGCGATATGGGCGGTAGTTCTGTTTTTACCGACCCTAAAGAAGCATTATTAGGTGGATTTTTGCACGACTTTGGGAAGTCAAAAGTGCCTAAGGATGTGTTGGATTCTACCGTTCGCTTTGAGCGGGATTCTGAGGAAATGAAACTGATGCAAAGCCATCCTTTTTTTGGCGCGGAACTGCTATCAGATATGGGAATGCCAAGTTATATAATCAACATGGCCCATTACCACCATGTAAAGTTAGACCCAAAAATTAAGTCCAGTTACCCAAAGGATGTAGGTGATGTTTTGATGGAAACTCAGCTGCTCGCCATGGTGGATATCTACCAAGCCCTTGTGGGGAAGCGAAAATATAAAAAAGCTTGGTCGCCACCAGAAACCATTAAATATCTTGATGCTCTTTCTGGCATTGAGTATCCAATGGATTTGTTTGGTTATTTTCAAAAGGTGATTGGAAAATACCCCAAAAGCTCTCTTGTGGAATTGAGCGATGCATCAATGGGTTTTGTTATGAATGTGCCTGAGTTAAACTTGGACCGCCCACAAATTGTAATTGTGAAAAATGGTGCAGGTGAACTGTTACAGAGTAATCCCATGATTGACTTGGAAGTAGAACAGGACATGTCCATTGCTAAGGCGCTTGATGCGACAGATGAATTTGGAGACGATGCTTTGGATATCTTTTCTAACTTAAAGGTAAGCTAGCTTCTGTAGTCAAAGTGTTGCAGAGGGAGATTCTGCGTTTGAGGAGGCTTCAGTAGTTTTCTTTAGCAAAGAGTATGAAAGCTGTAAAACGCAAAAAGCCCCAATTTATTTTTTTATTTAAAATATTGGGGCTTTTTTTTGTATTTTAAAAAGGCTTGTTTGCTCTGTAGAATTCTCGCCAAGAACCTAACGTCATAAAAGAAAGATTATCTTCCCTTAGGTTCTTCATAATCCAACCATCGCAATTTTGAGAAAGCTGCTTTAGCTTTGCAATCTCTTCAGGCTCTAGCATATCGTCTTCACCAGAAAGTTCATTCCAAAGTTCAAATTCAAGCTGGTCCATCCAAGAAGATCCATAATACTTCCTGCTCATTTCAGTCATATATTCAGCTAAAGTCTGTGCAAAACCTTTGATTTCCATTGAGTAACCTATTTTATTTATTAATCCCGTTTCTTACTCATACAATAAGGACTTGGATTTTTTTTGTCTAGTTTTGTCCTAAAAAAAACTTATTTTTTTCGTTTTTTTTTGCAAATTTAGGCAGAGGGCCACTTTATTAATGATTTTTG
>JASJGK010000040.1:0-16122 GCA_033791585.1 SAR324 cluster bacterium | reverse complement strand
AGGGGATAAAAACTTGAAAGAGGCCATAGATTTAACTCAGATGATTTTTTAAAACTTTTGCCATTACCTTAACGGGTGCCGTTTGCTTCGTCCAGATTTCTAGAGCCAAAACACCTTGGTAAAGCAACATGGGGAGTCCATTTTGGGTGGGTATGTCTCGTTCTTCTGCTTGTTTTAGCATGTCTGTTTTGGCAGGATTATAAATGATGTCGCAAACTAAGCCTGCGCCGACAAGCAGTTCGAAGGGTGCGGGGCAGTCTCCCTCTCTCATCCCAACAGAAGTAGTGTTAAGTAGGAGGTCGTAGCCCAAGTAGGTTTGCACTGTGCTTATCAGAACATCTGGGAAATGCTCTGTAAGCAAAGCCTGCAAGGATTCGCTATTAGCTTTTGTTCTGTTGATAATATCTAAACGGTGAATTCCAGCCTCACAAAGAGCATAGGCCACAGCCTTGGCGGAGCCTCCAGCACCTAACATGGCCACGTTTTTTCCCTTGGGGTCGAAATTTGCCTCTTGCAAACCCCGAACAAAACCAGCGCCATCGGTACTATAACCTTTCCAACCATTTCTTGTGGGGGCAACGGTATTAACCGAGCCTAATGCCTTGGCCGCAGGGTCGATTTCATCTAAAAAAGGAATGATGTCTGACTTAAAAGGGACGGTCACGTTAAAGCCTTGCAGGTCGATTTCGGTAAAGGCTTTTAAAAGATCGCCTAGACGTTCTTTTTCTGTGGGGAAGGGTAAATAGACGGCGTTAATGCCAAGCTCTTGCAAACCAGTGGTTTGCATAAGAGGAGAAAAGGAGTGGGATACAGGGTCGCCAATGATCCCGTAGATTTTTGTCTTCCCATCAACCGAGATATTTGTCTTCTTGTCGACCAAGATTACTCCTTCTCGTTAAATTTATTCTGAATTAAGCTAGTTAATTGGTTTAGAGCGTCTTCTTCTTCGGATTCCGTGTCACCTTCAGCGTGCAGGGTAACATCCGTTCCGTTGGTTACAGCCAACATTAAGACTTCCATAATAGATTTTAAATCCCCTTCTTGCCCGGCCACTTCGATTTTTAACTCAAGGTCAAAATCTGTGGCCATTTGTACAAGTTGGGTTGCCGCTCGGACGTGAAGCCCGAGCTTATTGCAAATGGTAGTTTCTCTAGTGGTTGCCACTTCAAGCCTGTTCTAGGTTAAGAGACGATTAAAAGCTGATTACAGCCCTAATGCCTTTTTAATCTCATCTACCTTATTGGTCTCTTCCCAAGAGAAACCTAGGTTTTCACGGCCAAAGTGTCCGTAAGCTGAGGTTTTAGAAAAGATTGGCTTTTTTAAATCCAAATGCTTTACAATCCAAGCTGGATTTAAAGGGAAGATTGTTTTAATGGCTTCTTCAATCTTACCTTCGTCCACTTTTTCAGTACCAAAGCAGTTGATGCTAATACTAACCGGCTCAGGGTACCCGATCGCATAGGCTACTTGCACTTCGCATTCTTCAGCAGCGCCAGAGGCAACTACATTTTTGGCGACATAGCGAGCTGCATAGGCTGCTGACCGATCCACCTTAGAGGCATCTTTACCAGAAAAGGCACCACCACCGTGACGACCACGACCGCCGTAGGTATCAACAATAATTTTTCTACCAGTTAAACCACAGTCACCCATGGGGCCACCGATTACAAAAACGCCTGTAGGATTGATCAACCATTCGATGTCATCAGTTGCAAATTCAGCAGGAATAACACTTAAGGCCATTTCTTTTAGGTCTTTGTGAATCTGCTCTTGGGTAATGCCTGCATCATGCTGGCTGCTCATAACAACAGATGTTACTTTTAAAGGCTTGCGGCCCTTGTAAAGTACAGAAACCTGGGTTTTGCCATCAGGGCGTAAATAACCTAATTTACCATTTTTTCGCATCTGAGACATTTTTTCTGCTAGTCTGTGAGAAAGTGCAATAGGTAAAGGCATCAATTCAGGGGTTTCATTTACTGCGTAACCAAACATAAGGCCTTGGTCGCCAGCGCCTTGTTCAGCGTAGGCACCTTCACCGGTGTTTACCCCTTGGGCAATGTCAGGTGATTGTTTGTCAAGAGCAACCATGACAGAGCAGGTAGTAGAGTCAAAACCCTTATCACTGTGATCATAACCTATTTCAGTGATTTTTTTTCTTACAACTTCTTGGAAGTCAATGGTAGCTTTTGAGGTGATTTCGCCAGCTAAAACAACCAATCCTGTTGTGATCATCGTTTCGCAGGCAACACGACTATCTGGGTCTTGAGCAAGCATTGCATCTAATACCGCATCAGAAATTTGGTCCGCCATCTTATCTGGGTGACCTTCTGTAACTGATTCAGATGTAAATATGTATTCTCTATCGTGTGACATAATCTTTTCCTGTTAAATCAAATAAAAAGTTCTCTTCCAATTTAAAATGCTATTGGCCCTACTGTCAAGTCATTTGGAGGTCTACTACAGAGGATGCAAGGGGATCTAGCTCAATTGGGCTTTATGCTTGGCAAAGTGTGCATCAATTCGCTATATTTAGAGAAAAGGGCTTCAAGCCCATAACAGATTAATTTAAGGTATCAAATGATTGGTGGACTTGGCGTTGGAGAGCTCTCCATTATTTTATGTATTGTGGTTGTGCTTTTTGGGGCTGGCCGTTTAGCAGGAATTGGCAGTGGACTTGGAAAAGGCATTGGTAATTTTAAAAGTGAAATGAAAAATCTTGAAGAAGGCAAAAAGGAAAAAGATCCTGAGCCTGAGGGCGAGAAATAATCTTTTAGTTTAAATATTTCAGCTAAAAAGTTGAATTAAAACTTGAGCCTAAGTTTCTCTTGAGCTTAAATCTGCCTAGGTTGCGTGCTGTTTTAACTGGCATGCTTTCTAGGCTTTTTTTTTGCCTTCTGGGGCAACCTCCCCTTTGTGGGTACTTCTTTTCAGTGGGGATTTCTCTCTCGCTAGTTGCCTTTTCTAGCCCAATGCCTTTTTCTGGCCCAGCTAATCGCTTTCTTTAGTTTCTTTTTTGAAGGGATTTTAAATGACATTTTTGTGAAAGCGGCCCTGTATTTGTGTCAATAGTGTCAATTTGTTTTTTGGTAGTTTTTAGTTATTTGAATTTATAGACTTAAATTCTGGGCACAGTTCTGGAAGTAGTAATAGAGATAAACAATGTAAGGAATTTATAATGACCGATAAGCCCATAGTCTTTTTTCACCTAGATCTGGATAATGCCACTAGCTTTAAATATGAAAAACATTCCCAAGATTGGAAGGACGCTTTTAAAGACTTTTATGGCGGTTGGTCGAAATACTTACGTCATGCAGTGGAAAACAGGTCACGGGAACATGGCCTGAAATTGCAGCCTCTAAGATTTTGGAAGGGATTAGGTGATGCCCAGGTGCACAAAGCTGAGTTTGAAGGGGCAGACGAAGTTTTTGCCTATGTTTTGGGCTTTTATGATGCTTTTCACCAGTTTTCTGATTACTTGATGAATCGTTACAATCTTGGTTTAAAGGCTACTGCTTGGTATGCCACCTTCCCCGAACCCAATTTACGTTTGCAAACCCCTGCTGGTGACGACTACATCGGCCCTGATTTGGATATTGGTTTTCGCCTCACCACCGTTTCCCAGTCGAATCGCATCATTTTAGCCATGGATTTAGCCGATCTGGTGAGTCGCTCTCAGTTGATTAACAATGTAACCTTCCACCATGTTGGTTGGAGGAGCCTGAAGGGTGTGCATAGAGATACCCCCTACCCTATTATCCTGCTCAATGGCCAAACCCCCATCAAGGTGCCTATTTGGGAGTCTTACCTCAGTGACTTGACCCAAAAATATCTTATGGATGACCCCCTGCAACCTGAGGGGTTGCAAAAGCTAATTGCCCGCTATAAAAGCGATTTGCAATATGATCGGGATAAAATTTAGTTAATGGCGAAGCGAGTAACCCCAACACTCAAAAACTAGTGACTTGGCCCACTAGCCAGCCATATAGGCGGCTATGTCTCATATTATTTTTTAAATCTGTAGGTTATGCCGAGGCTTTTCGCTGATGCATAAATTTTTACATCAACCTACTGCTCTCTTTTAACTAACTAGTTACTATGGAAAATTGCACCCTACAGGTATGGCCTAATCTGAACAGTTAAACAAAATTCGGGCTTTAGGCGCTAGGAAAATTTTGTGGCGGTTGGGGGAGTAAAAACTCCCTTGGTAAAAAAGACCAAAAAAAAAGGGCCGAGGCCCTTTTTAACAAAATATGCTTAAGGTAGTGGCAAAAGCGCCATCCACAAAGACATGCAAACCCGAGAATTCTATCCCCGATTTAAGAGGTTGGAGCAATTAACCATAATCATCAATTTTCCATCCAGCTTGCAGACGCCAGAGATTAAATCTTCTCGGTTGGTATTGAGGGTGTCTGAGGGTGAGCGTGGTTCGATCTGGTCTGCCGTTACAGAAACCACCTCGCCAATGTGGTCGACTAAAATGCCAAAGGGCTCGCCGACAGAGGTTTTGAAGATGATTATCCTTGCCTTTTCCGCTGGTTCTTTATCCACAAGGCCCATCATATGTCTGAAATCTAAGATCATATGGATTTCACCACGGAGGTTGACGTAACCCTTTACCTCTGAAGGAGCGTGGAATATTGGGGTGATATCAAGAAGTTGTGTGACTTCTTTGATGTCTATAATATTGATTCCAAATAGTTCTTCTTCAATCCAAAAGCTAACATAAAGGTCGCTTTGCTTGGTCGTGGTCACTTCATTTTTTGTTGCCACTACAATTTGATTTTCCATAGTTACCTTCTTGTTTTGCAGGGTAAATTTTTAAACGCCAATGGTTTCTTTTAGGCTAAGTACCCTTTTGAGTAAATTTTCTTTATCAATTTTTACTTCATAGGCGTTAAAGCCTGCGTTCAATGCTCGGGTGCGATCGGCATCAGAATCCAAGGAAGTTAAGGCCATAGCTGGGATGGAATTATTGTTGAAAATATTCCTTACTGCCATGATAAATTCGATGCCATCCATATTGGGCATTTCAATATCAGAAACAATCATATCAAAGTCATTTTCTTTAAATAGCTCAAGGCCAATTTTCCCGTCTTCTGCTGTCGTTACGTCGTAGCCAGCTGAGGTCAGGTAACCTGTGACGAGGTTTCTAAAAAAGACCATGTCTTCTAGTAGCAGAATTTTTGTCTTTCGCCCTTCTGTATTTTCATTTTCCTTGAGTCCCATCCAGCCAGGTTCGGCTTTGTCGATAAGGGAAAAGGTATCAATAAAAAGGGTCATCTTGTCATTGACTAGCATTGTCCCTAAAATCCCCTGTTCTTGGTAAGCTTCCTCATCCAAGGCCATAGGGAGGTTTACAATGTCATTTACCTTGGAAATCAAAAAGCAGAAAGGCTTTTTAACCATGGTGGGTAACAAGAGGTAAGGGTTATCTTGCTCTTCATAGGGGGATACATCCAAGTGGGCATCGAGGCGAATCACCTTGGTGCTGCGCCCATCAATGGTCACATATTCATTTTTGCCAATGAATTCAATTTGTTCTTTTTTGATATGCTCAATGCGCTTGATCATGCGGATAGGAATAGCATATTGCTCATCTATGCCGTAGCGGAAGAGGATCACATCATGGGTATCCACATCATTCTTTTTCAGTTCAGCGCCCTTTTTATCATCCACTCTGCCGTCTAAAGAAACGCCAGCATGCTTAGCGATGCCTGGTACATCTAAAATCTGAGCAACTTTTCCATCGCCCATCAAGGTAGAGCCAGAATAGCACTGGAGGTTTTTTAGGTAAGAGTGCATGGGCTTAACCACAATTTCTTCTGTGTCTAAAACCTGCTCCACGATTAAACCATAGCGGAAATTACCCACCTTTAAGACAGCAAATGTTAAAGAAAGCAGGTCTTGCGCCTGATTATTATTACTTTCCACAGCATCAATTTTTTCTTGGTTAAAGGTATTTTCTTCATCTTTATGATGCTGATGGTACTTATTAGAAATCTTTGAGGCTTCAACTTGGGTAAAAGGCTCGGGGGAATCTAAAACTTCACCAAGCCGAACGAGCGGCAAAAGTTGGCCACGGAGACGAAAGACCTCTTGGCCCCTTGCCACTTCAATTTTTTCAGTGATCTCTTCTGAATATAATGTAACAAGCTCTTCTAAATTGACTTGAGGGATAGCAAAGGAGTGCCCCTTTTCTTTGACCACCAAACAAGGGATGATGGCGAGCGTTAAGGGGAGTTGCAACCTGACTGCTGTGCCTTGGCCCACAATCGAATCCAGCTCTAAATTGCCGCCAATTTTTTCGATGTTTGTGCGAACAACATCCATGCCCACGCCACGACCAGAAAGGTCGCTGACCACTGATGCTGTGGAAAAACCAGGCAAGAGGATAAACGAAAGGATTTCTTTTTCAGTTAAATTCTCGATTTCCTCATGGGTTTTTAAGCCCTTTTCAATGACTTTATTTTTGATGACTTCAGGGTCGATACCCTTGCCATCATCACGAATTTCAATGTTAACATAACCGCCTTCGTGCCAAGCTTGTAGGTCAATTGCGCCAGTTTCGGATTTCCCTGCCGATTTTCTAGTGGCAGGTAGCTCTAAGCCATGGTCACAACAGTTTCTGATCATATGGGTTAGGGGGTCGGAAAGGGCCTCTAAAATTGTTCGATCCACCTCAACATCCTTACCTGAGATGCTTAAGTTGATTTTTTTGCCTGTTTTGATACCTAAGTCTCTAACAATACGGGTAAACTTGCTAAAAAGGTTTCCCACTGGTTGCATCCTTGTTTGCATTACGCATTCTTGGATCTCAGAGGTTACCAGATCTAACTTTTGGACATTCGCCTTAAACATTGGGAAGTCAGCAAGTTGCTCGCTCATCTGTAGTTGTTGGTTTCGAACTAAAACCATTTCACCAGCGAGGGCCATCAGGTGGTTTAAAAGGGGCACTTTCACTCGAATGGTTTCAACTTCGTGGACTGAAGCTACCTTGGAATCCTCATTTCCTGTTTTGGTGATTGGGGTAGTCTTCGCTGCCACAGCTTGCGCCTTTACGTTTGTTTTGGGTGTAACAGAAAGGGCATTATCTGCAACTTCTGCGGGGCTTTGATCGTCCTCAACCAATTGTAAAATATTACCTGTGCACTCTAAAGTTTCAGTTTGGTCGCCCTCTTTGGTTTGGGTCGATTTTTTGCCTAGAAGGGACAGAGCTAATAATATAGTAGCTTGGTCTTTTTCATTCGGGCAGGCCGCTGTTGCTATTAGTTGGTCAATCAAGAGGCTTAAAGCCTGGCAAAGACCTGCAAAGGCAGTCAATTCTAGTTCCGTTGCCCCATCTTCCATTTCACCTAGTGACTCTTGTGCGTCTCTCAGCATGTTTGGCCCAACGGACCCTTCATCAAATAGTACCTCGATGATGCGCTTCACTAACTCCAGATAGAGGTCGCATTGCTGCTGGAAGCCCTTTATAGTCATTTTGTTTTTTTTCTTTGCAGCAGGGGGTCCTGCTTGAGGGCTAGCCTCTTCGCCAACTTGCTGGCCTTCCACAAGGTTTTGCAAGTTGGTTAGAATTTCACCTATTTCATGATCGTTACTGGTGCTAATGTCTTCAAACATGGTCACGAGGTGATCCAATCCGACTAGTAAAAAACCTGTTATTTCAATGGTGGGGGCTAAGTCGCCTTTGCGAAGGCGGTCCATTAAGGTTTCCATTGCGTGGGCAACATCCTTAATATTGGTCAGGCCAAAAAAACTAGAGCTGCCTTTAATGGAGTGTACGCAGCGGAAAGCATTATTTAAGATTTCTGGAGCAACATTTTCAAGTTCCGCTTCGATTTGTAAAAAGTCGCCTTCAATTAGTGTAAGGTTTTCACGGCTTTCATTTACAAATTCATTTACTAATTCCTGTTCATCCATGGGCTTCTTATGAGTTAGAATTGAGGGGCAATATTTTTAAATTATATCGGCTTAGACTAAAAAAAACCAATTCTTTTTTACAATAATTTAGAGGCTCGCTAACCGTTCTTATTAAGATACTATAAGTGTTCTCTTTTTGACTAGTCTTAGTAGACTGAAAAACGAAATACAGCCTAACCTCAGCCCATTTAAGGAGCTAGAAAAATTGTTCCAAGTTGACTTAAGGGGTTTGTAAAGGGCCTGGGTGGCCCTAAAGCAGCTATAGCTATGGTTTTTTCTCAGGGGCTTTGTCTTTACTGTAGCCGTCTTTATACCAGCCGCCACCTTTTAAAGTGAAGCTGGTTTTGCTGGCTTTTTTCTTTAATCCGGCAGCCCCGCATTCGGGACAGGTATCCAGATTTGCTTCAGAAACTTTTAAAATGAGTTCCAGCTCTTGTTTGCAAGCGGGACAGGTAAATTCGTATATTGGCATGACTCTAAAAGTTAATATGTTTATCTATTCCTTTAGGATAAAGTTCTAGCTACTTTTTGGTCAAGGCCTAGATTGCCAATCCTTAGTAAATTGGATAAAGTAAGTTTTTTCTATAATTGTTTTACTGGGTTGATGATGAAACTGCGTCTTTTATTTAGTGTTTTATTGGTTTTAAGTGTTAATTCGCCTTTGCAGGCCTTTGATTTTGAGTTTAAAGGGAACGATCAAGCAGGCTTAAGCCCCTATGAAATTAACAATATAGAGGTTTTTGAAGCAACCAATAAATCGGTGGTCTATGTAACTAATTCACAGATCAAAAGAGACCGTTTTAGCTATAACGTGCAAGAGATCCCAGCGGGCACAGGTACTGGCTTTATCTGGGATAAGTCAGGTCATGTTGTGACCAACTTTCATGTGATCAAAGGGGCCAATAAAATCACCATTACCCTAGCTGACCACAGTTCATGGGTAGCTAAAATCATTGGCGCTGCACCTGATAAAGACTTGGCTCTTTTAAAAATTGAAGCACCTGCGGAAAAATTATTCCCTCTAAAACGGAGCGACCCCGCCTTCCCGAAAGTGGGAACCAAAGTTTTGGCCATTGGCAACCCCTTTGGCCTGGATGCAACCTTAACAGTTGGTGTTGTTAGTGCTTTGGGTCGAGAGATTAATTCCATAGCAGGCCGTAAGATTAAAAACATGATCCAAACAGATGCTGCCATTAACCCCGGTAACTCAGGTGGGCCTTTGCTAAATTCCCGTGGCGAACTAATTGGTGTGAATACAGCCATTTATAGCCCTTCTGGAGCCAGCAACGGGATTGGCTTTGCTATTCCTGTCAAATCGGTCCTAAGTGTGATTCCGCAACTGCAAAAGCATGGTCGGTTGATTCGCCCTGTGGTGGGGATTATGGATGCCCCTGACGCTATCGCCAAACAAAACCAGATCAAGGGGATTATTGTTGCGCAAGTGCTAAAGGGTGGCCCTGCCGATAAGGCTGGGGTTGTAGGCATGAGCCGTGACCGCCGTGGGCAATTTCAACTTGGCGATATCATCATTGGTTTTGACGGGAAGAGTGTGCTGGCAATTGATGACCTCTTGACCATTTTAGAAACCAAAAAAGTAGGCGATGTGGTAAATATGAAGCTAATTGGCGTGGATGGTAAAGATAAGGTGGTAAAGGTTACCCTTGGCGCTCCCCCACAAAAGTAAGACTCAAAAATAAAAGGTACAAGCTAGACTAAAAAAGGCCCAGTTGGACTATGTTTCGATGGGGTCTTTTTTTTGCTTTGGCTAATCACTAAAATTCCTCATTAGGTGCCAAGGGTTCAGGGACAACGGGGCCGATGGCAAAAATCTTTTTCGTTGCTAAATCAAAGGCAATCTCAAAATTGATATTTTTATCATAGTTGCCACTGATGTCGCTGCAACCAAGCTGGAAGTCTTCTCTATATTCTAAATACACCAGCGCCTTACCAGCTTCAATTTTAATCTGATTTAGGTCTAGCATAGCCATGGAGTGACTCACGGAACTGTTGTCTTCGGCGTAGGCATCTAGAAAAAAGTTGAGTTTGTTTTCGTTGGTTTTTAGAAGATCAAATACAAATTTAGCAGTGATCGCTTGGGGGACGTTTTCAGGGACGCCGCCTGTTGAATCGCTCTTTAATTCTGTTTGGTTTTCACTCATGATTGACCCCAGATTGTATGAAGATTAAAAAGCCAAGGTGAGAAATAAAGAAAAAGACAGGTCGCCTATTGGGGTTTTTAAAGTGATCAAAAGACTCAGAAAAGCTGCTGCCAGCTAAAAAAGTAAGAAGATGCCCATATTGTAGTAAAGGCCTGTGTAGATATAATCGGCCTGCCGAGAGCTGCTGATTTCAGATGTCTGGCCTTCAACTTGGCCCGCTTCTAACCTAAAACCCACATTGGTGTAGGTCTTAAAGATGTCTAACCCCAAGCCGATAAAGCTTAAGGGCACAGATGCTTCAGCCGTTTCTTCTGTAATTACACCACTGGTGGACCTAGTTTTAATGTTACTGCTAACAGCTAAAGTGCCCTGTGAAGCAACTGCGTAAAACTTGGCTCCCCCTAACTGGTGATTGCCCATATAAGCTTTAAAATCGTAAGCAGAATAGCTAGCCTTTTCCGCTACTGTGACCGATGAGGAAGTACTAGAGGCCTGAACAGTGCGCTCTAAACTATTTCCATATTGAAAACCTAAGGAAAAACTAGAAAAGAAAATCCGCTCATAATAAAGAATATTACCTGATAAAGCCTGAGGGGCTGTGTAGGTAATATTTTCAGAATCAATGGCAAAGACAGCATTAGCCAAGGTGGTTTTTGCCATGCCGAATTTATTTTTTGGCTCTCTAAATTTTTTAGCTAGGGCTGGCTGAGCACAGCTAAGCAACAATAGAATTAGAATAGTTAATTTTTTTAACATAGTGCTTTTATTTTAACCTTTTTGACTTTGGTAAGTAAAGTCAAAAGAAGCTAAGAAAAATTCTTAAGGGTTGAAACCCAAAGGTTTTTTGCTCTAAGTTGATTGTATGCCAAATGAAAATTGCAGGTTGTTTTGCCAAGTCTGCAGGTTTTGCCATTCGGCCTATTTTAATGGGCGTCTACAGTAAGAAAAAATTAAGTTTTAGCTTTTTTGAGCAAAAAAGCCTGTTTGCACTTAATTAGAGCAGACTATGCCTAGTCTAATAAGTGCATAATTGGTGCCACTAGAGTTATTTTCTAGGGGCAGGGGTTAGGGGTGGTTGCCATGTCGTCCAGACGAGTTCCAACAGTAGCAACTCCTGTGTCCATCATCCCATCAGCATTGGATGTGAAAATCACAAAGTGCGTTGGGTTGCCGTAGCTAGACAAACGATGATCAAAGGAAAAGGAGTGGATTGTGTTTCCACCCGTTGTTTGGGCAAAGGTCGCCAAGATTGTCTGTCCCGCAAGGGCTGTAACGCCATCGTTACTCCAATATAGACTGTAGGTAGTAATGTCTGATTCGTCTGCTGCCCTAGTAAATGTGACCGTACCGTTGATCTTACCATCGGTTTGACCTGGTTTTTTTGTGTCCATAAAGCAAACTAACTGGGCAGCGTTCACAGGAACCGCCATATCGGTAATTACCATGCCTATCCCTGTTGCCATCTCACCATTGGCATTTTTGGTATAGACCAACAGGCGATTAGCGCCACTAGGAACGGCTGTGTTCGCAGGTATTACAACACTTGCGCCCAAGCCTGTTGTTGCGATCGTCGCTATGGCTGTCTCTCCACTGAGTTTAGTCGTGGCATTTGAGCCCCAGTAAACTACATAGTGGGTGATGTCTGCTTCGTTGGTCGCTTTGGTGATGGAAATGGTTCCGCCTAGTTCACCCTTATGCTTGTCAGTATCAGTAAAGGTTATACCTGCTGCTGTATTAGTCGGTATTGCAATATCCACCAAGGCCACAGCCTTGGGGGTAGCCAACTCAGAGGTTGCATTTTTAGTGAAGACTAGCAAGTGAGTTGCCCCTGCCTGTATAGCTGTATTGGCTGCAATGCTATGGCCTAAGTCCGCCCCCGTTTTGGGGATTGTGGCTAAGGCGTTTTGGCCCGTAAGTTTGGTATCTGCAGCAGAACCCCAATAGAGTACATAGTGAGTTATATCCGTTTCATCGGTAGCCATACCGATATACACGATGCCCGCAATCTGAGACTCGTCTGTGTCTTGGTCAGTAAAGGCAACGGAAGAGGCAATACCTGGGGTAACAGCATCAGTAAATGCGAGGCTCACGCCTGTGTCCATCTCGCCCTTATCGTTTTTGGTGCGGACTACAAAGTAGGTTGCTGTGTCAGGCACAGCGGTATCAGCAGCAAAGTCGTAAGTTAAATCGGCACCCGTTACTTGGATCTCAGAAATAGCTGTTTCCCCTTCAAGAAGGGTATCGTCACCTACACCCCAGTAAACCACATAGTGGGTGATGTCTGTTTCATCATCAGCCATGGTAATGGTTAAGGTGCCTTCGATTTCATCACTGTTTAAGTCGCTATCTGTAAAGTCTAACGCTGTGGCTGTGTAAGTTGGGACTTCTGAACCGCCATCGGTGGTCGAAGTAACGGCCATTGAGTAGGCTGCGCCGTTGCCAGCGCTGTTTCGAGCAAGAATATTGAAGTAATAACTAGTATTTACGGTTAAACCTGTAACCATAATTTGGGTAATGTCTTCTACAGGGTTGCTGTAGGCTGTTCCATTGGTGATGGTGGTATCTAGGTCGTAAATGTTGGCTTCTGTGGAATAGTAAGCTTGATAAGAAATGGTAGCGTCGTCCACTCCTTCTTTGGTGGCTTTTTCAAAGGTAATGGTCGCAGTTTCTGAGGTGATCTCTGAAAGGGTAAGGCTTTTAGTGGCTATGGCTGGCTCTAAAGCGCCGTCGCCAAAATCAGTAGATTCAGGCACTTCTGGAGCGCAACTCATAGTAGCAATTGCGACTATTAGCATGACACTTAAGCTAAATCTAAAATTTTTAAAGCTAAAACCCTTCACTTTTGCCCTCAGAAATGTGCATTAATGTTTCTGTTTTATTACTTTTTTTATCTAATCAATATTAATTGGGAACACTTTCTATGCCCCTTTTGTGTCTATTTTACCAAAATACCAAGGATGTGTCTCTAGGGGGAATTCCCTATATCCTAAGGCATAAAGCTTTAGGTAGAATTTCTGATGTGAGAAAGGCTGGGTTTATTAAAAAAGAAATAGAAAAACAATATAGTGTGAACTAAGTTACTATTAATAAAGAAGATATCTCTATATCCTTTCCGAGGGAGAAGGTAGGAAGTGCAATAAAAAACCTAATACTAATAATACTGTGGATCTCAATAAAAAACAAAGGCAAATAAAGGGAAACTAGGGTCTTTTCTTAGGAATAGGTTTATCTTTAGGTATCTCAGAGGATTTGTATTTGTGGGTTATGCTTGAATCCAAAATGCCCCATCTCTCAGAGGCATTTCTTAATTTTTACAACAGGTCGCTATTACGGACAAGTTGAAGGAGTGGTAGTTAGGCCATTGACGGTACCAATGCCTGTTCCTGTAGCCATTTCGCCATCGGCATTGTAACTGACAACCACAAAATAAGTATAGGTGGGGGTCATTCTCGCAAAAGTGTACATGCTAATGGCTGAACTAGCGCCTATTGCCGTTTGAGACGCAACAGCCGTACCCACTGGTGTAGAACCATCGGTGCTCCAATAGAGTGTATAGCCCGTGATATCTGATTCATCAGCAGCAGAGGTTATGCTTACCGTTCCTTGGATGTCGCCACCGCCACGGGTGTCGTCCCAACAAACAGTTGTTACTGAGTTCACAGGTACGGCCACATCTACAATAGCCACGGAGACCCCTGTTGCCATTTCCCCTACAGCGTTTTGAGTGAAGACCAAGAGGTGTGTCGCACCTGAGGGAATAGGTGTGTTGGTTGCGATAGTGTAACTCACATTGCCACCAGTTGCGGCAACTGTAGTAATGGCTGCCGTTGCTGTCATCTTAGCGCTACTACTTGTGCCCCAGTAGAGTAAATAATCTGTTATATCTGTCTCATCGGTTGCTTTGGTGATGCTAACGGTTCCACCTAATTCTGAAGTATCTTGGTCAGTATCTGTGAAACTTACACCTGCAGAAGCATTGATGGGGATACCCAAATCAGTTAATGTCACAGACTTAGGCGTGGTTTGCTCGGTTGTGCCGTCGGTTGTAAATACCAGGAGGTGGGTTGCACCTGAGGGCAAGGTAGAATTGGCAGTTGTGGCCGTTAAAGCATATGAAAGGTCAGCGCCAGTTTTAGTAATGGTTGTAATAGCATTTTCGCCACTGAGTTTGGTGTCGGCAGCAGAACCATAATAGAGAACATAGCTGGCAACATCGGTTTCATCTGTAGCCATGCCGATAGCCACTGTTCCTAGGATTGCATCTGCATTTAAATCGGTATCAGTAAAAGATATACTTGAGGCGATTCCAGGTGTCACAAGGTCATCGATGGCAAGGCTGACCCCTGTGGTCATTTCGCCCTTGGCATTTTGGGTGTAGACTAAGAAATAAGTCGCTGTGCTAGGCACGGCAGTATCTGCGGCAAAGGTGTAGGTGATATCTGACCCTGTTATTTGGGCCTCAGTAATTACATCTTCACTGCTCACTACACTGTCGGCACTTACACCCCAGTAAAGGGCGTAGTGGGTGATAGTTGATTCATCAGCCGCCATGCCAATGGTCAAGGTGCCTTGGATCTCATCCCCATTTTCATCGGAATCGGTAAAGGTAATATCTGTTGCTGTTTCTGTTGGTACTTCACTGCTGCCATCGGTAGTTGTGGCTGTGCCCATGCTGTATACAGCGCCATTACCAGCGGTATTGGCAGCAACTACATTAAAGTAGTAGCCTGTTGAAGCTGTTAAACCAGTGATAGTTTTTGAAGATATATTTTCTACAGCCGAGGCAAAGGCTGTGCCGTTGGATTCGGTTGTAGCTAGGTCGTAAATATCTGCTGATGTGGAGTATAATAGACTTGGTAGGTGAAGCTTGTGTCTTCTGCGCCATTATTGGTGGCTGCTGTCCAACTGATCACAGTGGAGTCAGAAGCTGTGTCGGATATAGTCAGGGTTTTAGTTGAAACTGTAGGCTCAGAGGCACTGGCGCCAAAGCTGGCAGATTCGGGCGTTTCAGGCGCACAGCCAAAAACGACTAGAAGCCCTAGAATAAACGGAATTAAAACTTTTTTGAGACCAACACCAAACATTAATTTACCCTCAGAGTTCCTATATCATTAGTATAGCTATATAGTTAGCAAGAATTATACCCCTATCATTAGCTCTAGTCTACCACAAACGGCAGGAATTGTCTTTTTTTTGGTTACTCTTTTTTGGCTCTAAAGCCATTTTTGATGGTCAAAATACCTAGTTTAGGGTTCTCGTTTTTTGTTTAAAGT
The DNA here is from genome assembly GCA_033791585.1 of SAR324 cluster bacterium. GTDB lineage: Bacteria > SAR324 > SAR324 > XYD2-FULL-50-16 > XYD2-FULL-50-16 > JASJGK01. The sequence continues at coordinate 770 of JASJGK010000040.1, read as the reverse complement.
GGTAATAAGGTTGAATATAAAATTATAAATCCTACTTTTGCGAAATTTAAAACGACCTTTTAGTCTGTTTTAATCCATAAATGTCGAACAATCAAAAGAAAATTTTGCAAAAAGTGCAGAAAAATCTGCAAAAGAGCTTTGACCCAGAGCGTTTACAGGCCTTCCAAAATATTTTTTCGCAAATTACAGATAAAAGCATAGAAAAACAAGAAGGTATTAATGAGGAAGACCTGAAGTCCTTTGGCCTCTTTGCCCAAGAATTCACAAAAAGCCTTGCCCTCGCCACAGAGGGCGTGAAAAAGATAAGCCCCCTACAAAAACAAAAAATTGCGATTTTACAAAAATTGCCTCTTTTCCAAAATTTAATAGAAGCCAATCTAGTTGGCATGGCAGAAGCCATGACCGAAGCGGCAGCCCTTGCTGGTGATGAGTTATTAAGCCAGGGTGAAGCCTCTGGGCAGGTGGTGTTTATCAGAGAAGGTTCGGCTGAAATTATTGTCAATGGTGAGCTGGTGGCTACCCGTGGAAAGGGCGATTCCATTGGAGAAATGTCCTGTCTGCGTGGTGAGGAAATGGCTTCAGCCACAGTAAGAGCAACTCAAAATTTAAGTTTGTGGCAGATAGATAGAGATACCTTTTTAAGGGAAGTGAACCAATTGCCTCAACTTTGGCGCAATGTTTTTTTAGAAATGACCGATCGCTTTCAAAACGCCAGTCGCAGAAAAGCAGAGTTGCTACAACACAGCCTTGAAGGCGTTTTACAGCTGGAT
>JASJGK010000039.1:0-4645 GCA_033791585.1 SAR324 cluster bacterium | reverse complement strand
AATTTAAAAAAATAAAAAAAACTTGTCATTTTTTCCTTAAAAGTTGTTTCTTGGGTTTCTTGATCAGAAAACAGTGTATATTTTTCTGAATATAGACTGGGTATGTTGAATTCTTGATCAGTTTAAAAGGATAATATTTTTGATTTAGTTAGCCTAATAAATTTGTCTGGGAATCCTTTAGTTGGGTCAAAAATAAAGGGTAGTTTTTTGCGGTGTGGGGGCAAATGGGTGGGTGTAGGTGCAGGGCTGGTTTGTGCTGGAAAGCTGCAAATTTTTGCTCCTATTTTGACCCTCAAAAAAAGATATAGGCGAAAAATTGGGGCTTATAGGAACAGAAGAACCCTAATCCAAGCAAACAGTAGAAAGATAATAGGTCCGTACACAAAGGCACTGCAATACTTTGGAAATTTAGAAGGAGGACCTTAAAAAAGGACTCCTCTAGAAAATTCTTGAACAAGAAAAATGAGGCAGGTTGGTTTTTTGTCTGGGGGCCGTGACCGAAACTAATTAAAGCTTATCTAACCTAGCAAACCTTAAGATTGGCAAAGATCTCCATGCCATCTTCCCCTTCGAAAACTTTTTCCACATGGTGGTCCCTAACAATTTTCATATCCTTTTCCACATCTAAATCTAAGATGGGGGTTTTGGTTAGCTGCTCACCAGCAGAACTAATGATTTGAATTACCCATGGGGTGTCTAAGGTTTTTCCTTGGTTGATAACAAAGGCCATAGAGCCATCATTCAATTCAACTAGAGTGCCAATGGGCCACTTGCCGATCACCTTTAAAAAGAGGTCATAGGTCTTTTGTCCGTACTCAATGCCAGCTAGGCTATCAAGGTAGCGCATGGCCTCAGCAGGCGACCAAGCTTTTTTATATTTTCGTTTCCCAACAAGAGCTTGGTATACATCTACGATAGAAAGAAGCCTGCTTTCAGGCAAGACTTGGTCATAGCCAATGGTCGGTGGGTAGTTAGACATCAACTCACTATTGATTTTTACATGGTGCTGGCCTGCCATCATACACACAGTTCTAGGCATGCCCATAGAAGCTAAAATCTCAGCCCCTTTGACAGGATGACTTCTCATAGATTGCATTTCAGGGCTATCCACCTCAAAGCGTTCGGTAGATTCTAATATTGCCTTGGCGACCTTGGCCTTGCCGATATCATGTAAAAATCCAGCCAATAAAACTTGGGCTGCATCAGAAAACTGGCCTCTGGTCTTGGCCATACCGCTTTTGTGGTAGCTATCTAAAAAAATTGCACCGACATCAATGCAGTGGGCGTAGGTTTGCTCGCTTTCTTTTAAGTTAGCAATGGCTGTCATTGCGCCAACGGAGGTATTTTTTAAGACTGATTTTGTGATCTCTTGCATGTCAGAGATATTTAAAGAGCCTTGTTCGATCTTAACAAAGGTTTCTTTTAAAGTATCAGAGAGTTCATCCCTAATGCGAACCCCAGTAGCAATCTGAGCTAGAATTTGGTTGGCATAGGAAATGGAATGGGCCCGCTTGTTGGTCTTGGGAGCTGTTTGTAAAATTTCGGCATCGAAGGTTAAAAACCCACGGCGTTTTAGTTCGCCAAAAAGTTGCTCACTCATGGAGTCAAAACGTTTGAAGCCAGAGGGAAAATCGTATATTTTAGTTAAGTGGTCGCCTTGTTCAAGTTCATCAACAGCGATTTCTAAAGGCGCCCCTGAACGCTGAGCCTTGGCTTTGGCTTGGGAAAAGTTTTTTTTCAACCAACTGCAGGTGTGTTGGTCTAGAGACTGGAACTGAGAGGCAAAAGAAGTAATCCCCTTGATTCTCATATTTTGTTTTAAGTCGTCTGCACCCACTTCCATGACCGAACTCCGAGCTTGCAATGACCCCATCATCACCTTTTAATAACATATTAACTTTTTTGCCTGTTCCACCTCAGTGGTTATCTGCAATATAGCAGTTATTTTATAAATGTAAATTATTATAGGTTTTTTTTATTTTTTTAGGCAAAAAGCCCTTGGATATTAGTTTTGTACCTCTTTGGGGGAGGGCTTTGAAGACTTGAAAAAGGGACTCAACTAGAAGCAACCAAACCTTCGCGGGAGGGGGATGCTAGGGAAGGATTGCTTCTAATCAACCTGTTCTGTTCGCTCTTGCGAGCTGATTTTAATTGAATGATAGAAGCAGGCAAAAACCTTGCGGGAGGGGGATGCTTAGCTTGCGCCCGCTTCTAATCAACTTGTTCTATTTGCTCTTGCGAGCTGATTTTAATTGAATGATAGAAGCAGGCAAAAACCTTGCGGGAGGGGGATGCTTAGCTTATGCCTACTTCTAATCAATTGTTATCTTAGCAGAGTTCTAGACTCGCAAAGAGTTCCATGCCATCTTCTCCCTCAAAAACCTGGTCTACATGGTGGTCTGTTACAATGGTAATATCCTTTTCCACGCTTAAATCCAAAATAGGCGTGTGGGTCAGGCGTTCGTTGTTGGCGCTGATCACCTGCACAACTTGAGGGCTGTTAAGGTCAGTACTCTGCTTGATTATAAAGCCTTTGGATTTATCACTCAATTCTACCAAAGTTCCAATAGGCCACTTACCCATGACACTTAAAAAGGTATCAAAGGTATCTTGGTCATATTCAATACCAGCTAAGCTATCTAGATACCTTATAGCCTCTGCAGGCGACCAGGATTTTTTATACTTTCGTTTTCCCACTAAAGCTTGGTAAACATCTACAATAGAAAGTAATCTAGACTCTGGAAGAACGTCATCATAGTTGGCAGCTGCGGGGTAACTTGAAACCAGACCACTATTTAACTTAATGTGGTGTTGGCCAGCCATTTTCACGACAGTTTTTGGTAAACCCATCTGCTCTAAAATTTCAGCACCGTAAACAGGATGGTTTCTGATCGAGATCATTTCAGGGCTATCTAACTCATAGCGTTTAGTGCTTTCAATTATTTCTTTAGGCACCTTCGCCTTGCCAATATCATGTAGAAAACCAGCCAGTAAAATTTGGGTCTCATCGGGGAATTGCGCCCGATTTTTAGCCATGTTACTTTTTTGGTAGGTATCTAAAAAGATCGCACCAACATCAATGCAGTGGGCATAGGTTTGCTCGCTTTCTCTTAAGTTTGCAATGGCTGTTAGGGCTTCAGGTGAGGTTTCTTTTAAAACGGACTTAGTCATCTCTTGCATGTCTGAGATATCCAAGGAACCTTGCTCAATCTTGCGGAAGGTTTCAGAAAGAGTGCCAGAAAGTTGGTCTCTCAATTTGTTTCCCGTAGACAGGTGTACTTGCAACTGCTTGCCTGCGGCAACAGCTTCGGTTCGGGCTGCATTTTGGTTTGAAGGTTGGATCACTTCAGCGTCAAAGGATAAAAAACCGCGTTTTTTAAGTTCCCTAAAAAGCTTTTCGCTCATGGAGTCAAAACGGTTAAATTCTTTAGGAAAATCAAAAATTTTGGTTAAATGGTCACCCTGTTGAAGCTCGTCAATTACGATTTCAAGTTGGGCCCCCGATCTTTCGGCTTTGGCTTTAGCCTTACTAAAATTTTGTTTTAACCAAGCACATGTTTGGTCATCTAATGATTGAAACTGGGTGCCAAAAGAGCTAATCCCCCGAATCCTCATATTTTTTTTTAAGTCATCTGTGTTGACTCGCAAGTATCGATTTTGCATTTGTAAAGCGCCCATAGTCATCCCTCCTAAAGTTGCAAAGATTTAATTTTTTTTAAATAGAGAGCCTTTACTAAGTTTATGTTAACTTTTCACTTTCAGCATAAATGTAAAAACTCTCTTTAAGTCTAATCTACAGATTTATGAAGGGAGAAGTAAATCCGTAATCTTACGCAATTTAGTCAGTAGTTTTACGGAGAGCGAGGCTGGGGGAATAACTAGGCTACTCTAGTGAGATGATTCCCTTCTTTAGACTGAAGCGAATGAGTTCTGCTAAATTGTGGACTTTTAGCTTTGAGAAAATATTAGATCTATGACTTTCAACAGTCCTTACACTGATACCCAGTTCAAAACCTATCTCCTTATTAGAATTACCTTCACAGAGCATTTTTGTGATTTTTAATTCCTGCACACTTAAGTTTGTGTTCTGCAAAAGGTTGGATTGGGTTTCAATGAGCTGGTTTGCGACCTTATAGCTGATGTACTTTTCTCGCTTTACAATGGCCGAAAGGGCCAAAATTAATTCGTCGGTGGTGGAATCCTTGATCAGATAACCTAAGCAACCAATTTTTAGCATTTCTTGGGCAAATACGGCATCTTGGTGCATGGAAAGACAAATGATTCTGGCGTCTGGTTGCTCGGCAAGTATTTTTTTGGAGAATTCTAAACCATTGAGCTGGGGCATATCAAAGTCTGTGATGATTACCTCGGGGTTTTCAGCCCGAGTAATTTCTAAAGCTTCTAGGCCATCAGATGCAGTAAATATCTTCACTTTAGGCAATTGGCTTTGCAAAAGGTGCTGCAAGCCAATGCGAAAAAGCTCATGGTCATCAGCCAGCAAAATGGTGGATATTTCTTGGACGCTTTTTAACATAGTTTTTAGTTTGTTTATAATTTACAGCCAGAGTAAAAAAACTTTGACCCTTTGCCAAGAACTAAGAATTTTTAGTTCTCAAGAGCGCTGTAATCTTTGGGCTGCTTAGCC
>JASJGK010000038.1:0-13378 GCA_033791585.1 SAR324 cluster bacterium | reverse complement strand
GGCCAGATGAACGAACCCCCTGGGGCGCGTGCTCGTGTAGCCTTAACAGGTCTTACAATGGCTGAGTACTTTCGTGATGTTGAAAACCAAGATGTTTTGATGTTCGTTGATAATATCTTCCGCTTTACTCAAGCAGGTTCTGAAGTTTCCGCCCTTTTAGGTCGTATTCCTTCAGCTGTTGGATACCAGCCTACTCTTTCAACAGAGATGGGCCAGATGCAGGAACGAATTACTTCAACAGATAAGGGTTCTATTACTTCTGTGCAGGCCGTATACGTACCTGCTGATGATTTAACCGATCCTGCTCCCGCAACTACCTTTGCGCACTTAGATGCAACAACAGTTCTTTCTCGTGCGATTTCTGAGCTTGGTATTTACCCAGCGGTTGATCCTTTGGATTCTACCAGTCGTGTACTTGATCCACAAGTTGTTGGTGAAGAGCATTATGCTATCACTCGTGAAGTTCAAGAAATTTTACAAGAATACAAAAACCTACAGGATATCATTGCTATCTTGGGTATGGATGAACTTTCTGATGAGCAGAAAACTACGGTTGAACGTGCTCGTAAAGTACAGAAATTCTTATCCCAGCCTTTCCACGTAGCTGAGCAGTTTACTGGTACTCCAGGTTGCTATGTTAAGTTGGAAGATACATTAAGAGCTTTTAGAGAAATCTTAGACGGTAAGCATGATGATTTACCTGAGCAAGCTTTCTACCTCGTTGGTGGAATTGAAGCAGTGATTGAAAAAGCTAAGAAAGTCGGAGCCTAACCCATGGGTAAGCTAAGCTTAGAAGTTGTAACCCCCCAGAGGGTTGTATTACAAACAGAAGCTGATTATGTTACTATTCCTGGTCAAGTTGGGGAATTAGGTATCTTACCGGGCCATTTGCCTGTTTTAACTTCCATGAGCTCAGGGGTTTTATCCTTTGTGAACGGAACTAAAAACACAAAGATTGCTCTGCACTACGGCTTTGCTCAGGTGCACAACGATAAGATTACTTTGCTTGCCAAGATGGCCGAAGACGGTTCTGATATGGATATGGAAAGATGTCGTGATGCAAGAGAAAAGGCGCAAGCTGAACTTCGAACACTGGGTAAAGATGCTGATGAAGCATTGGTAACTAAGCTTGAAGGTAAAGTTAGACGTGCGAATACTAGAGTTGATGCTGGAAAAATTAGCGTTGGTTAATTAGTTCTTACCTTAGTCAAATCCTTCTAGTCTAATTTGGTCTAGTTAGGTTTTTTCAGTTTAAAAATTAAAGCTCATGCAGCAATGCATGGGCTTTTTTTTTGCCAAAATTTTTGTTTTTTTTGGATACTGTATATCCCCGAATCTTGTTCTTTTTAGGGAGTTATAAAGCTTTGAGTGTCTAGCTGTAATCTTCTTACTCATCTTCGTTCTTCTAATTTTTTAAAGGCATTGATTCAGCGCTGGTTCTTCCATAAAATCTATTTGGGTTTTGCTGCATTCCCTGATTCTTTCTCTCTTCTTTTGTGCCAGACAAAAGAAGCAAAAACTGGCCCTCTACCTCGAAGCTAGTTATCGCCAAAGCCCAGCCTATTAATTGGCTTCATTTAAAACCAAGAAACCATCATCTCTATATTAGATTATGTAGGCGATGCCTCCGCTTCTCGCTAATGAGGGGAAAAGTGTACCCACGGCTATCCCTTAACCTAACCAGTGAAGAAAGGCTTTGGGTCTCCACTACCATTATTTTTCTTTGTTTTTGATTGGGCCTACCCCACTACCTGAATCAAATCCTATATCTTTCATTTTTTTTAAAAAAGCCTCGTGCTCTTCCTTTTCAATTTTCAGCCTCCATTCGGTTTTACTCATTAAATCATCATAAAAATATAGCATATTTTTTCCATACTCAAAACCTATTGATTGAAGATCGTAATAAAGGTCATGATACTTGTATGCATATAAGTCGACCAAGTAATAAGGTAAAGAAGGAGAGTTTAATCTTTCGAATATATTCACTAATGAGGTGAATATAGAGTCAAATCCATTAGTTTTATTAGGGTCTTCAGATGAGGAAAACTGACTGTAAAGTTCGTGGTCTTTGTCAGGTCCAACAACGTATTTTAGTTTTTGAGCATTCCCTAAAAATACAATATGTTTTTGGAGCTCATCGTTAATTTTTTGCTCATTTAGACGAATATAGGTCTCAATTGATTCTCGTTCCTCTATTTGTTGGAAATGAGTTAATTGATCTTTTGCAACTTGCCGATTTTGCTTTAGTTCCTCTCGGGTTGCTTCAAGTTCTATTCTTTGGATTCGGATAGTTTCCAAGAGTGCGATCAATGCAAAAAATGATAGAATAGGGTTCATTACCCCACCGATATAATCCCCAAAAACCCCCCAAGTATTTGTATTAGTGGAAAGCCCTATACCTTTTTGGTGAAATCTATCCCAATATGAGTAAAGTGCTGTTGCAAAAGCGAGTAACCCCAACAAAGCAATTAGCCACAGGAAAGAAAAATTTTTCCAAAAGGAAGAAGCGAATAACTTTAACTTTTTCGATGAACCCTTATTATTTTCCATTTTACCTGCGTCAGTTTAGTTGTTCTCTTTTTCTTTCTAGTCCACCAAAAGAATTTTACTGCACTATGTCTAGTTTTACTGTTTTTTTCTAGGCTGTAATCTATTATTTTACTTGAATAATGGTTGCTGTTCAACCAGAAAGGAGGAAATTTGGAACAGAAGCAGTGGGGTTCCAAATCCCTTCTTATCTGGTTAGGTTAAGCGGTAGCTGTGGATAAACCTTTTCCCGAATTAGTGAAAAGCGGAGGCATCGCCTACATAATGGTAAAGCGACATGATGACCTATTGGTGTCAAGCTGGGCCAAATATATGGCTGGGCTTTGGCGATAACTAGCTTTGAGCGTTGAGGGCCAGTTTTTGCTTCTTTTGTCTGGTACAAAAGAAGAGAGAAACAAGCCATAATCTAGTCATTTTAGAAGAAAGATCCTGCGGAGATAGGGCCAAAGTTTGAAGTCCGAGGCAACGAAGATGCGGTTAAAGTTTCAAAGAAGAGGTATTAACAGAATTAGAAGTTAAAGCTCCAACTCACAGAGGGTAGTGGCAATATGCATCTCCCAAAAGTTAGGGATAAAGTCGGTTTTGGAAAAGGTGCGGTCAACTACTTTGCTACCATCAAAGTGGATACCCTCAATGGTTCCTTCTGGGTTTTTGACCAAAGCGGCCAAGTTCTTTTGGGTTACTAGGCCCAAACCAATGACCTCGCCATCGGCAAAGGAGAAATCCTTTAATTTCTCGGTGGCAATATAAAGATACTCATCAATCCATTCATAGTCGTCGTAGCCAGGCAAATGCAGCTCAAAGGGATGGGACTCAAGATAAACAGCCCTGTCTAAATCCAAGGCGAGGCCTACCTCTTCGGCCGTTTCACGGACCAAGGTCTCTTTGCCTTCGCCTGCGCTCACATGACCACCAACGGTTGCCACAAAGATGCCTGGGTAGTTGGGTTTCTTTAGGCTTCGTTGCTGAAAAACAAAATGGGGCTGGCCTTCATGCTCAATGACAATCCAAAGGTGAACGGCTCTGTGGGCCAGTCCTTTTTTGTGGGCCTCGCTGCGCAAGGCCACTTCACCAGTGGGCTTGCCTGTTTTGTAGTCGATGATATCTAACTTTTCTTCCATCCTTGCGCCTTTAGTAACCTTGTTTTATGATGATAAAACACCAAAAAACTCGCCCTAATTCGCCTAGTTTTATGATGATAAAATACTAAAATTACCTTCCCTTCTAATTTAATATGAATAGATTACTTTTACAAATTTCCAGTAAAAAACATACTGATTTTGTTGAAATTACAAGGGAGGTATCCGAGGCAATACAAGACCAAGGCTGGAGCGACGGCCTTTTACATCTCTTTGTGGCCCACACTACCTGTGGCCTGACCATAAACGAAAATGCCGACCCTGACGTGTTGCATGATTTAGAAATAAGACTCAATGACCTTGCCCCGTGGCAACACAAACAAGACTTGCACGGCGAAGGGAATTCAGCAGCCCACTTAAAATCAAGTATGATGGGCGTGAGCCTCTCTATCCCTGTGGCAGACGGACAAATGACCCTAGGGACTTGGCAGGGAATTTATCTTTGCGAATTCGATGGCCCCAGAACAAGAAAAATACACCTAACCTTTTTAAAATAAATAAAAATGGAACAGACCTGCTTGAAGGCACGTGAAGCCTCATTAAAATTAGCTCTTTGGTCAGACGACCAAAAAAATGCCTTGCTGAAGGCCATCTCTGAAAATGTGAGTGCCAACACAGCCAAAATAGCTGCGGCCAACCAAAAGGATTTGGATGAAGCTGAAAAGATGTTAGCTGGTGGAGAATTGAGCGGGCCTTTGGTTAAGCGATTGTCCCTGCAAGGCCCTAAAATAGCCCAGCTCAATTCTTATCTAGAATCCGTAGCCAGCCTGCCAAACCCAGTTGGGGTCAAGCAGTTTGGGATGCGTTTAGATAACGGCATGGACTTAGAACGTGTTTCCTGCCCCTTAGGTGTGTTGGCCGTGATTTTTGAGTCTCGCCCTGAAGTTGTGGTGCAGGTTAGCGCCTTGAGTATTAAATCTTCTAACGCCGTGATTTTAAAAGGCGGGAAGGAAGCCAAGAATAGCAATCGAGCTTTATGGGAGATCATCAACGAGACATTGGTTGCCTTTGATTTGGAAGGCGCTGTGGGTTTAATGGAAAGCCGTGAAGATGTGGACTCAATTTTATCCCAAGATAAATATGTTGATTTGATCATCCCTAGGGGTGGCAATGCCTTTGTGCAGTATATCCAGAACAATACAAAGATCCCTGTATTGGGTCATGCCGATGGGATTTGTCACGTTTATTTAGATTCCGAAGCGGACAAAGACATGGCAATCAAGCTGACTCTAGATTCAAAACTAGATTATCCTTCTGCCTGCAATGCTGTAGAAACCCTATTGGTACATGAAAGTGTAGCTAAAGGCATTTTACCTGATCTGGCAGCTGCCTTTAAAAAAGAAGGCGTGGAGCTACGCGGTTGTGAAAGTACAACCAAGATAGTAGCAGGCTTGAAAGAGGCAACAGCAGATGATTGGGCCACAGAATACACTGACTTGATTTTAAGTATTAAAATCGTGAAAACCTTTGAGGAAGCTGTAACCCACATAAACCAGTATGGTAGTGGTCACACAGATTCTATCATTACAGAAAATGAAGAAACTGCTGAAACCTTTATGGGTTCAGTGGATAGCGGCTGTGTATTCCACAATGCTTCCACCCGTTTTTCAGATGGTTTTGTTTTTGGTCTTGGCGCTGAAGTTGGCATTAGTACCAATAAAACCCATGCCCGTGGGCCTGTTGGCCTCGAAGGTTTGGTAATTTACAAGTATAAACTGAGAGCAAGCGGCCAAATCAAGGGCGATTACTCTTCTGGCAAAAAAACATTTTTACACGAAAGGCTGGCTTAATGTCCCTACAGAACACCCTCACAGAGATCCAGAATAGGCTGGCCAAAGTTGAACTCAAAGCACCTGAGGCCCGAAGAATTGAGGGTATTTTACTAGAAGCCCTAGACCTTATCCCAGCCCCTAAGAAAGTTGAAATGGCAACGCCTACCTCTACAACAGGTTTGATAGAAATTTGGACCGATGGTTCTTGTAAAGGTAACCCTGGGCCAGGTGGTTGGGGCGCAATTATTCGAAGCGGTGGTGATGAGCAAGAGTTATTTGGCGCTGACCGACAGACAACCAATAATATTATGGAAATGACCGGCGCTATGAAGGCTCTAGAAGCGACACCTGAAGGTTCTAAAATCCGCTTGACCACAGATAGCCAGTACGTGATCAACGGTATCACCAAGTGGATTAACGGCTGGAAGAAAAAAGGCTGGAAAAAGGCTGACGGTAACCCTGTGCTAAACCAAGAAGTGTGGAAGGCCTTAGACCAAGCCACCTCCAAGCGTAAGGTAGAGTGGGTTTGGGTCAAGGGTCACGCAGGCCACGAGGAAAATGAACGGGTAGACGATCTAGCCCGTGAAGCCATTGAGAAAGTACTAGGCCTTTAGTAAATTGCCCACGTTATTTTCGTCGTCGATGCCGACGCCTGCATACTTAAAGAAATTATCTTTGAATGAATCGCTCAATTGGTCTTCTCTTTTTGCAGGCTTGGAGCCACCACCAGAAAAACTGTTTGGGTTTACCCAAAAGGCAATTTTATTTTTGGTCGTTAAGGTTAAAGTGAAGTCTTTTGCCTTTAAAAATTTCTTTAAAGAAATATAGATATCAGTATCTTCCCAAAACTCGGAATCCTTAGTGTGAAAACGGTCTGCATGGGCTTCAAGGTCTGGGTGCGGGATTTCTTCAACCCACCAAAGCTTTCTATTATCTCGATAAAGAATCGAAAGTTTACCAAATTCAGCTTGGTTTAAGCAGCAGAACATATCCACAATTTCAGGTTTTTTATAGATGATATCAAGGTATTCGTACTCTTGTGGAGGGAAGAAATTATTAATCTTCTCAAAGAGTCGAACCAGGGTATCAGGGGTAATATAGGCGTAATTATCCGCTGAATAAGAACCTAACTTCATGTTGGAAGCCGAAAATTCCACTTGGGTTCTGTTTTCCATCAAGGTGCCCTTGTTATAAATACCGTAGTATCCATTCATAATACAATGGGCCACACCATGCAAAAAACTGGGGTGATCAAAAAGTTCAACCTCTGCTGGCAGGTGATCTAGGTCCCCTGCTTTGGTATATTCCGTCCCCTTCTGGACAGACTTAAAAAACCAAGCCTTCTTTTTTAAATCAAAACCAACTTGCAAGCGGCCTCGGGCAACCTTGAGGTGGCTTAAAATATCCTGTCTGACTTGGATTGCAGGCGGGTCAAAGTTGGATTCATAATAATGATACCAAATTTTAAACTCATCCCGATTGGTTTTATCTTCACCTTGGGAGAGGTCAACAATCTTGTTCACACGGGTAAGGGAGGCCTTAAAAATCCTCTTTAATTCTATTTCAAAGCGGTTTACAGCATCCAGTTCCCCATTGAAAATATGTTCAATGTATTTGCGTTTTACCTCGGGGAAGCCCTTTACAAGTAACCTATCTAAGACTTGATCACGGTAAGAAACAAGCTTATCTTTGGCAAAAACTTCAGAAATTTTTATGTGCAAGGCAAAGCCTAGATCAATGATCTCACTGATGGCATCCTGCTCGGCCTTGTCTAGATACTTATTGGATGGCCCAAAGCCGATTTTTAAGGCTTTAAAGCGAATCCACCATGGGTCGAAGAGTAGTTTTGGGAAGTCAGATTCACAGCGTAATATTTCCACCAAGGGAAACCCGCCCTTATGATCTTCTGTATTTCTGCCAATTTGTTTTTCAACTTTGACCCCTGCGATACCGAAGTTGGCAAAAAAATCTTCATCCCAAGGGGGCAATGGCCGTTCTTCTTCTTCTTCATCAATTTCGATATATTGGTCTAATCTGGTAGGGTCCTTGACCAACTCAATGATAGAAGCATTAAAACGAGGATCGAAAAGCATTTCAATGCGCAACAAATTGAGCAAAGCCTTAGGCAGGTTACCGCTACTAGCCTTAAAGGATTCCCAATAGATGGCCCCAGAATGAGAGATCATGGTTTCAAAAGAAATGGTAGGCGTGCTGCCTAAATCAACAATTCTTGGTCTTAAATAATCAAAAATATCAGTAAAATGGAACCGAATGTAATCAATAACTTTACTGTTTTGCTCTTCACTAGAATTGATTTGAGGTGAAAGCAAAAAGTGAGCTGGCACCATGGGGGAGAACTGAATCCCAGGGAGCAAAGTCTCATAAGTTAATATTTTTTCGTAAGCCGATCCACTGGCCTCTTTTGATTGTAGAGTACTACCATGCTTACCTGCTCGGTAATCATCAATGGAGTAGAAAAACAAATAAACCTCAGCTTCTGGGTATTTCTGCTGGATATAGGTTTGGATATTGGCAATTTTTTTCTGTAGTAAAACTTCTTTTTGTTTTCGTTCTTTAGCGCAGGCAAAGGTCTGGTAAAGTTTGACCATGGTAAAAAACTCTTTAGCCAAACTTTCGGCATAGGCTCTTTCTTTGAGTTTTTTAACAAAGTCTTTGTCTTGCCGAGTAATTAAAATAGGAAAAAGTTTGGGAAACCGTTTGGCGAACTCTTTGCGCCCTAGGGTCATAATCTGTTTTTTGACCTCTGGCTTAGCTAGGTCGGCGGGCTTTAAGCGTTTTTTTAAACCTACTCTACGGGCAAAAGCACTTATCAACTTCTTAGCATGGCTTAAAAGAATGGTGTCGCTTAAGTCTTCTTCTTCAAAAGTGAAAGGAGATAGCTCATATTGGATTTGCAAATCCAGGTCACTGGCAGTTTGCTTGTGGCCTACAGTGCCGATCGAACCCAAAGAGGCAATGGAATAGATTGGCGATTCAGAAGTTGCAGGGTTGATTTGGTTGTAGTTTAACTCAGAGGCAATAAAGGTGTTAAATTCCTCTCTAAACACTGCGTTTAAATTTTCAATGCCTACAACACCATGAGGTGCACCAGGGACGTAAAGATTTGCTAATTCTGTCTCTTGGACAACCTTCTTTTTGTCGCCTGAACCCTCGATTTTAGTAGCATAGTACTTATGGCTTTCAAAGCGGGCATCGTTGATATGTAGAAAAAGAATTATTTCGTACAATGCCTTTTTCATGTCCTCGGAAAAGAAGTCAAAGGCAAGGCGCAGACGTGTGTCATTAAAGCGGCTAAAAAATTTTGACCCTTCTTTATATGACGACCTAAGATGCTCTTTGCTCTTAGGGTCAAGTTCATTTTGCTTCTTTAAAAGAGAGTAAAGTGACACAAATCCTCGTAAACTTATTATCTTAAATTAATTATCTTATACTTATTAGAAAGTCATAAACGCCACTTGCGCCTTGGTCTTGGTGCAGTTCTATCAGTTTTGTACCGATTACGGCAATATCAGCTTGGCCTTTTAAAAAGTGAATATCTTCTTTGGTTTTCACACCAAAGCCCAGAGCCAGAGCAAGAGAAGTATGCTTTTTATAGCGCACAATGCAATCAGCTAGGCCTTGGTCAAAATCAGTTTTTTGCCCTGTGATTCCCCTGCGCCCAACGGCGTAAATAAAACCTTGGGCCTTGGCCGCAATGAGGTCTAATCTTGCATCGTGGTTGGTCGGAGTATAGATAAAAATATTCTCTAGGCCAAATTCAGCACAGGCTGCCATCACTGGCTCTGACTCTTCTACAGGTAAATCAGGTATGATTAAACCTTGAATACCCACCTCGCTCGCTTGTTTGATAAATTCCCTTTCCCCTCGTTTGAAGAGGATATTGTAGTAGGTCATAAACAAAAAACTAGTCTTTGGGTATAGCTTGCTTACTTCTGCGGCAAACTCAAAACATTCAGAAACTTTAGTGCCACTTTTTAGGGATTCCTGGTTTGCTTGTACAATAACAGGGCCATCGGCACTGGGTTCGCTGTAGGGAATCTGTAACTCAATGAACTCTACACCTGCGTTGCACATGGCTTTAATGACTTTTTTGTTTTCTTGCAGGCTCGGGTAGCCCAAAACGATATGGGTCATTAGCAGGATGTCTTTACTCTGGCGCTCTATAGCTATTTTAGATGCAAATGACATTAGCCCCTCTTCTTTAGGTATTGTTCTGCCTTGGAGATAATGAAATCTTCCCATTTTTTATCTTCAAAGGCATCGGCGATAGTGAAAATATCCTTATCGCCACGGCCAGAAAGATTGACTAAAACCACCTTATCTTTTGGTAACTTCGCAGCTTCTCTAAAGGCACCAGCTAGGCCATGGCTTGATTCTAAAGCGGGAATGATACCCTCTTTCTTTACTAACAATTTAACAGCTGCAATCACTTCATCATCAGTGGCAACCTCAAAGCGCACTCGGCCTGTATCCCTGTAGTTGGATAAAATGGGTGACACACCAACATAGTCCAGCCCCGCTGCAATTGAGTGGGTTTCGAGCATTTGGCCCTCAGGATCTTGCAAAAAGTAGGTTTTATAACCTTGGCTCACCCCAATGGTTGCGTCGTCGCCAACTAACCTAGCTGCATGGTCTTTGGTATCTAACCCCCTGCCACCAGCTTCCACCCCAATCAATTCGATCTCAGGTCGATTTAGGTAATGGTAAAAGGCACCTAGTGCATTACTACCACCACCAACGCAGGCGTAGATTTTATCGGGTAGCCTGCCTGCAATCTTGGGCATTTGCACTATGGATTCTTCACTAATAATCGATTGCAACCAACTCACCATTTCCGGGAAGGGGTGGGGGCCGCAGGCGGTACCTAGCACATAATGGGTGTTGTCCATGTTACCAGCCCAATCACGAAATGCGGCATTGATGGCATCCTTTAGGGTCTGGCTCCCTTCTTCAACAGCGATTACCTCAGCACCTAGTTTTTCCATCCAGAACACGTTGGGCCGTTGCCTTAAAACATCCACCTTACCCATGTAGATGGTACATTCAAAACCCATACGGGCGGCCATGGTAGCCGTGGCAACTCCGTGTTGACCAGCGCCAGTTTCGGCAATGACACGTGTCTTGCCCATGCGTTTTGTCAGGATTCCCTGGCCCATTACATTGTTTGCCTTGTGGGCCCCTGTATGGTTTAGGTCTTCTCTTTTTAGGTAGATCTGTGCGCCGCCTAGATGCTCACTCAAATTTTGAGCGTAGGTAATGGGTGTGGGGCGACAAGAGTAGGTGGACATCAGCTCTTTGTACTCCGCCCAAAAAGCGGGGTCCGCTTTGATCTTGTTATAGTCTTCTATGAGCTGGTCAAAGGTAGTTCTTAGGATTTCAGGGACGAACATCCCGCCGAATTGGCCAAAGTATCCTTTTTTGGCTTCTATTTCCATTGTGTCTTAGTTCTATTATTGGTTACCCCTGTATATTGGCCCATCTTAAAGCTTTTGACTAGTATTTTTAGGGAGGGAAATGGGAAGGTTTTATTGCCTTGGCGCTTATTGAAACTGGGTTTTAAAAGCACCTAAAAGATAGAGGCTGCCTGCGATGACGGTAAAATCGTAAGGGCTTTGTTGCTCTAAGTCCAGATCAACTAAGTCAATAGGGGCAAGGCAGGCCTTGCCTGTGGATTTTAATAGTTCAAATAAAGCCTCACCACTCACCGCCCCAACTTGATTGAAGTCGATCGGTTGCAGCTCTAGATTTAACTCGGTTTTTTTAATTGGACCTAAGATGTCTTTCCCTTCCATCAAGCCCAAGCAAAGGCGTATTTTTTTAAGACCATGATGGGTTTCTAGGTACTGAATTAAAGATTCCATACCAGCTTCATTATGGGCACCATCAAGTAATAAGTTAGAGGTGAGCCACTCAAGCCTCCCCGCCCAGTTTAGGTTTTCCACCACTGTTTGCAGTTGGGCCTCAGTCATCCATTTTTCTTTTGCCGTTAACTGGAAATAGGCAGCCAAACCTAGGCCAATATTTTCTTTCTGGTGCGCCCCTTCAAGGCCAATTTTAGGCAAATGGAAGCTTTGATCTTTAAAAAAATAGGTTTCCCCGCGCCAACCAAAATCCATCCCGTACCAAAGTTGGGGGATGTCCGTTAGTTCAGCTTTGATTGTTTCATGAATTTTTGGATCTTGCTGCCCGATCAAAAAGGGAGTCTTGCCCTTTTTGATGGCCAATTTCTCCTTAGCGATACCGCAGAGGTCGCTGCCTAAAAAGTTTTGATGGTCTATAGAAATTGGGGTGAGCAGAAGTAGCTCAGGATTTTGGATAACATTTGTAGCGTCTAACCGCCCCCCAAGGCCCGTTTCTAAAAGGAGATAGTCTTGGCGATGTAAGGTAATAAAGGCCAAGGCCACGGACATTTCAAAAAAGCTGGGGTTTAATACTGCGCCTTCCCAGTTCTTTAGCGGGTCTGTTGGGTCCAAGCCCAAAACCGCACAAACTTGACCAAAGGCCGCTAGCAAAATCTCATTTTCAATTGGCTGGCCATTCACCCTGAATCTTTCAGTGAAATGCACTAAGTGGGGGCTAATGCTTAAACCGGTACTAAAACCCTGGGCCAAGAGTAAAGCCTCTAGGGTGATTAAGGTGGAACCCTTACCGTTAGT
This sequence comes from SAR324 cluster bacterium, assembly GCA_033791585.1. GTDB lineage: Bacteria > SAR324 > SAR324 > XYD2-FULL-50-16 > XYD2-FULL-50-16 > JASJGK01. The sequence continues at coordinate 1,243 of JASJGK010000038.1, read as the reverse complement.
GCCTGCAGCGTGGATGATCTGTGGCCGACCTTGCGGATTTTTAAGGTGGGGGTTGCCAAGTAATTCTAACAGCGCAAAAGTACGCTCCAACCCTAACTTAATCCCTCCCCTTAGACTGTAGAGGGACTCCCAAACTTCTGGCATTTAGTCCTCAGCCTTTAGGGGGCGACTCATCAACTTTGCCAAAACCTCTGCTGCCGGTTGGTTGTTGTAAATAATTTCATAGGCAGCCGCGCAAAGTGGCATCTCTACTTCTAGCTTTTGGGAGAGGTCATATGCTGCCCGAGTTGTATAGTAACCTTCGGCCACTTGTGAGCCCATATGGTCTAAAATCTCTTGGGGGGTTTCGCCTTTACCCAGCCTTAAACCGAAATTTTTGTTGTGGCTGCTTTTTAAAGAGTAGCAGGTTAGCGCCAAGTCACCGAGGCCAGAAAGGCCATATAGTGTTTCCATTGGCACCTCTAACTTGTCACAAAGCTGCTTCATTTCAGCTAACCCACGGGTAACCAATACGGCTGTAGCCTCTTCATACATACCCATGCCTGTAGCGATGCCAGCAATAATAGCATAAACATTTTTCAAGGCTCCCAAAATTGCCACGCCTTTGAGTTCGGTTGAGCGGTAAACTCTGAAACTAGGGCTAGCAAAAAGCTCTTGGATTTTCTGGCCTAAGGCCGCATCAGCACAGGCCAAAGTTTCGGCAACAGGGCTTAGGTCACTGAGTAAGCCTTCAGGGAAGCAGGGCCCGCCTAAGTGGGCCACAGGTTGGTTGGGCAAAATCTCATTTACAATTTCAGGCACTGTTTTTAAGGTCCCCCGCTCGATACCCTTATTGATGGTAACGATCGGCGTGGTGGCCTTGAGCGAAGTTAAATGGTCTAAAAGGCTACGCAAAAAGGGCACAGGGGTGGAAATTACCACCAAGTCGGCGGAGGCAACGGCTTCATTCAAGTCCATCACAGGGGTTACACGGCCACCAGTGGAAAAATTGGGAAGATTTGGCGCTTTTTGCTCGTTGGTTATGGAGTCAAACTCTGCCTGCAAATGGCATTGCAGGGAGACTTGCAAATGGTCTTTTTTACTTAGGTAAATAGCCATCGCCGTTCCCCAGCGGCCAGCGCCTAAAACGGTAATCTTAGTAAATGAATTGCTCATAATTTTCTTTAAATAGTTTCCTCCAAACTACCTTATGGAGACTGCTCTTGGCAAGGGGCGGGGGCTGGTTTGATATTGGTCTTTTGTT
>JASJGK010000037.1:0-20671 GCA_033791585.1 SAR324 cluster bacterium | reverse complement strand
GCCAGTGTTTATGGCGACCCCCTCTTACTTGCTCAAGTGTTCCAAAATCTAATTACCAATGCCATTAAGTTTAGTCATTCTGGTAAATGTATTATCATCGGCCAAGGTACAGCCAAGGGAAGCTTTTTTGTAGAAGATTATGGGGTGGGTATGACGGCAGATCAGATCAAATACATTTTTGATGAAGAAATTTTGACCACCACTTTAGGGACAGAAGGGGAGGAGGGGACAGGTGTAGGCCTGCCAATCTGTAAAGAAATTATGCAGGCCCACGGCGGTACGATTCGGGTGGAATCCACCTTAGGAAAGGGAAGCCGATTTAGCTTGGATTTATAAAAGCCAAATCTGTAAGGTTTACATTTACTGACCTCACTTTCTTAAAATAAAACTCCGCCAAACCTATTTAGTAGCACCAGATTTACGAGCAGCCTCGTAAACGGCAGATGCTATTTTTATATGAATCTCTTCATCTAACGGGTCTGGCACCAATTGATTGGAAGGGGTATTATTGGCAATTTCTTCTGCTGCCGCAAAAAGCATTTCGCTAGTAAAGCGTTTCGCCCCTGAGTTTACAGCACCCCTGAAAAGACCAGGGAAGGCTTGCACGTTATTGACGTTTTTACCATCAGCGGCATAGGCAGCGCCATGGGCTAAAGCAACGGCAGGCTCGATTTCTGACTCAGGGTTACTGAGCGCAAAAATCAATTGGCCTTTTCTCACCCATTCAGGCTTAATTAAACCCCTAACACCTGTGGTAGCAACCACAATATCGCACTTTTCCATTAACTCAGTTAAGGTTGCCCTGTGGCCCCCTTTGGCTTCAAGCATTTCTAAAGCGGCTTCATTTAAATCAGCCCCATAGACTTTTTTAGCGCCATATTCGATGAGTAGGCTAGTGATGCCAAGGCCAGCGGCCCCTAGCCCGATCTGGCCAATTACAGATTCTTTAATGTCTCTTTTTACATTTCTACCAGCACTGAGCATGGCTGCTAAAACTACTACAGCCGTACCATGTTGGTCATCGTGTAACACAGGGATATCCAACTCTTCTTTTAAACGTCGCTCAATTTCAAAGCATTCAGGCGCTGCAATATCTTCTAATTGGATTGATCCAAAGGTAGGCGCTATTGCTTTGACTGTACGGATGATTTCTTCTGTATCTTTACTTTCAATTAAAATAGGCACGCCAGAAAGCCCAGCCAGCTGGTTAAATAAAGCGGCCTTGCCTTCCATCACCGGCATACCAGCAACAGGGCCGATATCACCAAGACCTAAAATGGCTGTACCGTTGGTTACAATGGCCACGGTGTTAGGGATACCAGTAAATTCAGCAGCCAAATGGGGGTTTTTTTCAATGGCCAAACAAACCCGAGCAACTCCAGGGGTATAAATATCACGCAACGTTTGCATTGATCTGGTCTTATGTTTGGAAACAGTTTCGATCTTGCCTCCACGATGGAGGTCGAAAACACGATCTGAAAAACCAATAACCTCAGCGCATTCTAGGGCTGAAATCTTTTGTGTTAAGTCTAGGTTTTCATCTTCATTAAGTTCGATGGTCAATTCCCAGACGGTTTTATCTTGGGTTCTTGTTCTCATCACTAAGCCTTCAATGGTCAGGCCTACCTCACCAACAACAGCTAAAACTTTAGCAAGCATGCCTGGCGCATGGTTCACTTCTACTAATATTACCTCTGGTATCTTCATCTTAATCCTTAAAAGTTTTTGCTTAATCATATGCTATTATTAATCCTTTTGGTCAAGCATTAGGCGTTTTTTTGTTTGGCTAAGTCTCTAAAAGTGGATGTGTTGCGGGGATAGAAGAATTCTTAGTCACACACCAAGTCTGGGGGTACATACGGTGGGTTTCAAACTTTGGCTATAAAGTTTAGCCTCATCTTCTTACAATGGTTCTTTTAATTTCTATAGCCTGTTTCTTTCTGCTTATTACCGAAAGCTTTCTAAGGTGAGCGTAGGAGAAAAGAAAACTTAGAGAAAGCAGAGCAGCAAGAAGCGAAGGCCTGAGGTTTAATTTAAAGAGTTGCCTCAGGCAATAGAAAAGTATCAAGAGAACTAAGCAGTAACTAGAGAAGCCGCGGCTAAGGAGAGAAAAAGAGCAACTAAATAAAACTAAGGCGCAACAACCAACCGAAGTTTGCCCGCTGTAACATAAACTTCTAGATACTTAGGGGTTACAATTTTTTTAGCATTGGTAGTCAAGGTCCACTTGTTGATGTTCATGCCCTTTAACTCTGGCTCAGCCAAGGTTAAGGCCGTTTTTAAGCCACTACTAACCTGTCCTGAGGCAAGGCTCTTTGTGGTTTCTGTCCGCAGGGTATCATCCAAATAAATGATTGCATAAAAATCGTGGCTCGCTTGGCTTTCCATGGTTTCTAAAACCAAAGGTTGGTCAGGGTTAATAGATTGATAAAGACCTGGGGCAAAGAGGATCAAGGCCGCAGCTACAGCTGTCATTTGCTTCCAAGAGTTTGCCCAAAAAGTCTTTGTATTTATTGTTTGGGGTGTCTCTGGCATTTGCAACAGGCTATAAGTTTCTCTACAGGGTGCGCATTGGGCCAAGTGAAGCTGGCATTCTTCCATTTCAGCGGCGTTCAAGCTGGCTTCAGTAAATTCAAAAAAGGTTGCGTCGTCTGGGCAAACTTCATTGTATTTATCAGCTATTAGCCCATTTTTAAGGCCTTGGGCTAGGCGCTTTCCTAATTTTTCGTCTTGAGTTTTCACAAGTTATTTCACGTTTAGGTGGTTGGTTTTGATTCTACTTGTTTAATACGTTTTAATATTTGATTTTACTTTTTTTCTTTACTTTATTTTACAAATAGCTCGTTAAAAGCTTTAGATAAAATCGCCCAAAGAAAAACCCTTTTCCAAAGCGGCCTGTTTGCATTTGGCTAAGGCCCTGTAAATTAAATTGGAAACAGCCTTTTCAGACATTATTAAAACAAGGGCCATTTCCCTTGGTTTTAAGTCATCTTGGAATCGTAAAGCTAAAGCGTGGGCTTCAACAGGGGTCAAGGCTCCTAGTAAATCTTTCAAGTGCCCAGCATCCTCTGTCTCTATTATTGCATCATCTGGCGTGGGGCTTTGGCTTGTAGGCTCATAAAAACTGGCATCCATTTCCACCGTTTTTTCTCTGGCCGCCGAGCGAAGCTGCATTTTTTCTGCCGCCGCTTTTAGCTTTTCTCCAATTTCAAGTATCTGGCTTTGGGTATATTTTTTCTTATCATCTCGGTTGATGATTTCTGTCACATCCTCAATGGGCATAGGGTGTGTGATATAGTAGGCAAATACCTTTTTTGCAGGTGGGCCAATCTCTTCAATAACCTTGGTGATCTCGCTACGGCCCAGCTTTTTTCTTTGAAAATCAATGGCCTTTCTGTGAATAAAGACCTTTAAAAATCCCTTGACTCGATTTGGGTCGGGGTAGCGGGTTAGGATTTCATAGTTGTCTTGGGAGAGCTGCTCAATGACTAGCAAAAAAAGGTCGTCTTTATTGTGGTCCGCCGCCACCTCTTTCGTGGTGCGAAAGAGTTTTAAGGTCGCCAGGGCACACTGAGATTCTATAAAATCAAAGTTTTCAAAAAGAAGTTCTTTTGGTTGGTTCTGAGTCAAAGAATCTAGCGTTTTAAATGAGGTGCGATAAAGGCCAAGATCTTGTTGGCTGCGATACCCTCATTTACACCAAATCCTGAAGCATGATGCAAGGCAATAACGATTTTTTCCCCTAATAAAAATACAGGAGCACCAGAAGAACCCACTTCTGTGTCAGAGGTATAGTGAATTACTTGGGGGTAACTTCTTACCATATGGCTATTTTTTTTCACCAATTCTTTTGCTCTGCCACTAGGGTGTTGGATCACCATCACCTGCTCTGAACGGCCTTCTAAGGGTTGGTCATTCAATTTTAGCCAGCCAAATTCAGTCCCTATGGGAACATGTAACTTGAGCAGAATAAAATCCAATTTTTTGTTGGTCGCCACCACAGATTTTACAGTGCTGGAAATGGAACCAGTTTTTTTAGGTTCTAAATATTCAAAGTAGATCTTAAACCTGCTGGTTCGAATGTGGTCAGGGTCGCCAGAAACGCAGTGTAAGCTGGTTAGCATTAAGTCGGGCCCTACCAAAAAACCTGTACAAAAGTTTTTATCATCCACTTTTATCCAACCAACGGAGCGGCTGAGGCTAAACTCAGGGCTGGTCCTTGCGTATTTTTGCAAGGGTTCAAAATCGGCGCTTTTGATAATTTGAATTTGCCTTGGCTTAGGCTCTTTTTCTTGGCCATGAATCATTGCTAAACTGGTTGCAATGGGTGCCGATTGGTCTGCCCCAATCATCAAAGGGGGGACAATAAATTTGCTATATTCTTCCCCCGCTAAAGAGGTGCTAGCCCCAAAAAAGGCTAGAAATAGAAAAGGAATAAGGGGTTGGTAGAGTCTCATGGCATTTATAAAAAAAGTTAAAATTCCTAGACTTAAAAATCACTCTCGCCTTAAAATAGGATCTTTAGTTTCGGTTCAAAATTTAAGTTCGGAAAAAAGTAAATTTTTACTTTTCCCTTTCTTTTGTCCTTTGGAGCGTCAGGCTTAAATATAATGCAAGTGAGGCTGTTAATCTAGCACCATCTAACTAAAAACATTGAAAACAAAAGAAAAAGTAAAATTTCTCAACTTGCCGAAAGTAGAATTTAGATAAAATAACAGGAAACTCCCTTGGCCTAAATGAAATTTATTTTTACCAGCATTTTAATATTGGCCTTTTTTTTTAATCTTCAGGCCCCAAACTTAGTAAGGGCGCAAGGCCTATTAGAAACGGACCTGCCCTGTTGGATGTACCAACCAGTAAGGGGGGATACAGTAGGTGTGATTGGTGTTGCTCGTGATGCAAATGCAAATGGCGGAGGGGGCAAGTTTGCTGCTATCTTAAACGCTTTGGCTAAACTGGCGACTTATTTTGATGTAAAACTAGATAAAAACTTTGATGCTAAGCAGATAGAAAAAGACTTAAAGGCAGGCAATAGTATTTTTAAGATGGGGACTCATCAATTTAAATTTGTAGGTGAGGTAAGTAAAAAAGGAATTATTTACGTATATCTTATCCATGGAGACAAAGACCTAAGTTTGGGAGAGCCAGAGGCCACCTGTTCAAGGGCTTGCCAGCCAAAGTCATGCAAACCAAGCTGGTTATGTAACCCCATGACCCAGGATAAAGCTGGCTTTTTAGGGATCAGCGGAAGGGCAACAAGTAAAACTGCTCAGTTTAAAAGGGCTGTGACCAACACTGTGGCCCAAGCCGATTATCTTTATGGGGTTCAGGTCGATGTGGAAGAAGAATTTTCCACTAGAATTAATAGCCTGGGCGCTTATAAGTTTCGCTTTCGTGACAGAAGTATTAAGAAAAAGCAGGCAGGCGGCGCAAAATCTATAAGATTTTTGGTGACTGATACCTGCTCAAAAGGGTCGGAACTCTTTTTAAGGGTGACCACCGAAGAACTAAAACCTAAGCCAACTCTGTTGCCAGAGATTTGGATGGTAAACCCAAATTTTAAGGGGCACCTTGGGGCAGTTGGCTCTGCTGACAAGGTTAGTTCAGGTAATTTATCAGACCAAATAAAATTGGCCATCGAAAAGGCTGTGGGGAACTTGGCCCTTTCTAAAAAATTAGAAATTACCAGTAGTATGACCCTAAAACAAAATAGAAAAAGGGAAAACCAAAGCTCGAATGGGAGTTTTTTTTACCGTGACCTGAAAAACAGCGCTAGTTTGGAACTTAAAGCCGATGTAATGGGGCTTTACTTTGAAGACCTAGGCCAAGGGAAGCGTCGTGTAAACGCATGGGTTGTGGAACACAGCCCATAAATTAACTAGATTTAACTATGAGGATAAAATGAATCGATTATTAAAATTAGTACTTATCTTAATGACCTTTGTCGCCTTAGCTTCATGCTCTAGCGATAAGGTCGCAACAGACCAAGGTGGTTTTGGGGATATGGACCTCCCTGACTGGGTTTTAGTGCCCACTGTGGAAGATGGTATTGCCGCTACTGAATGTGTAAATTGGTCGGGTGACTTTTCTGTAGATAGAGCCGAAGCCACTGCTTTAGCAAGAACCGAGATCGTTCGCCAGATTGGCATTAAGGCTTCAGCTTTGGATAAAACCTACCAAGAAAAAGTGAAAACCGCTGGTAAAGTTGCTGTTGGTGGAACCTTTACTGCCGCTTCTAAACAAGTGTCTCAGGCCTATTTACGTGGCACGAAAGCCGTGAAAGTAAAACCCATTATCATCGATGATAAAAAGAAACTTTGTGTGATGGTTACACTTTCTAAGCAACAGAAATTCTTTGAAGATATTTTAAAGTCCAGTGGTGCTAAAGTGGACCCTAAAGACCAAGAAGTTTTATACCAAGAGTTTAAGGCTGCCCGTTCTCAAAGTGAGTTGGCAAAAGAACTAACAAAAAAATAAGAATCCAATTGGCCCTGTTTGAGCTTATTTAAGCGGGGTCGAGCGTCTATTTTTTGTTTTAATATTTCAAATTTCAGCTGGTGTAATCCCATGAATCGCAACCCCTTACAAATTTTTCTCGTCATCTTTTTGGGCTTTTTTTTAGCCACTGATTTGATGGCGGCAGAAATCAATTACAAAGAAGTCTACCAAAAGGCCTCACTTGGTGTGGTGATGGTCTATGGCACAGATGGAAAGGTTGGCTCAACGGGTACAGGCTCTATCATTGAGAAATCAGGGTTGATTCTTACAAACACCCATGTTGTTTCCAACAAAGGAAAACTCTGGGACCAACAGTTTGTTTTTTTAAAGCCTGCCAAGATGACAGGAAACAATAAAAAAGACCTGAAACAGGGTTACCAAGTGAAGGTAATCGCTACCAATCCTAAGTATGATCTAGCTATTTTGCAGATGATTGACCCCCCAGATAACTTAACGGCCTTGCCTTTAAGTGACTTAAAAAATGTTGGCATCGGCGAACCTACCATTGCCATTGGTCACCCCGGTGGTGGGGCTTTGTGGAGTTTGACTACAGGTAGGCTAAGCGCAAGTTTTAGAGATTATGGCGATGTGCAAGGTTGGGGGGTGTTCCAGACAGAAACCTCTTTGAACCCTGGGAACTCAGGGGGGCCTTTGCTTGATGGTGCGGGGAATATCATTGGCATCAACACCTTTATTATCAGGAAAAATGCAGGCGGTTTGGCTCTAACGGGTTTAAATTTTGCTGTAATGGCAACGACAGCCACAGGGTGGATTAAAACTATTTTAGGCCGCTTGCCTGGCGATAGCGAACTTCCAGGCGACCGACTGGCATCCAAGCCCAGTGTACGAGAAATTGAAAAGGCAAGGGCGCAAAAGCCAACTGCCGACAAGTTGGCAAAGGCAACCCTTGAGGTTTCTTCTAGCAAAACCCAAGAACGACCATTACCAGTAGCTAACGTCAGACCAGTAGAAAGGTTTAAGACCTTAGAAAAATCGGGAAAAGTATACAAACCAACTGCCTTTGAGCGCTTTGCCGCAGAAGAAGAAAAAGCCTTTGGGGATTTTGGAGCAACTGAACAATCAGAATTTGAAAAATACCAACAACAGGGAAGGTAAGAGTTATGAAATCTACATCTTTTAATTGGCCAACTTTGACACAGGCCAACCAAATTGCAAAAAATCTAATTCTAGCCAGTATTTTAATAGGGGTTACAACCACAGCCCAGGCTGGTTGCTGGAGTTCTGCCGAAAAGGGTGAAGTGGATATGTTTTCTGAAATGGAAAACAAGATGGTGGTGTCGGTGCGAGATGCGGTGTCTTGTAGCCCTGTTGACAATGCTTCTGTCGAGTTATTTGGCAAGACCTTTATCACCAATGAATTGGGTGAAATCCAATTCCCCGCAGAGGTGATTGGCGATCTTACAGATAAAAAAGATATGATCAAGATCCAAAAGAAAGAGTATATGACCTTTATCCAATCGGTGGATGTGGTTTTGGGCAGCCTAAAACAAAAGAGATTTTTAGTGACCAAAAACATTCCCGTTGATTCAGTTCGCTTTGTGTTGCAGTGGGGCAAAAAGCCTAACGATTTGGATTTACACTTACAAAGCAGTCGGTTCCATATATCCTATAGAAATAAGCGCAGTATCGCGAATTTTGGCAAACTTGACCGTGATGAAAAAAGAGGGACAGGCCCCGAGACCATTACTCTTTATAAAATCCAAAGGAGCGAGAATTACAGATTAACTATTCATAATTATTCAGGTAGCCCCAGTTTAAATGATGAGGTCTATGTGAGTGTCTATGCCAATGGAAAATTAGATAAGGTTATCCATCTGGTTCCCTCAAAAAAGCGTTATGCTGAAGTCTTAACCATCAGCAATAAAAAAATTCATTATGAAACCAAATTTAAGAACATGATTTATCCTAACTAAATCGCCTTTGGTCTTAGTAAGTTTGTGCAAAATTCTAAAAAGATGCAGTTTAATTATAAAACCAGTTTTAAAAAAACCAATCAACTAAAGTCCAGTAAGGTGTTATGAAAGGGTTCTTAGCTTTTATCGTTTGTTTATTTCTAAGCGTACCCTTGTTGGCCAACATCTACGCCCAAACGGCTGTTGTTTACCCAATAGAGTTTATTAACTATGATAACAGCTCTAGAAAGGCGATTTTACAAAGCCACGTTGAGGGGCAGGTTGCAGGCCAATACCGATTAAAAACAAAGCAGGAAGTTGCCACTGCCATTGAAGCTGCAAGGGACTCTTTACCTTCTGACAACTGTACTGAAGATGCCTGTATTAAAAAAATTAATAGTGTCCTAGGCGTTGCCTTTTCTTATCAATTTAAAATTATTGTCGACGGTAAGTACTGGGATATCACCACAAAAAGAGTAGATGACTTCGGTCAGGCTTCTTTGAAAAATCAACCTTGCGTAAATTGTGATATTACCAAAGCCCGTAAGATTCTATCTCAAATGATTACAGGTTCAGGGTCCGCTCTCAAAGAGGGGCAAGGCAAATTATTTTTAAAGTCCAGCCCTAGCGGGGCGCAAGTTTTTATCAATGGAAATTCCATTGGCAATACTCCTTTAGAAACCAATGTAACCTCTGGTGAACCCATCGATGTTACCATTGTGAGTGAAGGCTATAGCGACTATACAACGGTTTTTAATGTAAAAAAAGGGCAAGAACTTAAGCCCCCATTGATCCAACTGCCTAAGATGCGGGCCAAATTAACCTTAACCAGTGACCCTACTGGGGCGCAGATCTTTTTTGATGGTAAACCCTTACTGGACGGGCAAAAAAAGCTTGCAAAAACCCCTTACAGTTGGCGGCCAACCTTTGGAAAGCATACAATTAGGCTTGTAAAAGCAAACTTGGTAGAACTGAAAGAAGAGATTGAAATCAATACAGAAGAAATGGGGACCCTTTCCTTTAGTATGGGGTCAATCCCTGGTAAGGTTTTACTAAAGGTACCCACATCATTACGAGAAGGGGATGTGTTTGTTGATGGAAAAGTGGTTGGAAACATGGATAGTAAAGCAATAAAGTCTTTTATTATCCCCTCTGATAAAACCGTAGAAATTTACGTTGAATCTAAGAATGTCTCTTCAAATACAAAGCTTATAACCGTCCAGCCAAAACGAACTAAAAGTTTAACCCTGGCCGAGGGCGATTATAAAAAAAGAAGTCGCCAACAGCCTACACGAGTAAAGACCTACGCCCAAAAAGATTCAGGTGGCCTTAAGCCCATTTGGGATTTTGTTTTGGTTGGTGGGGTGATAGGGAGCTATGCAACTGGGGTGGCGGCAAAAACTCGTTATGAAGAAAAATCTGTGGAGGCTGGTAACTATGCAGATCTTTATGCTGCTGAAACCAATACAAGACAAAAGGCATCCTATGCCGCTTCTTATGAAAGCGCCCAAGAGGATATGGCTAGAGAGCGAAATAAAGTGACCCTTACTAATATAACCTCAGGGGTTTTAATTTCTATTGAAGCTTACCGTCAGATTTTTATGCGACCTTCCAGCGTTTTTGCCGTACAAAACCCCTATAGCCCAGAGGTTCAAATCATGCCTGTAAATTTTGCTGGCAACCCTGAACTTAGCCTGAAGTGGAGCTTCTGATGAAGAAACTTATAACCTTAATTGCAGCTAGTTTTTTATTGGTAGGTTGCGTTTCTGTGGATGAATCTCCTTATGAAACCCAAACCATTGATGAAGCGTCAGTCGATTCCACATCGAAGACAGAAAAAACCCCCACAGACAAAACCTCTGTGTTGACCTATTATAACGGAGGTGCAGGCACAGATAGACTCACCGCTGTTAAACGAGATTCATCTGGTAACTATTACTTTTTAGGCCATACCTCAGGAGACTTATTTGATATTGTTGATGGTTCTACTGCCACAGGGGATACGGACTCCTCATTAGATGACATTATTTTTGTCAAATTAGACCTAGATGGAAATGTAGTTTGCGAGATCCAAACAGGCTCCAGCTATAGTGATGCAACCTATGGCAATTCTCTGGTGGTAAACGACGATTATATCTACATCGGTTATTCCTATTCCAACGGTTCAGATAGAGTAGCTATTTTGGCGCAGTTTAATAACCCTTCCTCATCGAGCGATTGTGCTGCTTCCTTAGTTACTCAAGTGGAAATTGACAGCTCTGATGGCGGAGATGAAGATATTAAAGCCTTGCTGGAAGATTCAAATGGTAATATCTACGCTGTTGGCCAAACTTCAGGGACTTTAGAAAGCAGTAACGAAGGAAGTGAAGACTTTTTTGTAAAAAAATACTCTAGTGATTTATCTCTCGATTGGACCTACCAAGGTGGCTCGTCAGCAGCGGACATAGCAACAGCTGGTGTTATGACAACCGATGGTTTTTTGATTGTTGCAGGTTATACAAGTGGTGATTTTAGAGGTACCAATGAAGGGGGTACAGATGCTGTTTACGTTAAAATTAGAAAATCTAGCGGCAGCCTTACAGGGGGGGAACAGTTTGGAACAAGTGGCGATGAAACCCAAGTCAATGTTTTTTACGATGTAGATGGATACAGTTACATCAATATTTTGGGCCAGGTTGGGGCCTCAGAGACTATGAATGATACAGATTTCACCCTAGGCGAGACCTTTAATGCTACCTACAGTTCGAGCGGGACTCACCAAACCACTTATAGCTATTGTGGGACGGGCACGAGTGACTCTGTTTTACCTGTTCCCGCTGCGGTGGATTCTTCAGGTCGGTATTACATTCAAACTCTTGGCTCTTGCGACCAACTTTACAGTTCGCAAATGCCCAGCAAATCGACAACGCAGTACCTTTTAAAAACGACAAAAAGGGGTAGCGGACTTGGGGGTTATGCCCATTCTGGTGGGAACTTTACGATCTACGCAATTGGCTATGATACTATTGATGGCTATCCCCTTGGTGCAGGGTCTTACTTTGAAGCCAGTGATGGGTCGACTTTTGGTGGGAGTACTGTAGATAGCTCTGAAGACGCTGTAGGTGGGCAATTGGTAACGATATCCAACAGCTCGGGCCTCATGTCAGGAAATTAAAAGACCCTGTTGCTTTTTTTGCTAAACATTGAACAAAGAAAAACTAGCGATAAATCCGATATTTGTCCCGAATTTTAGTTTGTGAATTTTTAACAAAGGGCAGACCCTCCTTTAAAAACTCAAAGAAATTCGAGTGCCTAACTTGTAATAAAGAGAAGTTTCACTCTGAGTCAAGCTGGTTTCGCCCCACTGTTTTTGCGACCGCTCCAAAGTACTAAACCCTTTAAGAGAAACGTCATCGGCAAAATGATAGTCTAAGGATACAGACACAATCGTGTTTTGGCCCAAATAGCGAATCTCTGGGTCAGGGGCTTCAGGAAAGCGGGTGTCTGCCTGGCGCTCTAAACTCAAACTTCTGTAGATTAGGTTTATTTGCGGTGTTAGAAAATGCTCAGGCCAGAGGTGAAGATTTAAACGGTAAAAGCGCATTTGGCCCAAATAATCAGCCTGAGCAGCAAGCTCCGCCAATAAACGCTCCTTTTCAGCCACCTGTTCTGGGCTATCGCTATCAGTAATAACAATATCTGAGGCTTTACCATCGACAAAATGACCGTAGTAAAATTCCACCTTCATATTTTGATTTTGGTACTTAATCAAGTTTCTGTTTAAATCTACCCTGCTGCGAAAAAAAGTTTCTTCCACTTGCACCGCATATTGTACTGGCGCCCAGCCAAACTCAAAAGCCCAGGAACCAAAATCAAATCCACCTGCAATGTGTTGCAACTCGTTGATGCGATCATCATAGTTACCTAAGTCTTCTGATTGCCACTTGTAGCGTTCTTCGCCAAGCATAAGCCGATCTACATCGTACATGACAGAAAAATGTACATAATCGGCTTTCATGGAGTAATAAAACTGATTTTGTGGCTCTGCATGCAGGCTGTAACCCATCCTTCCCGCCCCTGTGACCAAAATTCGTTGGAAGCTAAAGGGGCCTTCTGTTAGCTCAGAAATAAACACAGGGGCAAAGTTATTTGATCTACTGCTGCTTGATCCGTATCTGTTGCCCATGGTGGCCCAAAGGCCAAGGCTGTTTTTATTGCTGTAAAGTTGGGGCACAGCGTAAAAGCCCTTATCACGATAGTAGCCTTTTACTTCTTTGAAGTTTTCTTCAAGTCGATCCAACTCCTTTTTTATCAAAAAAGGATCACCTAATATTTGCTGCGGTGCAATTTCTGCCCCTGTGGAGTCAGCTTTACAATAGGCAAAGGGGTAGGGGTGGATGAGGTTGAGTTTTTGAGGTGGTTTGCTAGTAATTTTATGAACTCTTTCCTCTTCCAGTTTTTCTAAATCCCAAATGGCAGACTTATCAATCACTTGGTTTTCACCGCTTAAGGTTAAGAAAGAGATCTGGTCTTCACTAAAATCAATGGGCCAACCTGTCACCAACTCCGCTGTGGTACGGCCATAGGTTGTAATAATACTGGTTGCTGGTGTTTCTTTTACGGGGTGGATCTGGCTCAAGGGCAGCTTGCCCACTGGGTAATAGGCTAGGTATAATATTTCAAAACGAGAAAGGCTTACAAATTTCCCCTCAAGGGTAAGTAAGGTGACCTTTTCACTATCCACATCCACCACTGCACCCAACTCACGCTTGCAACTGGCATAGTAAACAGCAGTCAGATTCATTGCTTGCGCCATGGGGCCCACGAATAGACCAAAGGCGAGGCTTAAAATTAAAACTTTAAAAGAAAAATTCAATGCTTCCCATAAGTGAGTATTCTTGGTTTTTATAGCTGTCTGAGTAGTTGTTAAAATCGTAAATATAGTCTCTAGAGTAGAGGTTAAGCTGGCCTTGGAGGCGGATATAACTACCAAATTTTTGGGCTATAAAACCTGCAATTGATTTTTGTGTAGATTGTAACGACTGCGCTCGGCCACTATAGGTTTCTGAATAGTCCCCCAATATCAAAAGGCCATCTAGCCCCCAGGTGATCTCATCATTCCACTGATTTTCAACCCCAAAGCGTAGGAAATCTACCTTTAGGCTATAACTGCTTAGGTTTGCTCTAAGGGCTGACTCAGCTCCAGAGGCAATGCCGCCAGAAACCAGTTCACTACTGGGAAAAAGCCGCATTTGTTCTACTTTAGGGGTGCCACCACTGTTTGAAAAGTTAGAGTAAATCACCTTAAATTTATTTGACCCACGATTGTAGATAAAGCGTAGGATGGGGGAGGCTCTGTTGGAGGTAACTTCTCTAAATATTCCGCCGCCATGAAGGGCATAAATAGGGTAGTAGACCCCACCAGAAAGGGAATATGGACCGTAGTCCACCCCGCTCAAGGCCATGTAGTTATAGTGGGGGAGTAAAAAAACAGGTTGGTTGGTTATCTTGGTATAGTAGTCGGTAAATAAAAATCTATTTTCTGTTAAAAAGTCTGAGCCTGCGGCCATGGCCCAAGGGTTACCAACATAACTGGCATTAAAAAAGTGTGATTTAAAATCAGCTTGGATGGCAAAAGTAGGCTCTAAGAGCGGCAGATTTGAATTCTCTTTGGTTCCAATGGCTGTAACTGCTTGGTGGCTGTAAGGCTTGCCAGAGGACCATTGAAAATAAAAGGGGAATAGGCTTGGAAGCTCGGCGTTAACGGCTTTGGTGGTCAGGGGTAAACCCAATCTGGTTTCTTTGGGAAAAAGGTAAGGCTTAGCGTAGAATTGCGTCCTTGTTTGGAATCGGTTTAGGTCTTTAAAACCGTCTTCATAGCCCTTAAGGAACTTGTTGATTTGGATATGGTCCCCCATAATCCTTAAGGGTCGCAGGTCATCAGCTTGTGCCAATTCTGGTTTACAGCTGGGGAAGCCTTGCACTAAAACAAACTTTCTCTTTTTATAGTTCCCTAGCTTCTGGATACTAAAAGCCGTTTTAACAGTTGAAATTTGTTGGATTTTATCAACAGAAACTAAAGATAAGCTGCCTTCTGTGGTGAAAAAAACCACCTGCTCTTCAATAAAGCTTACGGCCCAACCTGTAAAACTAGGTGCGTCTAAATCTTTAGTATAGACATCCATCGGTAGTTCTTTGGTTATCCCACTAAAATCAACCTGACCAATTGGGTTTTCTAAAGCGTAGTAGACCAAAATATGTTGGAGGTTACTCTTGGGAAGCTCTTTAAATTTTCCATCCAAGGTAATGAGTTTGATTTTTTTTCCATCAACCCCAATTATTAGCCCTGTTTCGCCTTGGCATTGGTCATCTAAAAAGCGATAAACTTCAATAGCTTGTGCCTGAGGCACAAAACCTAAAAAGAGCGTCAAAACCAATAAAAGCCCGAGAAACATGGGTTTAAAGGCTTTATTTGAAAATTTAGATTTGGTAAGTCGTCGCATATTTTCTGTAGATTGTTTTGATACAAGAGTAAGCAAATAAAAGAATTTGAGTAACTAAAAAGTGCGCCCAACCTCGCTGAATTTATGAAACGGCCTGAACTTACGACCGTGCAGTTTAGGGCCTCTGGGCTGCTACCCACCACTGCTATCTAATAGGAATTTTTACATAGAAATAAAGTAAAGAAAATATAGTCTGTTGAGGCCATAGTAAAGTCTTGATCAAGAGCAAAAACTTAGCTAGAATCATTAAAGAATTAATTTATATAATGAAGTTAGCTTCAGACCTCAAAGCTGCACCATGGAAAAAATATTAGTCATTGATGATAGTGCGACCTTTCGTAATATTATTGCAAAAATCTTTGCGCCCCTAAACTACGAGATTATTTTTGCTGAAAATGGGATTGAGGGAATTCGCCAATGTGTGAATCATTCGCCTACCTTTATGACCGTTGACCTCGAAATGCCTGTGCTAAATGGGGCAACCATGATGAAAATCTTAGGGATGATCGGGTTAGAAGTGCCAGCTATTTTTATAACGGGTGATGAGTCTGCTTTGGTTAAGGCTGCTAAGTTACCCTTCGTGACTGCTGCTATCCACAAAAGTAAAATCAAAGAAAAGCTAATTTCCATTGGTCAGGATCTCATTGAAAATAGCACAAATCGACATTTCTCCGATTTTAAATACGACCTACCACACAGGGAATTTGTTCACCTTTTAGGCAAGAGAGAAAGAAAGAGGGTCTTGATTGTTGATGATGCCCGGTCTATGAGAGCGGTCATGGTCAGGCAATTAGAAAAGCTCAATCTATTTGAAGTCTATGATGCGGCAGATGGGCGCGAAGGTTTATTAAAAGCCATGATGATTAAACCTGATTTAATTATCAGCGATATTGAAATGCCCTTTGTGAATGGGATTAGATTAGCGCAGATTTTGTATATATTAGGCCACCCCTTCCCCATTATGTTTCTAAGCGCGTCAGAAGATGCCAGAGTTATCAGGCAAGCTAAAGCTTTAGAGGGGGTTACACACTTTTTCCAAAAGCAGGATGTCACCAAAAAGGGTGCGGAGTTTGTTATGGCAATTAAAAGCCAATTGGAAATGGACCCAAAAAAGAAAGAAGAAATCAAAAGAAAATACAAGTGTATTGACATCAATAAGATCAAAGACTCTGGCGAAATGGAAATTGGGATTTAAGAGGCTATTATGGAAAGTAAAACAATTGTTGCCATCCAGCAGGATGAAGAGACGATCAAAATTTTGTCAAAACTCGGTTGCCAAGTCGTAGAAGCAGGTGATTGCATTGAAGGCCTTCGCTTGATTTTACGTCATCAGCCAATTTTGGTGGTGAGTATTATGAAAATGCCCAATTTTAATGGCATTGCTATGGCTGAAATCATGGAACTTTTCCAGATTCAAACGCCAATTATTTTTACTACCACTAGTGTTAAAGACCAAAAAAGACTCAATGACCTTTCTGGGAATCATGGATTTATCCTGTTAGAGCAAATACAAAGTCGTTTATTAGAACTGGCCACAAAAAAGCTCAGTGAGCCACTCAAACCTGTGGGCCACCTCAAATATATGATTCGTCAAAGAGAATGGGCCGATTTGAGTAGCAGTGCAGATAAAAAACGGATTCTTATTATTGATGATTCTGCTTGGGTGAAAAAGGCCTGTATGATGTCTTTAGACCAACTAGACAGCTACGCTCTCTTTTCTGCAAAAGACGGATTAGACGGAATTATTAAGGCTCTCTTAATCCAACCAGACTTGATTCTTACTGACTTGCACATGCCAAACCTAGATGGCTTGGCAATGAGCCAGATCTTTTTTGTGTTAAATCAGGCCTTCCCAATCGTTTTTCTTACAGGAGATACGAACCATAATCTTTCTGAAAAAACCAAACGAATTGGCGGTATTTTAGGTGTTATTTTAAAAGCGGAGTTGCGCAACCAAGCTCTATTCCACCAAAAAATCATGCAATATCTCGATGATAGTGAAGTTAATCACGATGAAATAGTAAGAGATTTTCAAAAGGGGAATTCAGAACTTTTGGCCGAAAACGAGAAAAAAATGTTTTTAGAAGGCAAAGGTCTCTGTACCCCAGGCACAGAATTTAGGCCTGGAACCCATCATATTGCAGCACTCAGAAAGGGCGGCGGTGGCCTTGGTGACTTTTTTGGTTAATATGTAAGGCCTTCTCCTTTCCCTGGCCAAAAAAAATAGATTGTTAACCTGCTGAAAATACAAATATATTTTTTCATCTAAAGGGTTCATTCTAAAATTAGTCTGAATTACCACATTTCCCTATTCTCTTATCCCCTAGAACATGAAATGTTACTTGTAAATATCGCGCTATAAAAGGCCTTGCGGGATTTTATCTACTTTTTAGGCTTATTTTAAAAATATTTTTATAGTTTTTGAATCCCTATCCATTCTTTGTTTGTTAAATGCCCTTAATTACTAAATGCTAAGCTTAAAAAAAATAAAACTTACAGAAATGCTCTTGATCGGCGCCACCCTCGCCTCGGTTGTACTACTCAATTGGTTTTCTACTTCGGTTGAGAAAAAATATAGCGATGTAAATGTAGTGTGGGCCGTTTACATCGGTGAGGAAAGTAAAGTTATTGAAAACCTCTTCTTGGTGAAGGGGTATTTTGGCTATGGGGGGATCATCCATAACTTCAAAAATTATGTTCTCCGTGGCGACGCAAAATACTTAACCCGTTTTACAATCAACACGGTCGATTTAAGTGAATCCATTGAAGACCTAAAGATATACCTCAAGACAAAAGAAGAGTTGGCAGCTCTGGCAGACATTGAAAAAACGATTGAAGAATACAAAGCTAAAACGGCCCTGGTAACTCTTTTACACAAAAAAAAACTGAATATTCAAGCGATTGATAAGTTGGTTTATGTTGAGGATGCCCAAGCCTTAGCGGCTTTGAAACTTCTCACTCACAAATCATTGGAACGGGCCCAAGAGATTAAATCCCAAGCCAATGCCAAGATGATTATGGCCCACCAATTTCTAAAAATTGGCAAATTTGCCCAGATCCCGCTAATTCTATTAGTGATGGCTATCATTGTGATCTTAAGACGCCTGAACATAACCAAAGAAAATGCTCTTGAGGCGCAAGTGTGGGCCGATACCCTATTAGAAACAGCACCAGATGCTATTATTTGTGCCAATCCTGAGGGGCATATTTTACGCAGTAACGCCATGGCTGAAAAGATTTTTGGCTACAGTAAATCTGAGTTTTTTAGCCTTAAGATTGAAGATTTGGTCCCTAAACCCCATCGCCCAAACCACCATGAAAAAAGAGCGGACTACCATGCCCACCCGACATCGAGGCCAATGGGCTCTGGTAGGAGGCTGGCCGCTTTAAATAAATTAGGAAATGAACTCCCCGTTGAGATTAGTCTAAGTTCGATGGAAATCAAGGGTGATAAAATCGCCATTGCCTCTATTCGGGATGTTACCGAACAAGAGATTGCTAAGCAGAATCTAATCTCGGCAAAAAAGGAAGTGGAACATGCCTTAGAGTTGTTAAAAAGCACCACAGATTCCCTTGTGGAATCTGAAAAACAAGCTGCCACGGGCCAACTGGTGGCAGGCGTTGCCCACGAGATCAATACCCCCATCGGAATTTGTTTATCGGCCTCGACTCACTTAAGAGCAGAAACCTTAAAAAGCGCTAAGTCTTATAATGAGGGCGATTTATCCGGTGATGAGCTAGAAGATTACTTTAAGACCTCAGATGAAGCCACTGGATTGATCAATTCCAATTTGGAGCGGGCAGCAAGGCAAATTCAAAGTTTTAAACAGGTAGCAGTAGACCAGTCTGGTGGCGAACAAAGAAAATTTTCCTTAAAAACCTATGTTGAGGAAATTTTAGTAAGTTTAAATTCCATCATCAAAAAGAGCAAAGTTGTTATTGAGCTTAATATATCAGACGAACTCTTTATGGAAACCTACCCAGGCGCTATATTCCAATTTTTGTCAAATTTAGTTATCAATGCTATTACCCATGCCTTTGACCAAAACCAAGAGGGGACTTTAGAAATCTCGGCAAAGCATATGGAGGGTACTGAAATGGTGACCTTAGAAATAAAAGACAATGGCAAAGGCATTGCCCCTGAAAACCAAAAGAAGATCTTTGATCCCTTTTTTACCACTCGAAGGGGTGCAGGTGGAAGTGGGTTGGGGATGAGTATTGTGAAAAAAATTGTCACTCACAACCTGGGTGGCGACATTACATTTGTAAGCAAACAAGGGGAGGGAACCACATTTGTGGTTACTTTACCCCAGCATTTTAAACTAGTTTAATACGACCAAAAAAAGATGATACTATGGAAAAGAAACCTTTAAATTTAAAGCCTTCTAATAAAGGCAAAGTTGAAGAATCCAGTTCAAGGGTTTTTAAACCCTGGAAAATTCTTGTGGTGGATGATGAACCAGAGGTTCACTCTGTCACCAAGTTGATTTTAGAAAATGTAGTTTTTAAAAACCGAAAAATCGAGTTAGTAAATGCTTACTCTGGTGAAGAAGCTGGGGAAATACTATCAACTCAAGTCGGTTTTGCTGTCATTTTGTTAGATGTGGTTATGGAGACAGAAAACGCAGGCTTAGAGTTTGTGGAGTTTGTACGAAATGAAATGAATAACAAGGCGGTTCGCATTATCCTGCGCACAGGTCAGCCTGGCCAAGCCCCTGAAAAAAGTGTGATCGTTGATTATGATATCAATGATTATAAGGCCAAGAGTGAGTTGACCTCAGAAAAGTTATTTACCACTGTGATTGCTGCTTTAAGGGCTTATGAATCCATTCGGTCTTTAGAGAAAACTCGTATTGGGCTTGAGAGAATTTTAGCCAGTACTGACCAGCTTTTTGATGTGGAATCTTTAAATAACTTTGCCTTTGGGGTCTTAACCCAAATTGGTGCCTTTTTGGGCAGTAGCCCCGACGGTATTTTATGCCTTGAAGAAGGAGCCGAATCAAAAACCTTCAAGTTACCTAACGCTGCCTGTGTCGACCTACATATTCTAGCTGGTTCTGGTGCTTACGCAAGCTGTTTGAATTGCACAGGCGGGGATCAGTGCCCTCATAAAGAAATGATTGCTATGGCCCGCAGAGCAATAGACGAAAAGAAAAATATCTTTGAAAATGGTTATGCTGTTTTATACCTAGATACAAAGCAAGATCGTGCCTCTGTGGCTTTGATGCATGGCGTTGAACATTTGGAAAAAGAAGACCTTTTTCTGCTTGATATCTTTTCTAAAAAAATCTCTTTGGCATTAGCCAATACCATTCACTTTAATAAAATGGTTACAGCCGAAGAGGCCGCAACCATTGACTTTTTAACAGGGTTACCCAACAGACGGCAGTTGATCAATCTTGGTGAAACCGTGCTTGCCACCTGTAAGAGAAATGACCTACCTACCGCTGTTGCAATGGTTGATGTCGATTTTTTTAAAAGGGTGAACGATACCTATGGCCATGATGCTGGTGATGCAGTTTTAAAAGCACTGGGCACCTTTTTGGGTGCTAGGGTAAGAGAAAGCGATATTGCTGCAAGGTTTGGCGGCGAAGAATTTTGTTTGGTCGCCTCAAACATTAGTACTGAACAGGCGGAGGTTTTTTTTAATAAGATCTGCCAAGAGGTTAGGGATCTGGAAATAGTTTTTAATGAAAAAAAGATAGAAATTTCCGTGAGTATTGGGGTTTCAACTAAGCTTAAAGACTTAGATGAAATGATCAGTGATGCCGATAAACA
>JASJGK010000036.1:0-4650 GCA_033791585.1 SAR324 cluster bacterium | reverse complement strand
AAAGGGTATGGAAAAAAGGTAGGCGTAAAGACTAGGCCACACGGCTTAAGGCACCAAGGGATAACTACCGCTGTTATTGCTGCAAAAGATGCAGGGATTTGTCTGGAAGAAGTTTTAGATTACAGTGACCACAGCTCAGTTAGCGTCTTGATAATTTACCGTGATCGGGAAAGAAATGTTCAAGGTAAATTGGCTGATTTAGTGGCCAGAGAAACGCCTTAATTTTGTTCACGATAATGTAACTTATAGTGAACATAATCTGACCTAGTTTTCGATAATGCTCATTATAGTAAACAAAATATAGCCTAGTTTTCGAAGGTGCTGACTATAGTAAACCCCAAAATTCCCTTCAACTAGCGCCATTGGAATCAAGGCTTCTCAATTTTCCAGCAGCAACAAATTCTTCAAAATCAACGGCATTTAAGGGTTTGCTGTAAAAGAAACCTTGGATGATGTTGCATCCTATTTTGTGCAGGGTTTTAATCTGCTCCCAGTCTTCTGCCCCTTCGGCTACAGCTTCTAGAATCATATTTTCAGCTAGATCCACAACCACCTGAGCAATCAATTGATCCTTTGAAATATCCTTGATAAAATCACGGTCGATCTTCAAGTCGGTCAAAGGTAGAGACTTAAGAACACTTAAACTAGAATAGCCAGTTCCAAAATCGTCCATTGAAATTCCAATACCCAAATCCTTAAGTTGATGCAATTGCGCTACTATTTGCTCGGTATTCTCTATCATCAAGCTTTCTGTGATCTCAATTTTCAAATACTTTGCGTCAAGTCCAGTCTTTTTAAGGGTATTTTCAACAATGCTGGGAAAGCTTCCACTCTCGAATTGCCGAACAGAAGAATTTACTGAAACGACGATGTTGCAAATTCCAGCGTCTTGCCAAAGTTTGTTTTGCCTACAGGACTCTTCTAAAACAAACTCCCCAATTTTGTTAATGAGTCCTGTTTCTTCAGCAATGGGTATAAACTCTACTGGATTGATCAGGCCTTCTTCTGGATTTTGCCATCGGATCAAACTTTCCATCCCTATGAGTTGACCTGTCTTGCTATTAACCTGAGGTTGGTAGAACATAACGAACTCTCCATTATCGAGCGCATTGTGGAGCTTATAATCAAGAGCCGCACGACGAACCACACGAGCTTCGACTTCTTCGGAGAAGAAATGATATTGCCCTTTACCAGCCTTCTTAGCCTCATACATCGCAGTATCAGCGTAGCGAATTAAATCTTCTGGGTTATCAGAGTCGTTTGGTGAAAAACTAATTCCGATACTACATCCCAAATATACTTCTTTCCCATTAGAGAGAGAAACGGGATTCTCAAAGTATTTTATTAGCTGATCTGTGACTTTTGTAGCTTCCTGAGCTGATTTAAGATCAGACAAAAGTACCAAAAACTCGTCTCCTCCATGCCTGCAAACTAGGTCAGAAGCTCTAACAATATTCTGAAATTCTTTGGCGACAGCTACCAAAACTTCATCCCCCATCTTATGGCCCATAGAGTCGTTGATCGACTTAAAGCCATCCAAATCGATAAACAAGACAGCCAATCCTTTTTTCCTGCGTTTTGCATCCTTGAGCCTAGAAGAGAGCTCCCGAGTGCACAAAGCTCGATTAGCGAGCCCTGTTAAGGGGTCATTGAAGGCCAATTGGCGCAGTTGCTCTGATGTTTTTTTTGCTTCAGTGATATCAGAAAAAATCCCCAAGTATTTAATCTTGCCAGTTTCATCGGGCTCAAGTTTTGTGATAGAGAGCTCCTTTGGATAAATCTCACCATTTTTTCTGCGATCCCAAATTTCGCCTTGCCAATAGCCTTTTTTATGAATAGTTTTCCACATCGTTTTATAAAAGCTTTCGTCGTGTCGCCCCGAAGACATGGCCGACGGGGTTTTCCCAAGAACTTCCTCTTTGGAGTATCCTGAAATCTTTTCAAATGAAGGATTTACTTCAATGACTATATTATTGTGATCTGTGACTAATATCGCTTCGCTAGACTTTGCGTAGATCTCCCCCATCAATTGCAAACGGGAATTATTTTCTTGTAGCTTGTTAAATAAAACAACTTGCTGCTCGTAGGCCTTCTCAGTGTCTTGTTTTGATTTGTAAAGTTCTTCGACCATTGCGGTCTTTTTTTCGACATCATCTAGCGCTGCTAGACGTAGTTCCCGCTCAGTGATGTCAATCAGGGTTGCCCGCACTTGGGCTTCGCCCTCTAGGGATACGTGAGGCTTGAAATCCATCCTCACCAAGCGGTGACCTTCCTCATCAACACGCACAAACCGTAATTCTTCACTGGTCGATTCTCCATCGGCCAAAGTATCTCTTAGCAAAAGGAAAAATACACCATGGTCTTCAGGATTAATAAAATGCTGGAGAGGTTTTCTCATCAGATTTGCCCGCTCCACCCCAAGCAACGAGCCTGCTTGGTGATTGCTCCTTACAACACAGCCAACCTCGTCAAGGGTTACATATCCAATGGGAGCAAAGTCATATAAATCTACAAATTCATCTTTTGCAGAAGAGAGTTCCACTTGTGTTAAAAGCAGTTCATCATTCTGCATCTCAAGTTCAATTTGAAACACTTGAAGCTGATGCACTAAGTCTTTGACTTCCTCATATTCCACTTTATGCATCAAACCATCGGGCGACCTGGTTTCTAGCAATTGGGCCGCTCTTTCTCTAAGGCTTTTTTGGCGGCCTGTTTCTTCACTCCCGTTGGAGTTTTGCTTTTGTGTTTTATTCAGTTGCATAGTATTTGCCAATTAAAAGGCCCTTGCAGGTTGTTGTCAGGTGCCAATATATTATTTCTTAGAGGGGCGATCTTCTTTGGGAGTAAGATAAGTAGCTAAGGTCTCGTAGATCTGGTTTAAACTGACTGGTTTTGCTAAGTAGCCATTAAAACCAGCAGCCTTTATTGACAGTTTATCCTCTTTTAAAACCTTTGCGCTCACTGCAATTACAGGGATATATTTGGTTTTTCTATCCTGTTGCAACTGACTCATACAGCCAAAACCATCCATCCTAGGCATGGCCAAATCCATTAAAATCAAATCAGGCTGTACCTCTTGGGCGACCTTTACCCCTTCAATTCCATCTCGTGCTGAATGAACCTCTAACCCAGCTTTTTCTAAAGCTCGAGTCATCCACATTAAATTGACGGGATTATCCTCAACGATCAGCACACTGGCCTTTTCAAATTGAATGTCCGTAGAATTTTTGCTTTGCACAGCCTTTTGTTCAGAGGCAACTTTTTGAACCTGAGGCAAGGTAACAGTAAAGCAACTGCCTTCATTTACACTACTTTGGAGCTGAATACTCCCATCCATGATTTGAGCCAGCCTTTGGCTGATGGCCAATCCTAAACCAGTACCCCCAAATTCAGAGGTGTTTTGATTTGCTTTTTGCACAAAAGCTTTAAATATATCTTCTTGTTCGGCTATAGGAATTCCAATCCCCGTATCCTGCACAGTGATGACTAGATCGAAGAGACTTGAATGGAGCTCTGTATTCTCTTTAGCTGAGACCTTGATTGCGACACATCCTTCAGCCGTAAACTTGATGGCATTGCCTACTAAATTGAAAACGATTTGCCTTAACCTAGCTAGATCCAAGTGCAAAAATTCAGGTATCTTTTCGTCTATCTCCAGGGATAAGACTATGCCTTTTTGCTTCGCTTGCAAGGTGAATACATTGGAAATATCTTCAAACAGTAAAGGTAGATTTACGGCCTCTTTTTGTAGTTTGAGCATTCCTGCTTCAATTTTTGACATATCTAAAATGTCATTGATCAAAACTAAGAGTGATTCACCAGAGCTATGGATGATTTTACTGAATTCAGGGTTATTTCGGGTTTCTGTATCCCCCATCATCAACTCAGAAAAACCGAGAATTGAATTTAAGGGGGTCCGAATCTCCTGACTAATATTAGCGATAAACTCAGATTTGGTGCGATTGGCTAATTCAGCCTCTTTTTGAGACAGTTCCAAGGCTTTCATCTGCTGTTTTTGCAGGGTTTGGTCTTGGATAGTGGCCCTAACAAGCTTATTGCCTTCAGGACTCACAAAGGGGGACATATCTATGCGAATAGCAACAGATTCACCTTGTTTCTCATCTTTAAGTAAGAGTTCCCCGCTTTGGGCCTCGTCCTCATCCAAGCAATTTTTTATCAGATTAAAAAGTATACCGTGTAAATCAGTTTGGATGAAATTCTGAAAGGCCGCCCCGACTAATTTACCACGATCCAACCCTATTATAGATGCTGCTTTTAAATTCGCCCGTTTGATACGACCAAGCTCATCTAAAGTGATATAACCGACTGGAGCAAAGTCATAAAGAGCCATAAACTCATCTTTAACCTGACCCAATTCGAATTGCGTGTGCCTAAGTTCATCATTTTGCATTTCTAATTCAATTTGATAAACATGCAACTCTTGAACAGCTTCTTGCAGGTTTTTGCCATCAATCAGCAAACTTTCATCGGAAGTTTGTTCCTTTAAAGCTTCAATGGCTTTTTCCCGCAGTTGTATCATCCTTTCTTCTTTTTCATTAGAAAGCTTTGCATGAGACTGATTGTTTGGAATTTCCATAAAAATTACTCTTTACTGATCATTTTTTTGCTGTTCTAAATTTTGCGCTTGCA
>JASJGK010000035.1:0-18561 GCA_033791585.1 SAR324 cluster bacterium | reverse complement strand
GCCGATCAGCTTTGCATTTTTTGAAAAGGCCGCAAAAACATCATAGGCAAGCTCGTCCTTTTTTGGGTCAAGATTTTCAGCAATCATAAAATTAGGATCTTTTGCTGTGATCTCTTTCAAAACGTCTAATTTGCGTAGGGGCATCTCTTTGTAAAGCTCCAGCACTAAAGTCAAACCCTTTTGTATTTTCCCTGTTGCCAAGTAAAGGTCAGCTAGCAACCTCTTGGCTTCCACATGCTGGTCACGTGAGGTTTTCTCTTGGTAATCTAAAAGGGTAGCCAAAGCCTTATCTGAATCTGATAACTGGTACTGTGAAAAGGCTTTATAGTAACCAATTTTAGAAGTGTAATAACGCTCTGGATAATCATTTTGAGCTATCTCAGCAACAAGGATAACATCCTCATACTTTTCATTGGTAAAGTTCTGTGAGATCCGAGTGTTCAATTGCGGAAAAGGCTCTGGTACTGCAAATTTTAACCAGAGTAGCCCAACAACAAGCAACACGCTCCATAGTATCATTCGGTTTTTTGCCGACTTAAAAGGTCCAGATTTAATAGCCATTTTTCCTCGTTTAAAGTGTATTCAGATATTAATATGTAACTCTTTTTTTCTCACTCTGAAAAGGTAAAAAAGAAATTCTCTGTTTAATGGGTTGCCCTTTTTTCAAATGAGAAATCTTTCTCTTTACGTATTTCTCCAAATTGATAAAGCGCTGTTTGAATTTAAAGACTTTTTTTGGCTAAATTGGCATAACCTTTGTATATTGTTGGTACAAAAGTGGGCAAAAACAACCTGCTTGACCAGTATAAAAATCAAAAAATTTGTGCTATAATAAGCTTAATCCATAAAAGGAAAAGGATATCAGCCTTTCTAAGATAATGAAATTTAAATGGTTTTTTCTAATTCTTTGCCTTGTGCTTAGTTCCTGTGCCGAGCCATATGAACAAGCATTAAGGGGTCCAGGCCCAGGGAATAAGAATATGGAAGTCTACAATTTTGACTATTGGAACCTACAAAATAAGAGCTTTGCAGGGGCAAAATTGTATTCCGCTAGTTTTGTAGGTGCCGATTTGCGCCATGCCAATTTTTCGCAAGCCGATTTAAGGCAAACTGATTTTAGAAGAGCAAACCTATATAAAGCCAATTTTTCTCGCTCTAACGTACACAGATCCTTTCTCCATGAAGCAAAATTAACAGGCGCAATATTTGACTATGCTGATTTTAGAGGGGCAAACTTTGCTGATTTTTACTTAAAAGAAACCTCCTTTCAACATGCAAGGCTGCAAGATGCTAACTTTAGAGGTGCCAATTTAACGCAAGCTAACTTTTCGGCAAGTCATTTGGCCGATGCGAATTTTAGATTTGCTAATCTCGCAGAATCGAAGTTTATCAAAACACGTTTAGAGGGAACCAAGCTTTCTCAATTAAACCTCAAAGATGCTGATTTTTCAGGCTCGATATTGATTGATGTCACCTTTGTTGGTTCAACTTTAGAAGGGGCAGACTTCACAGGTGCAACTTTACAGAATGTAACTTTTACAGGGGTCCGCCTAATTGATTCTGATTTTACAAACGCTCACATTTCAGATTCGGACTTCACAAAAGCTAGATTAAAAGGTTCCGACTTCACTGGCGCAAAACTCACCAATGTTATTCTTACAGATATTAACTACCCTGAGCCCATTTTTACCCAAGGCAGCTTTCATGATATGACCTTTGCTGAGCTAGATCTTTCCATGGGCAATTTCCGAGAGGCCAAATTTTATAACAGTAAATTTGTTCGCAGTAGTTTACTCGGTTCCGACTTCACAGATTCTTACGGTGATAAGCTTTTATTTCGACACTCTGACCTGAGTATTTCAGATTTTACTAGCGCCAACTTTGAAAAGGCACGTTTTGATAGTTCCAACTTCCAAGGGGTAACCCGTGAGGGAATGAAATTCCCTAAAGTGGTGGAGCCCAGAACAGGGACAACCTTTATCCAGTTGCCACAAAGTTGCTACCAAATGGGTGATTTATTCAAAGAAAACCGAGGCTTTTTAACCATTCCCCATTTAGTTTGCGTCGATGACTTTTGGCTTGCCAGCGCCGAAGTAACCCAAGAGGTCTTTGTTAAAATCACAGGCAAAAATCCTTCTAAGTTCTATAACATAGAACCTAAAAGCCCTGTGGAGCAGGTAAGCATTAAGGATATCTTTAGTTTTTTCAAAACGATCAATCAGAATTCAAAATGGCAGCTACGCCTTCCCACAGAAGCTGAGTGGGAATATGCCTGTCGAGGCCTTGGCCACAAGGTTCGCTTTGGCAGTGACAGCAATAATGCTAGCCCAGATCAAATGGCATTCAGTTCTAGTTTAAAAAACGGTGAGCAAGAATCCAAGACAGTGAATGGCGAAAGCATCCAATCCTTTGGTGGCAACTGGAAGCGAACGGTACCCATTGATACCTTTGCAGCTAACCCTTTAGGGTTTTATAATTTAAGCGGTAATGTCTCAGAAGTGGTTGCAGACTATTGGGATTCTAAAGCCTACGATTCTCATGAAACACTTAACCCAAAAATTGCAAAGCCCACGGGTAATAAATTTATGGTCAAACGAGGGGGAAGTTTTAAAAATAGCGCCTCTGATTTAACATGTGTTAAAAGAGCTTTTATCACGGATACAGAACCGACAGAAGACACAGGTTTTCGCCTTGCCCTATCCTCTCCACCTAAGGGGGCACAATGAAAGATTTTAACAGAAGGTTTTATCTATTTTTGGCTCTAATTTGGATTTTCGGGGGCACACCCCATTTGGCATATAGCTGTGAGACGGCATATAGCTGTGAGCCAGCCAGCCCGAGTGAAAGCAACAAGATAAATAAAAATATCACCTTTGCAGAACCAACAGTTTACACTAGTTTCCCCCTTGCTCTATCCTCTCCACCTAAAAGGGCAAAGTGAAAGATTTTAACAGAAGGTTTTATCTATTTTTGGCTCTAATTTGGATTTTCGGGGGCACCCCACACTTGGCCTATAGCTTTGAGTTTTTCACCTCTGCCGAAACCTATGAGACAAAACAGTACTACCGTGATAATTTTCTCATGGATCGCCATTTAGATGTTTATACCATAGATTCTAGGCAAAAAACATCCTTCAAGTTACCCATTTTGGCCTATAGCCTTGAAGGCGAGGTAGAGCAAATCCATTGGTCAACAAAAAACGAATACCTCGTGCCCATGGTTGACTACAGAGCAACCAGAAAAAAGGCCGCTTGGAACGTTAATTCAGTGCAGATGGATTTTTCCATGGTGGCTATCAGTGAAACGCAAGATGCTGTTTTGGGCTCTTACGAAAGACTTGACCCAGATATCCCAAATGAGTTTTTAATGGGGGCCAAGGCCTACTTTGAACAGGGTGGTAGCTTTTTTAGCCTATCAAAATTGCCACGATTTGAACTGGTAACCCTAGAAAGCCAACAATTCACCACCTTGCCCATTATGAAATCCATGATTGAAATTGGCTGGATTGCACAAAAAAGTGAATACTACCGTTTTTATTCTGATTCAGACGATATTGTAGAGGGAGATGAAGTAACCCCATACCAAAGGGGTTCTGGTTTCTCTTATGAAAACAAAATGCCTGAGCAACCAAGACTAAACCAGTTTTGGAAAAATTTCTCTTGGCAATTGGACCAAAGATTGGAAGATGAAACTCGTTTAGTGGAGTTAGAAATAAAAAACAAATTTTCCTTTTTTACAGGTGGCATCCAACACTTTATCACCCACCAATTTTTTGTGCGCAACTACCGCAGGCAGTTTGTCGGTGAAGACGAAGAGTGGGTAACAGAAAACTTCACCAAAGGTGAGCTTTCCCAAGCCTTTGCCTTTGAAGGGGTTGAAAATCTATATGACAGCCCTATTAATTTGGGTTGGAAATTCTACTACCGCCATGACCCCTTAATGGATACCTTGCAAACTGTGGGAGCCAACCTAAACCTGAAGGTGATTTTTTAGTCACCTTAACTGGGCTCTTTTTGAGCATTTTCCGCCTTTTTTTTTAGAAACAAACTTAAAATACTTTTGTAGTCTACTATATTACTAGCCTAGGCCAAAAAGCCTCCCAGAACCCCAGACCATTAAAACCTTAAGGTAAAGGGCAATTTATTGATCCTACCTCAGCCACTTTAGCCCCTCTAACTTTAATATTAGGCTTCTTTGCGGAATTCATTTTTAATGTTACTTTAAAAATTGCAGAGCAGCAAATGCACCCTGAAATTTATATTAACAAGGTCTTACAACTCCAATGAAAGCTCTCCTCATAATAAAAAAAGTCTTTCTTTTTTGTCTCTTCTTAGGCTCACTCAACCGTTTGGTATTTCTCTCTAGCCTAAAAATGACCCGTGATTGTCTGGTTGGGGATGTTAAAGACCAGGTCATCTACTACCCTTTTGAGGTTCGTGGAGAGTGGCCTTTATTTGTCCTTGCGCAGGCTATCACCTTGATTCCAGGCAAAGTGACTGTCGACCAACAGGGCGGCCACCTTTTAGTCCATTTGGTGCGAGGCCTTGAGGCTGAAGCGACAATTAAAGAAATCAAAACTAAATTGGAAGAACCTATAGCTAGGATTTTTGCATGACTGAAAACGTAACATTAGGCCTGTTTTTGGCCATTTGTGCTTTGTTAGCTTTGAGTGTGATCTTTTCTTTTGTGGCTTTAATCAAAGGACCTAACAAACTAGAGCGTATGGCAGCAACGGGACAATTGGGAATCATTGCCGTGGGTTTTTTTTTAAGCTTTAGCTTTATGCACAGAGCGGCTTACCATGTAGAGCCAGCCTTAGTTTTAATGGTCACCAGCCTTATAGGCCCCATGACCATTGCTAAATATATGCTTGAAAGACAAAGGAGAATTGATGAGAGGAAACATGTGTAAGGCAAAGTATGTATGAGATAGCTTTAGAATATTTAGGAGCAACTTTGATGCTTTTAGGGGCGGCCATTTTAGCAATCTCCTCTTTTGGGCTTTTTAAATTCCAAAGCCTCAATAACAAAATCCAAGCAGGTGGCATTGCCAGCAGCATTGCGCTGCCCTTGATGCTAGTTGGCCTGTCAGTTGTTCACCCTCCTGCTGGTGGCTTGTGCTTTACACTTTTAGTTTTTGATCTGTTCGTTTCCCCTTTAGCAAGCCATTTATTGGCCAAGGCTGGAAGTAAGATCACCTAAAAACCTAGCCCAATGCTGTCATCAGAAAAACCATAACAAACAAGGCCACAGTTTCCACAATTCCCAAGATCATAATATAATTTCCTAGGCCCTTTTCAGCATCAACCAAAGCCTCGCAGGCAGCAGCGCCCGCTTTTCCTTGCAACCAAGCGGAACTGGCAATTGCAAGGCCCCCAAAGATCCCTGAAAAAAGTCTGACCAAGGGGTCGGCCTCCACGGCGGCCTTTAAGGCGTTCATTAAGATCATCCCATAAATGGTTTGCGAAAGGGGGGCAGAGGCAAAGGCGATCAAAATAAAGGGTGCACTTTTACCCTTTAAAAAGGCCTTGCGCCACGCGCCGATAGCGGCCATTCCTGTTGTGCCTGTGCCCAAAGCCGAACCAAAGGCAGCCAAGCACAAGGCAAAAATATATCCTGTTTTTCCAAGGCTATTTAGTAGTTCTCCATCCATTTTTTCTCCTTTGGGTTTCTTATATTTATAGCTCTTCTGTTTTTCTTCTTAGCGGCGCAAATGGCTCACCTGTCCATTGCAAATCCAAATGTTTTGCAAATTCTAAAAAATTTAACCTTACCCCATGTACCATAACGGCTAAGGCTGCGAGAGTGATATTTACTGTGTGGCCCAAAATTAAAATCAAAATGGCAGATACAGCACCTGTGACCGTATCGAACCCCATCCCCAGCGCCAGCCCATTAGCGGCCAAGGCCATTTCTTTTGTCGCCAGCCCCAGAGCAAACAACCTGATGTAGCTTACCAAGTCAGAAAAAAAACCAACGGCCCCCAGTAAATTCATAGGGAAATTTGCTAGACCAAAGGCAACCCCCTTAATGAAACTTCGGCCTTGCCCTTGCTCCCCAAAAAAGACCACCAACCCCAACCCTAGAACAAATAACCAGAGCAAAAAAAAGGGCATAGAGATTTTAAGTAAAAAGTACTCGGCCAAATGGTAACATCCCCAAAGAAAAAACATCCAGCCCACTTGGGTAAGTTTTTTCGCCAGCCCTCGCCCAACCAATAATTGCCAAAAATGAGCCAGTTGGAGCTGTAACAGGCCAATAATAAAAACCAAGCGGATGATCAGAGGTTCTGATTCCTTGGCAAAAACATTGAGCTGTGGCACCACAAGAGCGCCCAGTGGGCCATTTAAAATCGGCTCATAGCCAAACCATTGGCCTGTAATGGCCCCCCAGAAAATGGTAGCCCCGCTCAGCAGAAAAAAGAGCGAAAATACTTGGGGCTGGGACGAGAGGCCCTTGATTTTAAAGGCCAGAGCCAAACCCAGCATCACAACCCCATAGCCAGCATCGCCAACCAAGAGCGCAAAAAAGATGGTAAAAAACACAAGAAAGAGGCCACTGGCATCCTTTTCTTCATACCCTGGTAACACTCCAATAAAGTCCAACACAGGCTCAAAGAGTTTTGAAATAGGGCTGTGAACCAGTTTTACAGGAACATTTTCATCTAACTTTGTTTCTTCATTGAAGATTGCAGTGGGTAAAGCGCCTGTCACTTCTTTTAGAATTGGGATTTTTCTCTCTAAACAAAAACCCGTGGCCCAGGCCATTTGCCCTTGGATTTGGGTATTGCTTTTGGCTTGTTCAAAGGCCAACAAATTAATCAATTCAGATTCTAAATGTATTAAGGGGGAGGGGTCACGGAGCAAAATTTGCTCACGGCAACGCAAATCATGTAAGTCTAACTTCCTATGGGCAATGATTGATTCCAACTCTTTATAACTCCGACTAGGCAGAGTGAGTTCTTTTAGCTCTAAGCCTAGGGATTTTTCTTTGGTGACAACCAAAATATATTTATACTGTTTGCCTGCAAAAAGCAGGAACCAATCTAGGCCATCTAACATCCTAATATCAGCCTCTCGGACCCTAAAATGCTGTAAGTAGAGGCCCTGTTTTTCAATTTTTGAAATCAGGCTCGGGTCAAAATCGCTGTAATCTTTTGCCCTTTCAAACTCATCAGCTAAAGACTCAATTTCTTTTTGGGTTTGGTTCAATTCCTCTTTAATGCTAGAAAGCTGGTTCATTAAATTTAGGTCTCTTTCTAGATTCTGGATGGCGCCATTAAAGTGAAAATTAGTTTCGCTGTAAGACCCCAAAAGAAAGCGGACTTTTTTGAGCATTTCCTCTAATCCTTCTTGGCCTTGGCTTTTGTTTTTTGCATCCCCAAAGTGCACCAAGCCCGCCCTTTGCAACTCTAAAAATACTTGGTTCGCTTTATCAGCTTCAAAAAAGAAGGTTACTTTACGCATTTTTTCAATCATATGGTCCCCTCAGCTTGGGCGGCCAATTTCTTTTTGGCGGCCAAGGCCCAACCCATTGCAATTGCCTGTTCATCGTCCAGGTGATTTCTAATCTTGGCAATGGCTCTTTGGGCCTCAGGTATTTTAATCTTTTCAAAGAGGTTAATCCGCTGGGTGGTGATAACCAATTCATCTAGTATTAGTTGCTTCTTTTTTTCTAAGGTCAATTTTTTAACCTCTTCGGTCAAATATTCACGGACAAAAACCAAAACTTGATCCACCCAAAAAGGGGTCTGGAAAAGATCATAATTCTGGTCTACCATCTCCACTTCTTTTAAAATAGGAATAGCGATGCCTGCCAGATAATCGGATTCGATCTTGATTTTTTTTATTTTCACTAGGGAGAAACAATCAAAATCCCCACCCAGTAAAGCCAGCCAAGACTGGGCTTTTTGTAAGGACTTCTTTTTTGAGAGCCTTAATTTTTCTACCTCGGCATCTGTTTTTAGATGCTCTTTTTGCAGGAGCTTTTTTTTGATATTTAAGGTGGGCAGGTAGCGGTTAAATGCTGCTAGCTCATCCTTTTTCTTTTTAAGTTCTGTTTTGGTTAAGCGGATTTTAGCCATCTTGCTTGCCCCCCCAATACTTTTCTATTAGGTCTGTTTTTAGGCCTGTCTCCGCCGGTTCAAAGCAG
Source organism: SAR324 cluster bacterium (assembly GCA_033791585.1). GTDB lineage: Bacteria > SAR324 > SAR324 > XYD2-FULL-50-16 > XYD2-FULL-50-16 > JASJGK01. The sequence goes on along the minus strand of JASJGK010000035.1, from coordinate 10,411 downwards.
GATTTTAAGATCACCCAACAGCTATCTAAAGCATCATTTAAGGGAACCTCCACTTCTAGATTCATTAGTTTTTCTTCAAAGAGAGACCCAAATTTTAGGAGTTTTTGGTCCCACTCTGTCATACGAAAACCCATGGATTTTTTTTCTTTTGTTTCTATCCCTTGGGCATAAAGCTGGATCATGCCATCCATTAAGGCCCTATGGTCTTCTCTGGTGTCCTTGTTCACCAGCTGCTTGAGCCTAGAAAGGCTGCCAAAGGGTTCAATGCGCCCATGATTTAAGTAATATTGCCCCTCTGTAATGTAGCCAGTGTTATCAGGTACAGGGTGAGTCACATCCTTGCCAGGCATAGAGGTAACTGTCAGTAGGGTTAGACTTCCAGCCCCCTCAAAGTCGGCTGCCTTTTCGTATCTCTTGGCCAGTTGTGAGTAGAGGTCGCCCGGGTAGCCCCGGTTGGCAGGGATTTGTTCCATGATGATAGAGACTTCTTTTAATGCATCACAAAAATTTGTCATATCAGTCAGCAAGGTCAAGACCCGCTTGCCCTGCAAAGCAAATTGCTCAGCCACAGCCAAGGCCAAATCTGGCACCTTTAAGGCTTCTACGACAGGGTCTTGGGCCGTGTGCACAAACATCACAGCTCTGTTGATAGCCCCTGATTTGTCTAACTCTTCTTTAAAAAAAAGATAGTCATCATATCTTATGCCCATGGTGCCCAAGACAATCAGATCCACTTCCGCCTGCAAAGCAATGCGGGCTAAAAGTTCATTATGTGGCTCCCCACTGGAAGAAAAAATAGAGATTTTTTGGGCCTCCACCAGACTATTAAAAAGATCGATCATGGGGATCTTAGTGTGGATAATTTTATTGGGAATTTCTCTTGTCACGGGGTTCAAACAAGGCCCACCAGTCTCGATCATGTGGTCTGTCAGTTTAGGGCCTTTGTCCCTCGCTTCACCCTTGCCATCAAACACTCTGCCGATCAAGGCCTCGGAAAATGGGACCTGCATACCGTGACTTAAAAATTGTACCTCATCATCTGTGGATATTCCAGCGGAGCCTGAAAAGACCTGTAGGTAAACCTCCCTGCCTTCAATGCGAATGACTTCGGCCAGTGAGGCCCCTTGTTTGGCTTTGATCATAGCCAATTCACCGTAGGCCACTCCTTCTGCCTCTAGCATGATTACATTACCTAATATTTTTAAGATATGATTGTAGGTCGCTTTCATGGGGCCTCTTCTTTTTTATACAGCAGGCCTTTTATCTTTTCTGCCTGTTCTGAAATTTTCTGGTCTTCCTCCCATGGGATGGCGTTAAAATCAATCAGAGATTGGCGAATTTGCTGGATAATCTTTCTTGCTGCCTCCTTATCTTTGACTCTAAAATCACAGGCAATTACCTTGGTAAGCAAATCAAAAAGGTATTTCTGCCTGACCTCAGGCGAGGCGGTATCAACGGGGTCAAAAGCATTTTGCTGCACAAAAATCTGATCAAATAGTTCACCTTTTAAGTAAATCCAAAAATCCTCTAAAGTAGTGCCCTCCTCCCCAACCACCTTCATCATCTGCTCAATTTCACTGGATCTAAATAACAGCCCAATCGCCTGGTCCCGCTGCTTCTTACTCAATTGGCCTTGGTATTTGGTCCAAGATTCTAAAGGGTGAATCGCAGGGAACTTACGAGCGTCACTGCGTTCACGGCTAAGAGCGTGAAACGCGCCAACCACCTTTAATGTAGCCTTGGTGACTGGTTCTTCAAAGTTGCCTCCAGCTGGGCTGACCGTGCCCCCAATGGTGACCGAGCCTTGTTTGCCATTTTTTAATTCGACCAGGCCCGCTCTCTCGTAAAAACTGGCGATAACCGATTCTAAATAAGCGGGGAAGGCCTCCTCCCCGGGGATTTCTTCCAGCCTTCCACTTCGCTCACGCAAGGCTTGCGCCCACCTGCTGGTAGAGTCGGCTAAAAGTAAAACATCAAGCCCCATTTGGCGGTAGTACTCGGCTAAGGTCACAGCGGTGTAGACAGAAGATTCTCGGGCCGCCACAGGCATTGAGGAGGTATTGCAAATGATGATAGTCCGTTCCATCAAGCTTTTGCCTGTTTGAGGGTCTATCAACTTTGGGAATTCTTTGATGGTTTCTACCACCTCGTTTGCTCGCTCCCCACAGGCGGCAATGATCACAATATCCACTTGGGCAAAGCGGCTGGTTAGCTGCTGAAGGACTGTTTTACCAGCCCCAAATGGGCCAGGAATTGCGTAGGTTCCTCCCTTGCAAATGGGAAAAAGACTATCGACTAAGCGAATTTGAGTGGTCAAGGGTGTGTTGGGTTTCAAGCGTTCTTTAAAGGCTGCGATGGGCCACTTTACGGGCCACGAGGTGACAAGCGTCAGATCTTTTGTCATGCCTTCTGAATTTTTTATCTTGGCGACGACTTCAGTTAAGTCGTAGTCCCCAGCCTCGGCCAACCAAGCTATTTCCCAATGGGCTTTCAGGGCAAAGGGAATCATGATCAAATGGTCAAAGGCATTTTCTTTCACCTTGCCCAGCGCTTCCCCAGCTGTGAGTTTGTCTCCCAATTTTGATGTCGGCTGATAGCACCATTTTTTTGTTTTTTCTAACTTGGGCAGTTCAAAACCACGAGGAGTAAAAAATCCCGTTTCTTTGGCCAGCAATTCAAGCGGGTTTTGTAGACCATCAAAAACCTGGCCCAAGAGCCCAGGGCCAAGTTCCACACTCAAAAGCTCACCTGTAAATTCAACAGGGTCATTTGGTTTTAGGCCCTTGGTATCTTCAAAAACCTGCACCTCTGCAATATCCATTTTAATCCGAATCACCTCTGACTTTAACCTTGTGGCAATTTTAAGGTCTCCATCCAGACATTGCAAATAGGCAATCTCATTTTGGCGCACAGCTCCCTTAAATTTAACCTTCACCAGATTTGCATTGATCCCTAAAACAATTCCAGTTGCCATCACCAAGCCCCAATGTTTTGTTTTAGGCTTTGATCGGCCCACTTTTCTAGCGCTGCCACACCCAATTCTAAGTGGTAGGATTGTCGATCTTCCAAGAGCTTTAATTTTTGGGCGTAAAAGCCTACAAATTCTAGGTTCCAATCTAGACCAGTCTCTAAAATTTCGGCCTCTTTAAAGAGTAACCTTAAATAACTCAATTGCCCGAGTAAGGGGTTTGCCGCATGGAAAACTTCTTCAACATCGTGAACAGGTGCAAATTTAATAGGATGGAGGGGAAGTCGCTGTTTGCTGCCTATGCGTTTTTTATAACGTACCAAGGCGATTTCATAGTCTAGCGATGTTTTATAGTCGAACCATTGGTCTAATTTAGGCCCTAAAGAAATTGGTTTTTCAGCCACCAGGCTCAAAAGACTTGATTCGGCTGCTGCCCCTAAGTTCAACTTTACTCTTTCCCTAAGTTCTACTGAGGAAACTTCTAGATTCACCCCCCAAATCAGGGGGGCCAAACTGCTTACAAGGTAGGCAAGGCTCATGAGTCCCCCTCGCCTGCAAAAGGGGTGAGTAGATCAGATAGCTCACGGCCCAAAAGATCTATGATTTCTAAGGCGATTCTTTCAGGGGTAAAATCAAAATAGCGGGCCTCGCCTTCTATTGACATTTCAAAACCTGAGGATAACCCTTCCTTTTCTTTTAAGATGATTTTTTGTTTTATTTCTTGGGCAAAACTACCCAATAATTCGCCCGTAAGTTTTTGGCGGTCTGCCTTTGATAAATGAAGCTCTATTTTTTCATCCCCATGAATGGACGCAGCGATCTCTTTTATGGCCGATTTCAAAAGCTCTAAGTCTAAGGATTGATAGCAGTTTTTTTCCAAAAACTTTGTAAATTTAGACTTTAAATCTTCAGTCAGTTTTAAGGTCAGGTCTCGGGCCGCCAGGCGCAACCTCTTTTGATCGGAATCCTGTTTATTATTTAATTTTAATTGGACTTGCGCCTGGAGTTCTTTGGCCTTTTTTTCGGCATCTTGGACAATAGCCTCTGCTTGAAGCTGAGCAGACTTGAGGATTTTATCCGCTTCAGTTTTGGCCTTGTCCACCCCTTCCGTTTGCAGTCGCTTTAATAAATCATCTAATTGAGTTACTTCCTTATCCATTTTTCTAACCTAGATCGGTTTAACTTTAAGCGTAGGACATTTTAAGCAAAAGAGAAATATAAAAACCAATTAAGAAAAATGCCAAAAAAAACCTTATGAAACCTAAGCTTCCTCAGATCCCTTTACAACCCCAGCCCATAAAGCTATTTTAAGGAAAAAGGAAAGAAAACTATGAATTATGACTCGTTTTTATATTTAATTAATATCCACAAAGGCTTTAAAGTTACCCCACTTTGGTTGGCAGGCCAGATGGGATTGGATATTGAGCCAAAGCTAAAAACGGCTATTGAAATCATTGCGGCAAGGCTTTCAAGCAGATATTTTCCATCGGACTTCAAGCTAAATCCATTAAATAAAATTCCCTATTATTTTTGCCCTGAAGAAGCCCAAATGACTGAGATCTACCTCTGTGGTAGCATCGGCCCCCTGCGCATGGATTCTTTTATAGAGCAGTTGATTTTAAAGTTCATTTACCCAACGAGCCAATGCCAATTAGCACTATTTTTAGGCCGATATTTACCTGAAATGGAGATGGAGCTAGCTTGGCAAATTACGGCTGACAATTTAGAAAACGAGACTTTAAACTGTTTCTTGACCTTTGACTTTATAGAAGAAAAGCTTCCCAGTGCCGAGCGCATGAATTCACAAGAGTTATTAACGCTAATATTAAGTGCTGCTGCAAATAATTACCTGAAACAGGTAAAACGCCTTTTACCTATTTACCTTGCAGCCTTTAAAGAGAAAAATGCCTTCTCCCTTACAGATGTCAAGGAGCAGGCATCACCGGCCCTAATTGAACTTTCCCGCTACAGCCCGATTGTTACCGCCGTGCAAGGTTATGGAGATGAAGAATGTATTTCTTACTTAATTGAATCTGGGTTCCCCTTTGATTTAACGAAGGATAAGGAACTGTTAACCTCCTTGATCGAACGTGGGGATACTGGTTTATTAGATCTATTTTTCCAATCCCAGATCATTCATCCTTCCCTACTCCCCGAGTCGGCATACTACCTAGCCATAGCCCGTGGGGACACAAAAATGATTCAGGCCTTAGCCCAAAAGGGGATTCCCTTAGATCGCTTTAAGGTTAACAGCAAACCCCTATTTTTTGCCCTAAGCCGAAATATGCAGGCGACCCTCCCTACTTTATTACAAAATGGAGCTAATCTTTCAAACGCTTTTTACACAGGTTTTGGTTCTGTTGAGATTGGTTTAGAAGATTTACTCTATGAACAAGAGCAAGACACCACGACCTTCCGCACCTTTTTAGAGGGCCTCACCTCTGAAATTTTAGACGCAACCTCTGGGCTTAGCCGCCACTACTTAAAAGATGAGGATTTTTTATATACAGCCTTGGAAAAACACTCACCTCTAGATAGTGAAAGCTTTTTCCCTGCCATGGAATGTGTGATTTGGGTTTTGGAAACCTTTGAAAAGATGAGTAAAGCTGGGATTCAAGTTAGCTTACGCATTGAGTCTAACTTTGAAGGTCTTTATGAAAAGTTCATCATTGATCTTAACCAAATTTTATACCTCAGCCTGAAAGATCACAGATACCAAGAATTACAGCAAAGAACCTTTATTGAGTTGAGCCGCCACCCAGACTATAACCTCCTCTCATGGCAAAAGTTGATTCCCCTGTGTTTAAACTTTGATGAACCAAAACTCTTTCGAGGAATTTTAGAACGAACGAGCCACTTTTTCCGTTATAAAGACGGCTATTACCCGGCCCGTGAGATCCACTCTCCTCGGCTTTTATCTCGTTTGTCCAGCCAATCACCGGCAATCTATTTGGTCATTAAAGACCGCTTGGATTTACTAGAACCTTTGTTGGACTTACAATCTGACTTACAAAATTGGCAAAGCATTTATGGGGATTCCCTGCTCAGTTTGGCCATGTTAGAAGACGACCAAGAATTAATTTTGCTTTTAGCAAAAAAGGGATTTAGCGTTACAGCGGCCATGAAAATTGCTCTTGGTGAAAATAACTTGATGATCTTAGATTACCTGCTCTTTTGGCTGCTTCGAAAAATGAGTAAAAATCGCCAGCCCTATTTTCAAGTTTTATTGATGAATGGCTGTGATCTGGGCGAAATCGTTGCTTTGGCAAAAAATAAAAGCAATAAAAAGGCTCTGGATTTAATCAAGGGTTGGTTGGGTCTTTTTCCTGAAAATCTAAAACTCCTTGGCCCTGAACAAAAGCTCACGGACTTTAATTTTTTAGCCAACAGCCCAAAGGCTACAGAAAAGTTAATTTTACTTGAGATCACCAATCCCAACCAACAAAATACAGAACTTGATGCTTTAGAAGAAAGAGATTATCTGATCGAAGAGCTGAGTTTAGGCTGGAACTTAGAAAATAATAAATTGACCTGCAAAGATTTTTTTACCCAAGCTATCCCTAAGCCCACGGTTATCCCCATCAGCCGCAGAAACCGAGAAAAAGAACTTTTAGAGTACATTGCGAATTTTAAAAGCAGAGTTACGCAAAATAAAATTTTGCAGGTCACAGGTGCAGGTGGAAACCTGTACCAAAAAGTGAAGGAATACAAAATTTGCCCCCATGCAGGGCGCCTATTGGTGCTATTTGAGTCAGGGTTACTGGTGCTTACCGACTTGAATAATGACCATATAACCCCCCTTTACAAAACCGAAGAAGAGGTTAATTTCTTTTTCTTTTTGGAAAAGGGAAAGAAAATTTTATTTGGCCCTAAAAAGGGAAAGTTTACTATTTTAGAAACAAAAGAGCCTAACAAGGCCCAGTATTTTAGCCCGAAGGTCACAGAAATTAGCAAAGTGGAAGCCTTCCAGAATGACCAGAGATTGCTCTTTTCTGGTGCCTTCTCGCTAGAGGCTTGGAGCATCCAAACCAAGCCACGGAAACTTTTCACCATTAATGAACCTGACCAAGCCCACCAATTGATTAGTGACCAAAATAATTTAGTTTTTATCGATAAGGGACTAATTAATGAGCCAAGGCATCGACTTTGGCATCGGCTGAGTTTTTATAGCTTAGAAAGAGGAACCTTTGCCCAAGAGCGCCCCTGCCCAAGGGAAGGTCGCTTGCAAAGACCTGTGTCTCTAAACCAGCCCCTCTGTTTTATTGGGGAAAATAAAGCCTATGAATCTGAAGCTGTTTTTTATAGCCCTAAAAGCGAAGAGCAAACCAAGGTTTCCCTTTTTGGTGCCTTTTTAAAATATTACGCTGTCAATCAAAGTCAAAAATTTGCCTTTTTCCAACAGGAAAACCAAGGGATATTAGCTGATTTACAGGAAAATAAAAAACACCTGCTACCCATTGATTGCAGGTTTCTAAAAGATGCCGCCTTTTTGCACAATGGCCAGAGCCTAGTGCTGCTTTTTGATGTAGACCCTTTTGCTTTAAAGCCAGGCCGCTTTGTTATTTGGGATATAGCCAATGAGAAAGTGATTTTCGAAGAAACCTTTGGGATTAGCAACCAAACCCAACTCTTTGCCCAATCCGAGGCCATTGGGATTTTGGTCAAGGAACATTTAGTCAAGATTTTTGATTTAAACCTTTTGCAATATAGAACTAGTTTTAAGTCCGCCCCGATCAAAGAAAAAATCAAGTTTCTTAGCCCGTTACAGTTAAAGCTGTGAAGTCACTTCTTTGGGCGCAACATTTTAAGGGTTTCTTCTGGACCCAGTTCTTAGGCGCCTTTAACGATAATCTATTTAAACAATCCATTATTTTTATGGCCAGCTTCCAACTGGCAAGCACTGTTCCCAAAGCCCAAGCTGACTTTTATGTTAGCCTCGGGGCTGGCATATTCATCCTACCATTTGTTTTATTTTCCAACTGGGGGGCAAGCTGGGCCGATAGAAAAGGAAAAACTAAGGTGATCCAGGCAACCAAGAAGATGGAAGTTGCCATTATGCTTTTTGGGGCCGCCGCCTACTTTTTCTTAGACCAGCAAGAGCCTATGCTGGGCCTTTGGGCCTTAATGTTGGTTTTGTTTTTAATGGGTACCCAGTCCGCCCTATTTGGCCCCTCTAAATATGGGATACTGCCTGAAATTATTGAAGAGTCGCAACTAACAGAATCAAATAGTTTGCTAGAGATGGGGACCTTTGTGGGTATACTCTTAGGTGCTTACGGCGGTGGTTGGTTAGTTGAGGCCTTTGGCCTGCAACCCACTTTTATGGCTTTGTTTTTTGTTGGCTTTGCTGGTCTTGGACTGTACAGCTCCTTATCTATCCCTGAAACCACACCTGTGGATTCGAAAGCTCTCATTCCTTGGTTTTTTCCCGCCCAGATCTGGGCCGATAGCAAGTACATGATAAAAAATAAGGACCTGACTGCTACTATACTAGGCATTTCCTATTTCTGGTTTGCAGGGGCAATCTTGCTGCAAATCATCCCAGGCTATGGGGTACTTATCGGGGCCAGCTCTATCCAGACCAACTTCTTGCTAATCCTCTTTTCTTTAGGCATCGGCGTAGGTTCTATGTTCTGCATTCCCCTTTCTCGCTTTTCTGTTGATTTGGGTTTAGTTTCCATCGGCGCAATTGGCCTCAGTTTCTTTTGCCTAGATTTTGGCCTTTTTCCACCGAAAGAAATCGCCACTTGGCTTGACCTTTGGCGGGTTTATGGAGATTTATTTTTTATAGGCTTTTTTGCGGGCCTTTTTATTGTTCCTTTGAATGCGCAACTCCAATGGGCCACAACTAAGTCGGACCGAGCAAGGATGATGGCGCTCAACAATATTCTAAATGCCTTTTTTATGGTTTTTGCCACTGGCTTCACTTTAGTTTTGCGGAGTTTCTTGGGGTTTACCGAATCCCAATTAGTTGCCGTGGTTGGCATCAGCACTTTTTTAGCGTTGGTTGTTTTGGTTGGTTTTTTACCTCTGTTAAAATGGCAAGGCTACCTTTGGGCTTGGTCTCTTTTTAAGTCCATTCCCCAATCCCCATCTGGCCCCTGTTTGGTAATGCTTTCAGCCCCCAACATCCATCAAGCTACTCCTATTCAAGCTGCTTTTTCTCAGCCTATCCCCTTGCTAGTTAAGGATAAAAGTGAATTTAAGGAAACCTCTTTAAGCAATTGGAGAGGGGTTTTTGAGTGGGATAAAGACCAAGCGGAAGGCTACTTTGCCGCTGGTAAAGCGCTGGAATGGGTAGGAACACTAGAGGAGGCGCCAAAAGAACTGGTTCAAATGGCCCAAGGAAATATCTATTATTTAAGTGAAAAAGGTAAAAATAAATGGGAATTTGTAAAGGCTAATTTGGACTTCGAAGCGAACTAGCTTTTATTCAAAGCGTTAAGCTCATCAAGTAGATTTTTAAGGTCATAGGGCTTTGCAAAAATCATATCTGCACCAGCAGATTTCATATTTGCTGTTTCATCTTCGCCGTCAAACCCTGTGAGCATAAAAATTTTCAAGTCTTCAATAGGCTTTTGCGCCAGTTCGGCCAGAACCTCTAACCCTGTCATACGGGGCATAGAGACATCTAATAGCAGCGCTTTTGGGGTAATGTCATAGATCTTTTCCATGGCATCTTGTCCATCAACGGCTTCGGTAACCTCAAAACCCCTCTTGGATAAAAATCCCTGTAGCAAACTTCTCGATGCTGGATCGTCATCAGCTATCATTACTTTCATCTTTTCTCTGAACCTGTTGGATGATTTTCGGGGTTAAAAACTCCTGGGCTGCATTCTGCCCAATCCACCTCGCTGATTTAGCCTTACTTTGTTTTAACTCCTTTGCCAAGGCCAAGGCATGGGGTAGTAGAGTAGCATTTCGCTTTCCAATCTGACGAAGCGCCCAGTTCACGGCTTTTTTTACAAAATTCCGCTCGTCTGTCGATTCAATTTTAATTAGGGGGAAATAATTCAGAAAATCTTGATTAGCAGATTTTTTATCATGAACAGCGAGCATAGCGATCAAACTAAATGCCGCCCGTTTTATATACTCTTCTTCTCTTCCTTTCCACAGATCAACTAACAGCCAGCTTAAGGCTGTGTTCCCCTTGACTAGGACATTGCAAAATTGATCAACCACTTCCCAAGAATTAAAACCGAGAGCAAATTCTTGGGCTAATTCAACGGTAACTTCTGCCGCAGGGAGTGAAAAACTGGCTAAAAGTTTGGCCTCGTTTACATCTAGCCCCCAAAGCTCTTGTGCGAATTTTAAGTTTTTACCCAAGGTTTTGGCCTTGGCTCGCAGCACGGGAACTATGATGCCATAACTCACCCCAACAATTCCAAAGCGGTTTTTACCTGCAAGGACAGCAGGGTCGGAGTTTTCTTTTAACCATAAAAC
>JASJGK010000034.1:0-15742 GCA_033791585.1 SAR324 cluster bacterium | reverse complement strand
ATTCACTGGTTATTTCTAGGTTTTTTGAGCTAGCTTCACTTAAAAATAGAGTCACTAAAAGCTCTTCTAACTGGATCAAAGAAAAACTTCTTTTTTCAAATTGAAAGCTTTTTGAATCCAGTTGGGTCAAGGTGGTGATTTCTGTTAAAATATCATTTAATCTATTTCCAGAGCTTAAAATCAACTGGCAAAGGTCTTTTCGGCCCTCATCGGTTTCTTCAGACAATATCACTTGGGCAATGCCCAAAATTCCGTTCATGGGGGTTCTAAGCTCGTGGCTCATAATGCCTAAAAAATTGCTTTTTGCTTCATTGGCAGCTTCCGCTGCTTCCTTTGCCTCTAATAGTGCAATATTGACTTCTTCAATCTCCCTAGCCTGTTGCATTTGCGATTCGATATGTTCATCAATTTTTTTCAGCATTTGGTTCATTCTGCTCCCCAGCAAAGCAAACTCATCTTTTTGGTGACCTTCGGGGATGGAAATAGTCGTTTTTGTATCCACCTGTGGATTGATCTTGTCTAACTGGCCGACTATGTTGTTAAAGGGGCGAGAGACAAAGTAGTGGAAGATAAATAACAATACCACAGCCAAAGTAAAGTTACGCAAAAGCCCATAAACTAAAATCCGAATGGCTCTTTCTAAAAAAATCTTTCCTGAAGAGTAGCTATCAATCCAAATTTCTAACTTACCCACTTCTTTGAGAGTGGCCATTTCCAAAACACTACCCGGTTGCGGTTGGAAGTATAATTTTTGCTCAAACTTGCGGGATTCCCCAAAGAGCATATCCACGGCATTTCGATAAGGCCCTTGGGCCAACTCGGCAGTAGAGGATGCCAATACATTCCCATCAGAATCAGAAATAGTGGCTTTATAGGTTGGGTGATAAGAAAAATAACCAACAACCAGCTCACGAGAAAGCTTTTTATCTTTGTTGTAAGCTGCAAAGGAGGCAGGTTGATCCAATACTTGAATCAGTTCTCTACTGGTACTATTTAAGCGATCCCTTTCTTGGTGAAAATCTGTGGCCAATTGGGCTGCGCTAAATACTATCCCAAGGATAAAGGCTGTGAAAAGGGTCCACTTGGTTTGTTTCACCGAGAGACGGTCTCGTTTCCTTAGCCGATATGGGTTTTGGGTTGTATTCATAGCTTTCAGTTTACTTTGTTTTAGCCAATTTAACAGCTTTTTAATACCAATGCCAGTTGAAAGGATTCACAGTTTGCCTTTTACTAGGGTTTTTGACTTATTGCCGCTAGTTTTTTTTTATGTTATCTTGAGGCAAAAATTCAGTTTAAGGACTAAAATGAAAATAATTTGCCTACTCCTCAGCATTCTAATGGTAGCCGTGCCCTCAACCATTGCCTTTGCAAAAGAAAAGGGTTTGTCGACTAAAGCTTGTTATCAGGAATTTGAAAAGTATCCACCAAAAAAAGTGATACAAATGGCAAGAACCCTGCGAGACCATATATCAAAAAAAGGACAAAAAGGTATGGCTGCGCTAAATAAACCCAGTGCCATGGTTTGGCCAAATCCCCCTGTTTCACCGATTCTTTCTGTTGTTCACTGTGGTGAAATGAGGGTGGAAACCTTTGCCTTACCAGAAATGCTAGACACAGTAAGAAAAAAAGGCTTCTTGCAGAAATTCCAAGATGCCAAAGGCAAGCATACCTTTGTTGAGCTTTGTTCCCAAATGAAGGGCCACAAAAGTGAGGTTTGGACTATGCAAGATCACTATTGGATTGGTTGTGAAGGCCTGCTAAAGATGGGTGTATTGATGGTCAAGGTGCCAAAAACTCCCTATTCCATTCAGGTATCTTTGCCAAATGACAAGTATAGCCTAAAAGACCTCACCAAAGCCTTAAAGAACTGAGAGATGGCATTTTTTAGATTAGGTTCTTAGCTTTGTAGGTCTTACCCTGCTCCCTGTTCTACACTCTAAAAAGCACCCTTTAGACTACTTTAATATGTGCTTTTTTAGTTTGCATGAAGATATTCAAAAAAGAAAAAAGCTGGCTTTCATTAAGAGCCGCAAACCGAGAAAAAGGCGATGCAACGACCTGACTACTCACCGACAATGAACTAACTAAGCTGCTCTAAGATAAGTCGCCAAAGGTCGTTTAAAACAATTGGCTTCTGTAAAGTGCCGTCAAAGCAGTTAAGCTTTTTCTTTTCAATATCTGTTAAGATAGTGGCTGTCAGAGCGACTATGGGAATCTTGGCCGTTACCTTGTTCTTCTTCAAGAGACTTGCAGCCTCAAAGCCATCCATGACCGGCATTTTGATGTCCATCAAAATCAAATCTGGGATTGTTTCTAGAGCCATTTCAACCGCCTTGGCTCCATCTTCGGCCGTTTCCAGTTTCAATTCTGTGCAAGCCAGCATGGCTGTAATCAAAGAGCGATTCATGTGTTTGTCATCAACGATCAGTACTCGCCCCTTTAGGCTCGCCAGTTGAGATTCGGTAATGGCTGTAGAAATGTCTTTTAAACTGGGATCAGTGGCAATTAAAATATCAGGAAAGGAGCCGAAAAATTTGGTTCCCTTACCTGAGAAGCTTTCAACCTTAATCTCACCACCAAACAGTTTCACTAAATGTTGGGTAATGGATAGCCCCAAACCAGTACCACCGTACTTAGACCTGTTCTTATGGGTTTGCATAAAGGGACTAAAAATCTCGTTTAAGTCTCTTGCTTTTATACCAATCCCCGTATCCTGCACCACTAGACTAAGGTCCACCCGACCTTCACTCAAGCTAGGCTTAGATGCAATTTCGACAGTTATTTCTCCAATTTCAGTAAATTTAATGGCATTGCTTATCAAATTTAATAAAATTTGCCTTACACGCAAAGCATCTAAGAGCAACCAACGTGGAAAATGATCAGAAATTTTTATGGTTAAAGTCAGGCCCTTCTTTTGTAATTCTAGTTTAAAAAGTTCTTCCATTTCCTGGAGGATTGAGCGAATGCCAGTAGGTTCTAAAGTTAAAACCATCTTCCCTGCTTCGACTTGGGAAAGGTCTAAAATACTATTGATCACATGTAGTAGGGTATTGCCAGAAACCTTAATGGAATTCACAAAAGATTTTGAATCTGAATCTAAATCGTTCATTTCCAAAAGCTGAGTAAAGCCCAAAACTGAGTTCATAGGGGTCCGCAGTTCGTGGCTCATATTTGCTAAAAACTCAGACTTTGCCTCATTGGCCAAGGTGGCCCTTTTTCGCTCTTTTAAAGCGGTAGATTCGGCCTTTTTCCTTAAAGCCACTTCTTTAGATAACCGCTGATTCCAAAAGAGACTAAAAAACAATAAAACCATAGCGCCAGCGAGCCACTTAAAAAGCACAGTGTAGTCAACAGATTGTTGGTATTTTACGGTAATCCATTTGGCTGTGATCTGGTTTTTTTGTTCCCTGGAAATAGCCCTTACGGCCTTTTCTAAAATATTATTTAGCAAGGGTTCATCGTCTCTGGTAGCAAAACCAAGGCCTAAGGTTAAGTCTGTCGTTCCCACAATTTTGACATCACTCAAGGCCAATTTGCCTATATAAAATGAGGCGGAAGCTAAGAAGTCATTCATATAGTCGATCTCGCCTGAAACCAACTTCAGTAAACCCTCTTGGGAGGATTTTACCTCAACCAAATTAATGGAGGGATACTTTTGTTTCAGTAGCTCCGCATTAGCAAAGCCCTTTACCACACCTATCCTCTTATCTAGTATTTGTTGTATATCAGGCACAAAAGCCTTATCTGAGGTACTTACTAGGGCGTTGTGCAACTCCAAATAGGGCTCGGTGAAATCCATGTAGCTTTCTCGTTCTGGTGTCTTTGCAACCAGCGAAAAGAAATCACACTTACGGGCTTTGGCCGCATCAATGCTTTCGGCCCAAGTTTTGGTAATGTATACTTTGATTTTCAGACCTGTAAGGTCTTTGATTAAGTGGATATAATCACCGACCATCCCCACATGATTCCCTTTTTTATCAATTTTTTCAAAGGGTTCCCAAGATGGGTCAACACACATTGAGAAAGTCCCTTTTTTAGCTAAATAGGCCCTTTCTTCGTCAGTCAGGTCAAAAGCTGACAGAGGTATATTGCATAAAAAAATGAGGACTATAGCTAGACCAAGAATTCGCCACGGTGAACAGCGCATGATAAATAACATTATATTGATGGCTCCATTACTTTCCTCCACCATTAACTTACTCGAAATTCTGCCTTTTAGAAAGACCAAACCTAGAAAATATTTTTGAAATAATCAGGTATCCACCTTACTTTTGATTAATTTTAGTAAATAAATTATGTAGATTTATCTAGTACAAATTTCCACAGCGTTCAAGCCCCTAGGGTAATCTATAAAGACGCGGATGATTCCAAAAGATGAAAAATCTGGGTGTTTTTTCCACAGTCTCAAAAGCAAACCCATCAGCGTCGCCCCAGCCCAGAAGCAGAGCCAAGGCCTCGTACCTCTTGGATAATGGATAGTCAAAAGACCCAAATTTATATTTAAAAAACGAGTCTTCTACGCTAAACCGCAGTGGCCGATCCTGGCCAGAAAAGGGCCAACAGACTTAATTTAAACTAAATATTTCGAAACAGTAGAAGGATTATTTACTAAAAGCCTGACGATACCAACCAAGGGTTTCTTTGATGGCAATTTTGGGGTCTGTAGTTTGTAAATTAAAGCTTCCAATGAATTTACTGTGGTCCACGACATAGGGCCTATTCCACTGGTACATTACCTCTTTCATTTCTTTGAGCATAGGGATAAATAAACCTAACAAATTCACCATCAGTGGGCCTGCGGTACGGACTTTAACAGACTGGCCTAGCTCTTGTTCCACTAAAGAAACCATTTCCATTGTGGTTATTGTTGGCGCATTGGGGACATGCCAGATCTGGCCTATAGCCGCATCCTCTTCACTTAATAGAACGAGAGCACGGGCAAAATCTTTGATGTAAGTATAGGTATGAGGCAAGGCCAAATCTCCCAAGAGATCGGCAGTTTCCCCTAAAATGCCAGGTTTAAAAAATCGCTCCCCAAGGCCTGAATTGATCACATAAGGACCGTAAAAGTCTGAACCACGGCCAACGACCAGTTTAATTTCCCCCGCCCTATGTGCAGACAAAAGGCTTTCTGCCATCTCAGCCCGAACTTTACCCTTGTGGCCATGGGGATTATTGGGCAGGTCTTCGGTTAGCACCCTTGTTTGAGTATCCCCATACATATATAGGTTATCGCAGTAGATCAGTTTTGCTTTAGTGGTTTTAACCCCCTCTAATATGCCTTTAGTTAAAGCAGGGAAGAGCTGAGGCCAGCGGGTATAAGGTGGCATGGCGCAGTGAAACACAGCATCGGCATCTTTGCAAATAGCGGCCACAAAGCTTGCATCTGTTGCGTCACCCGCCCTAAGATCTACTCTTTTTGGCAAGGTTTGGGGTAGGTTTAACGGTAATTTACCACTACGATTGACCATAGTTATGCTCACTTCATCCTCCCCTTTCTCTAAAAGGCTTTCCATGATCCACCAGCCAAGTGGGCCTGTTCCAAAAATCACATTTTTTATATTTTTCATTTTCACCCTGCTTTTATAGTTAGCTCAGTAAGGGCTGGTTGCCCCTTGTAATAGGCTTTTTTTCCATCCAGTTGCTCCCAAAATAAATTGGCTTGGGACGAGAAAGTTTCACGGGATACCCCAACATTAGAAACATCTGCCATCCAATGTTGGGAAATTTTTCCTTGGCTCACAGCTTCTTTACCTGCCTCATAGCAAGCCTTTTCCACCTTTCTTTTTCTAGTGGCATAGGCTGGCTGAGCCAATAATTCAGCAGCACTTAAATAAAATTCCCCTAACATTACACCTGCCTCCTCATGGAGCGACATGTTGCGAAAGGTCCAAGCGAGACCTTCAAAATTCCCTTTCAAATCAGGGAAACCTGCAGCAGAAAAGGTGACCATAGCCTTGGGGTGTGGCCGCCTGTGGGGGTGCCCTGTTAGATTATTTTTTTCTATCATATAAGGCTGCAACTCGGGAAGCAACCTATCCATAAAAGCCTTTAGCAGTGGATGCACCGAAAAGGTATAGAGTGGTGTAATCCAACCGATTAAATCGGCCTCTCTAAATTTGGCTCTTAACTCCTCCATAGGGTCAAGTGGCACCGCTGAGGTTTTGGCTGCAACTCGGTTAATTCGGCACTTGCCAGGGCTTTTGGTCCAACATTCATAGCAACCAGTGCAGTTTTGTATTTTTAATTTGCGTAAAGCCAACCATTCCACTTCTCCACCTGCTTCTTCTACCCCTTGAGCAAAGGCTCTTGCCAGCAGGCTAGATTTTGAAAATTTTGAGTTTCTAGGGCCACCGTCGATCATCAAAACTTTTTTGATTGTTTTTGGGCGTAGTTGGCCATATTCAAAGTGGCCTAAATCTTGGGGCGTTTCTGCAATCACAGGCCCTGTTTCCTCATTTGAGAAAAGGCTTTGCAATTGGGTAAGGGTGCTTATGTCGCCTGTCGTTTGGTAAAGGTTTTTTAAATAGGCCTCTGCTCCATCCAATTCACCATTGGTGATTTTTAGCCACAATTCGGAGTCACAAGTTACCTTGCACTCTGGGCTTGGGTGCTCGCCATAAGTAAAGCTACAACCGCCATCTTTAATTTTTAAATAACCGCTAAAGATTTCCAAGCCTGTAAAATAAAACTGCAAAATAGAATCAATTCCCCCAGTCTTCTCTTTATTTATGCCAAAAGGCATGGCCTCAAAGGCATCCTTCAAATTTTCAAAATGATAGGCCCCTTTAGATTTTGTATTTTGCTGAACCAAGTAGTTGGGTAATTTAATGGTCAGGGGCACCCCAATCAAAAGCAACGGCATTGGTGCCAATAGATTCTGAAAAATGAGATTCAAACCCGAATCAACAGAGTAGGGAAGGTAAGATAAAATTAGAGCAGCAAAAAAAAGGCCTGCCCAAATCCATGACATCTGGATAGTCACTACCTTGAAGGCATCTGTTTTTTGCACCGCAGGGGGAAAGTTTTTTTGTGCAGCCTCAACTGTAAAAGGCGGCACCCCTAACATTGGAGGCACCAAAGCCGCAAAAAAAAGACCTAAATAAATCCCGCTAGTGGCATGACTCAAAAACCATCTTGCGCCAAATGGGCTGAAAAAATGTAGACCTAAAGCTAACAAAATGACCGAAGTCAGGCCCAAACCAAAAAGGTCACGAGTTTTGAAAACCCTATGAACACCTTGCCCAACCAATATCATACCTAAGGCCGCAATCAGATAAGGCCAAGTAAAGTTTGGGTTGTTTCGCCCCACCATCGACATGGTAATAACTAAAGAAAAGCCCATAAAAGGCAAGGCCTTGGCAATAATTAAGAGTAGTTTTTTCATGGTTACTCCTTATCTAAGATTAATGGTTATCTCTTGGGTTTCACTCAAGGTAATGGTTGATTCTTCAAAGCTGGGAGGCCCAAAGATGCCAAAGGCATCGTTCCCAAAAGCATATGGCTCTGTTGGTGCGCCAACAAAGTTTTTGTCCAACTCCTCATTATTATCGTAGTCTTGAAAAATACTGACAGCGTAATTTCCTCTTTTTAGCCCCTCAAAAATCAGGGTCACTTCCGGGGCATTTGCCTCAGCCACCTTGCCGACCAACCAATTTTTAGTAAGGAAGGTTTTTGTTTGGTCATAAAGCGCAACTCTAATGCTCCCCTCTTGTTTTTCAATTCCCTTAACATTGACTGTGAGAGTCAATGGATTTTCTCCTGCAAAAGCAGTTGTTGTTAATCCTAAGAAAATTGATAATAATAGACCTGTGATTGCTTTCATGTTTCTCCGTTCCATGGGGGGTTTTAATGCTTCTTTAATTATAGAGTAGGGAATAATGGCTGGAATCCCTAGCCGTATTACGCCAATTTTGGCCCATTACGTGAATTTAAAACAATAAGAATAACAGACTATTATATGGTTATTATGTCAGCTTTCACGGAAAAAAGAATTTTAGGGAAATTTGCCCCCTTTAGGGGTTTCCTTTACTCCTTTTTCATCACCATTTTTATTGGAGTGTTGGTGGGCAGCCTTTCGCAACCAGGATTATCAGGTGCACAGCGGTGGGAAAATCTTGGTTTCTGGGTTGTGAATTTAGCCCTTGGCTATTTTGCTCATGTTTTTGTTTTATTGGTATTTTTATGGGCCAACAAAATTCCCAAAGAAAAAACCTTTTTAAACTACTTGCCTGTCATGATCAGCGGGGCACTATTCACTAGTCTAGCCGTGTTGGTTTTAGTCACGGGTTTCGATTCTAGGTTAGGAGAAATCGCGCTTTTGGTTGCAAATGTGGCAGCCTTAAGTTTGATAGTGCAGTTCTTTTTATTCAATTCTATTTGCTATAACCTCCTTTCTCAGCTCCAGCGAGATAAGCTTAATAGTAAACTAGTTAAGGCTAGCTTAGCCCCAAATACTGATTTTATATTGTTAGAAGTTTCGCCAGAAGAGACCTTACAAATCTTCCATGAATCCTTGCTCATGATCACCATCAACGACCATTACCTTACCTATTATTACCAAGAAGAGAAAAAGACCAAAGAAGTAACAATCTACGGTTCATTAAAAACTGTGGAGGAACAATTACAAGTAATTCTGACTAAGGTAAACCGTTCTACCTTGGTGAATTTAGAAAAGCTAAAAGACTTTTCCTTATCAGATAAGGGAATTTATTTGAAGGGAATCAAGGAGATGGTAAAGATCACCGATACTAGATTAAAGGAGTTAAAACAAATACTTGAGCGTTAAACCTGTTAGACTTTTGAACTAAAGCCCTTGTCAGAGGGGCTTTGATGGTTGATTATAGTGTAAAAGAAAACCAACATTAAATTAAAAAGGAAAACCATGAAAATTGAATGGTACTATCACAGAAACGGTTGAGTCTCTTGTAAAAAAGCCCAAGAGGTTCTTGGGATAAAAGAGGTGGTAATAACAGAACAATGGGACGCTAAAAAGCAAAAGATTGATGAAGGCCAAGCTTGGGAACGCCTAAGCAGCGTGCCAAAAATCTTCATTTCCCAAGGAAAAAAGACCTTAGAATTTGCTCCTGATGCAAGTTCAAAAGAGGAAGTTTTAAAAAAGGCCATGGGCCGTAGTGGCAACCTTCGGGCACCAACTATGCTGATAGATAATGTCTATTATGTTGGTTTTAACGTAGAACTTTACGCTGAACTTTTTGCGTAAACATTCTAAGTAAAAAGGCATTTCTTTTTGAATCAAGAACTGCCTTTTTTTTGCTTAAATTTGCAGGCTTAAACTACAACTGCTCGAGCACATTACTGCCGCACTGAGCACAGTTTTGTGGGGGGTCTTCCATAGCAAATTCAACACCGCAGTCGCCACAGGCATATAATTTCCCATAACTTTCTTCTTCATATTCAAAGATCTCTTGTGGCCCTTTTGGGGCCTGGGGTTCAGTTTTTTTAGCTTCAACTGTCGCCGTTTCGGTTTTTGGTCGCTCAAAGTTAAATTCGCCTTGTTGCGCCCCTGCTGGTTTGTCACAACCGTCAGCTTCATCGTCCCCTAAAATGGAGTCGATACGTTGCAATTGGTTTTCTGTCCAAAAGGCATCGAAGGTATCTTTAAAACCACAGGTTGGGCAAAAATGCACTTCTGGCAAGGTGTCATTCATGCGTTTGATACTAAATTGCTCTAAGCAATCATCTTCAGGGCATTCACGGCCCATATGGCCACGTTCGTCTACAGGGAAGCTACTTAAATCGGGTAATTTTTCCATTGTCTTTTACTTAAAATCTTTTGAAATGAATTTTTTTTACGTTTTTTACTCTATATACTTAACATGAGTTTTCCTTTTTTACCCCAAGGGTAAAAAGTAAGCAAGGGATGTCAGTGAGAAAGGCCTACCTCGCCGCATCCAAAATGGCTGAAAAGGAAGCGCCTTCTAAAGCACCAAAAAATTTGCCATGCAGCTTTCGCACGGGGCTAGAAGCTGGGGAATTGATACCTGTCAGGTATCGGGCTAGTTTTCGGGGGCTATTGAGCGGCTCTATATTTAAAGCTTTTAGCTGAGCTACCTTTTGGAGCTGTGCTTGAGTCAATTCCAAGGTTTTTATGGCAGTAAAGGCTTCTTGGGTTTCGTTCAAGCAGGGGCCACAGTGGCCACAATCGGCCTTTTTAGGCTCGCCAAAATAATCGAGTAGATATTGTGATTTGCAAGTTTTTTGCCCTATAAACTGGTATATCTGTTGGATTCTATCCTGATCCCGCCCTTCTTTTTGCACAAAATTATCCTGCATTTTGGCAACAAGGTCTGGCAACAAAGCTGGCTGCTGCAATATTGTATACTGCTTGCGAGGCTTACTGGGCTGGAGTTCTAACATATCTTGGTCAGCCAAATAATCTAGAGCGGCACCAATGCGCTCTTGGGGCTGGCCGATTCGCTGGGCCATTTCCTCAGGGGAAATGTAAGACCAGGTGGCCTTTTTATCGGAACAGTCGAAAATTGCCTTTAAAAAATTCGCTCGGTCGGCATTAAAGCCTCCTAAAATTTCAGCTTCATTTTTAAGTAACTTGTACTTAAAAAACCCAAATAGCGTCCGTTGGTATTTTATATAGCCTTCCAGTTCCAAATAAACCAATAGGATGTTTAAGGTCAGGTTGTTGATATCAAATTCCTTGGCCAAGTCATATAAAGAAATTGAAAATTGCTGGTCTTGTTTAAAAAGAAAATGGATAAAATTACTTAGATCTTGGCTGTCAGGGGTATCACCATAAATAAAGCCTTCTAGCACAGCACCATCATCAGGCGAGGCCAAAACTTCACAGAGGGAAGGCTGGCCATCGCGCCCTGCACGGCCAATTTCTTGGGAATAAGACTCCAAATTTTTAGGCAGGTTATAGTGGTAAACATAGCGAATATCAGCCTTATCCACCCCCATTCCAAAGGCGATGGTTGCCACAACCACGGCCTCAGGGTCGGCCATAAACCACAGTTGTATCGCTTCTCTTTCATCGGACTTTATCCCCGCATGGTAAGCTTTGCAGTGGTAACCTTGGGCCGCTAAAAGCTCAGCCACCTTTTCCGCCGTGTGGCGTAAAGAAACATAAACAATGGTTGCGCCCTTGGGGTTGGCTGCTAAGCGACCTAACAAAAATTGATTTTTTGCCTCGTCGCCACCCTTAACCACATGGTGTCTCAGTGTTAAATTCGGCCTGTAAAAACCCGTGAGAACATAATCCTCTGGGGCAATAGAAAAGAGCTTACAGATATCTTGGGCCACCTGTGGGGTCGCCGTTGCCGTGAGGCATAAAAACTGAGCGATCTTAAGTTTACTAGCGTGGAAGTGGAGCTTTAAATATTCAGGGCGAAAGTTGTGGCCCCATTCGGAGATACAATGGGCCTCGTCAATTACCAAAAGGCCTATATTAACTTGGCCCATAAAATTTAGAAATGACTCATTGCTCAGTCGCTCGGGCGAAACATACAGCAGTTTTAATTTTCCTTGGTTAATTGTCCGTTTAAGTTCCTTGATCTGGTCATAATCTTTACTAGAATCCCATCTGTCAGCAGCGATTCCTTTCGACTGTAAAAAATCCACTTGGTCTTTCATCAGAGCCAACAGCGGAGAAATGACCAAGGTCAAACCATTCATAGCTAGCGCTGGAAGCTGAAAACACAAACTTTTTCCGCTACCTGTAGGAAAAACTGCCAGCACGGAACGCCCTTTAAGAAGAGTATCAATCACCTGCTCTTGCCCCGGTCGAAAATCTGAAAATCCAAAGTGTTGCTGTAGTAATTCTTTTGGTTGGGGCATGTTTTCTCAGGTGGGAGTCATTGTAAATCTTTGACTCCAGCTTGCAGGACTTTCACAAATCCTACAAGGACTAGGGAGGATTTTGACAAGGCGAGGCTCGTAAGCGTATTATTGGAAGAGATTAAAAATTTAAAAAGGATAGCACATGGGCAGGTTGATCGAAGGGGAGTGGATAGCAGAGGATAAATTTTTAACCAAAAAAGGAAAATTCCAGCGAGAAAACACCCAGATTCGAGACCAGATATCTAGTGCTGAAGGGGCAATGTTTCCACCTGAATCAGGGCGCTATCACCTTTATGTTTCCCTCGCTTGCCCTTGGGCGCACCGAACCTTGATTATGCGAAAACTCAAGGGGCTAGAGTCGGCCATCTCAGTAGATGTTGTTTCGCCTCTGATGATGGAAAAAGGTTGGTTTTTTGAACCGCCAGCGGCCTCCAACCCGCTGAGCCACAAGCCTGCAGGGATCAAAGAATTGGTAAACCTGCATCAGGTCTACCAACACCACGACCCCTCATACACAGGCCGAGTGACTGTTCCAATATTGTGGGACAAAAAAACAGATAAGGCTGTTTCTAATGAGTCGGAAGAAATCATTCGTATGTTAAACAGTGAATTTAGTAAAATTGCCACAGACCAGACCAACTACTACCCTACTGATTTAAGAGAAGAAATTAATAAAATCAACGCTATTATTTATGAAGGAGTAAATAATGGAGTCTATAAAACAGGCTTCGCCGCCAACCAAGAGGCTTATGAAGAGGCACTAACCAATCTATTTAGCTGCTTAGATCTACTTGAAGATCGTTTAAGTAAAAACCGCTACCTGGTAGGCGACCAACTAACCGAGGCCGACATCAGATTATTTGTTACTCTTATTCGTTTTGATGCTGTGTACGTCGGTCACTTTAAATGCAACTTGCGAAGAATCCATGATTATAAAAACCTTTCAGGTTTTCTGCGGGAACTCTATCTGATGCCTGCATTTAAAGAGACTACAAATTTAGACCACATCAAATCTCACTATTACAGAAGTCACAAGTTTTTAAACCCCTCTGGCATCGTCCCTAAAGGACCAATTTTAGACCTTAGCGGCCCTCATGGCAGAGACCTTTTTTAAGGCTTTTTGAAAATAGTAGCCCCAGCTAAATAAAAGACTAGCTATGTTTATATACAGTATTCTATACTTAAATAAAACAACCCTTCTTCAACTTGATACCCCTAGCTAAAGGTACCCCATGAAAGCATTCAAATTTTTAAGCCCCCTTATTTTCTTTGTTTTTTTAAGTCCAACCCTGCAAGCCCAAGAATTCCAGTCAGATAAAAACTGCCTCGCTTACCACGTGGAAAAAACCATGTTTTTATTTAAGGATGTTGTCGTCTGGGGTACATCTTGCGAAGTTACGCCGAAGGTTACACCTGCAGCAGGCGGTGTGGTGGCTATGGTTGAATTCCCTTTTAACTCAATAGATTCTAAAGAGAAAGACAGGGATGAAGACATGCACAACGACTATCTTTTTACAGATAAATACCCCACCATTTCCTACACCAGCGCCTTGATCCCAACCAGCGATTTGATGGATTTAAAAACAGGTAAAGAAATAGAAATGAAAGGCAACCTAACAATCATGGCTTTGACTAGCGAAGTAACTTTTACTTTAAAGCTAGTTGATGGCCACTTGATGGGAACCATGAAAGATAGCGTCCAGCGCCTTGGGGTGAAGGCTCCAAAAGTAATGGGCGGGATGATGGTTAAGGTCCATGACCCTTTAGAAATAAAGTTTGATTTTTTAGTGGCCCTCGTCCCTGGTGCAATGGCCGCTTTAAGGTGATTTAATAAGACCTTAGCCGTTGGGAGGCCATTTTTTCACCTTATTTTATCGGAAAAGTAGTTTAAGAGAACTTGCCAAGAGTACAATTGAATACTAGGCTAGGATAAAATATTTGATAAAAGGTATAATGATCGTCCTCCTTTCCCCTGCAAAAAGCCTTGACTTTACAAGAACTTGCCCCTACCCAACCCAGAGTTTGCCCTTCTTTATTGAAGGGAAAACCTTAGAGTTGATCGAGGTTTTAAAACAAAAAACCGTAGGGCAAGTAGGTGAATTGATGGGCTTAAGCGAAAAGCTGGCAGAGCTTAACTTTGCTCGTTTCCAAGCCTTTGGTTATCCCTTCCCCGAAAACACGGCTAGAGAAGCAGCATATGCTTTTACAGGCGATGTTTACCAAGGTTTAGATATTAC
Source organism: SAR324 cluster bacterium (assembly GCA_033791585.1). Lineage (GTDB taxonomy): Bacteria > SAR324 > SAR324 > XYD2-FULL-50-16 > XYD2-FULL-50-16 > JASJGK01. Next base: position 1,688 of record JASJGK010000034.1, on the reverse strand, counting down.
CACCTTAGGCAAGGCTCAAATACAAAAGGCACAAGCCTGCATCCGCATTCTCTCAGGCCTTTATGGACTTTTAAAACCTCTTGATTTGATTTTACCCTACCGCCTTGAAATGGGCACAAGGCTAGCCACTGACCGAGGTAAAAACCTCTACGACTTTTGGGCTAAGGATATTGCCACCTTGATCAACAAGGAAAAACCAAATTTTGTTTTAAATCTTGCGAGCGGCGAATATTTTAGAGCAGTAGGAAAAAAGTTGAATTCCGAAGTCATCAGCCCTATTTTTCAAGATGAAAAAAATGGAAAATATAAGGTGATTAGCTTTTTGGCAAAACGTGCGAGGGGTTTAATGGCCCGTTGGGCTTTGCAAAACGATATTACCAATGCTTCTCAATTGAAAGATTTTGACTTTGAAGGCTATAAATTTAGCCCTGAAGGCTCAGCCCCAAATGCCCCCCTTTTTAAGCGAAGCGAAAGGCAAAGACTGGCTTCTTAAAGGGTAAGAGTTAAAACAACCCAGCAAGGCCTTTACTGTTGCGGCGGCTATATTCTCGTTGGAAGTCATTAGAAACAACGGCTCTCATACCAGCCAGGGAAGCCACCTTTTTAATCACCTTCTCTGTTGCAGGTGCATCCTCTGTGTCTGCCATCACCAAGCCTTGAATATCAGCCAAAACTTCTTTATCTATACTGCCACCTGCAAAAACACTGGCATCCACCTTTGGTAATTGCGCCTCAATGGCCGCTTGCTCCGCCGCTCTTTTTACCCTGTCAGATTCTTGGTAGGCCAACTCTTCAGGGGTAACAGGCCTTGCAAAATCCTTAAAGCCTTTGTTCATACCGAGGTGACCATCTATCAGATCCAAAAACTCGTGGGTGTTAATCGCCAAATCTTTATCTTGCACATTCATCACTCCAAAAGAGCGAAAGGCAGCCATTTTAGTGTCTTTATCTTCAGAGTTGACCAATAAAACCACGGGGATAGTTAACCCAAAGAGATAGAAAATCTGGCTGATTTGCAGCCCCCTAATATCTGAAAAATAGGCAGAAACCAAAACCAATTGGGGCTTTAATAGTAGCGTTTTAATTACAGTCTCCAAGCCATTTTTGGCAGAAAAGATGTAATATTGTTCGTAATTATCTAAAAGTCCACGGCCTTGGCCTAAAATTTCTGAACCTGTATCGCCAATTAAAACCCTTGGGCGGGGGTCGCCGCTTAAGAGGTCCATCCATTCTCTTTGCCGCAGTTGATAATTGAAGGAGTTATTGTGATTTTGGTTTTCCTCAATGGCGGCAATAATAAAATCATCTAACCCCGCTAGAGCCTCGGCCCTTGAAACAATGGGCAAATCTACCTGAATTGCATTAAAATCATCAGGGTTTTTAGCGATTAAAACAATGGGAAAATAGAGCTGAAATAGGCTTAAGAATTGACTCATCTCAATGCCACTGACCACAGGGTGGTCGGCATGGGCGATAATTAGGGAGGGATTTTCTTTTATGGCCATCCGAATCGCTTGGACACAGTCGGCGCAGCTAATGGGCTCAAAACCCAATTCCCTCACGTTATTTGTTACTTCTTTTGGCTGGGCCACTAAAAGCGCGCGTTTCATTTTTTTTGTTGCTTAATTATTTTCAATGTTTTTAATCATCTTAAACTTTAAAGCTCTTTTTATTTTCAATATCAATTG
>JASJGK010000033.1:0-2868 GCA_033791585.1 SAR324 cluster bacterium | reverse complement strand
ATGGTTTTAGACCATGATGACCTCTATCAGATCCAGCCAAAAATTGAAATAATGATGAAACAGGCCCACACTGGGGAAATTGTCAAAGGACTTGGCCAAAAGAGTTGTTCTGCTTTAAGGAAATTGCTAGCGAAGGATATCCTTTTAACTCGGCCACTAAATTCTTTCATTGAGCAAGAAGGGAAAGCGATCAATCAACTTACCCTGGATCAGTTTAAATATCTCGATTTCTCTGCCTCTCATACTAGAGCAGCATTTTGCGGGGGACCAGGTACAGGTAAAACTCTTTTAGCCTATGAAAAAGCGAGAAGACTTGCCGCAGAAGGAAAGCGAACCTTACTTACATGCTATAATATTCCACTTGAGGCGTATTTAAAAAGCCAAGGGAAGGTGGAAAATCTAACTATTATGCGTTTTCATCAACTTTGTTTCTATGCTGCCGAATCTGCGAGCTTATCTTTGTTGACCCCAGATCAGATCAAGAATTCGAATGAAAGCAACTATTGGAATGAATATTTGCCATCGAGCCTAGAGGACAATGCTGAAAGTTTGGAGCCCTTTGATGCGATTGTTATTGATGAAGGGCAAGATTTTTCAGACAGTTACTGGATTCCCTTGCTTTACTGTTTAAAAGACCCTGAGAAAAGTGATCTCTTTGTTTTTTTAGATCCCAACCAAGACATTTACCAGTCTCAATCTGATCTGATTAAAGAGCTGCCCCGATTTGAGCTACAGGAAAATCTGCGTAATAGCCAAGCTATTTATCAACTTGCATCATCTTTAAATCTGGGCGGCAATCAAAAGTCTGTTGGGCCAAAAGGCCGTACTCCAGAATTGATAGAAATTCAGGATGAGGGGAAGCTTGAGAAAGCTATCCATAAACTACTCCATAAACTCATTCAAGAAGAAGCTGTAAAACCTGAGCATATCGCAGTTTTAACAGGCCGTAGACCCATTTCCTTAAACCTAGGGAGCAATGGTAAACTCGGGTCATTTTTGGTCACAACCTCTGAGGCCCAAAAGTCAAATCATCTTATTTTAGATACAATTCACCGCTTTAAAGGACTAGATGCGCCAATTGTTATTTTAGCTGGTTTTGAGGGTATACCTGAGTCTGCGATCAATGGGCTTTTATACGTTGGTATGACTAGGGCACAAAGCCACCTTATTCTTCTGGCTCACCCTGCGCTCCTCGCTAAATTTGCAGTGCCTGTTAGTGATGGATAACATTCAAATAGTCCCTTTGTTCTCCCTTCCAAAGTACGACGACTCTAACTGTCGTTAAATATAGCTATTAAAAAGGTAGCCCATTTAACAAGTTGATTCTGCTTTGCTTAAGTTGAATCATTTACAGTTATGCCTCTATCTTTTTTAAATGTAATTATCCATGTTGTTCAACGTAACAAAAAACAGTTTTCTAGGGAGCCAAAGGGGATTAAGGATTCATGTTCCAGCGCTCGCATCAGAATTTCAAATTACCAATAGCAACGGAATATTAGAGTGGTATTCCTTAGAAAATGATCTCTGGTTAAAGGAGCATACAGATATTGGCTTTCCTATTTTTAGTCTTTCAGAACACAAGACACCAGAAGCAATTATATATAAAGATTTTTTTCAAGATATTGATCAAGATCTGTGCGATAGAATTCGAAAATTTGGGACGATCCAGTTTCTTTTAGGCCGTTGGATTTTAAGAAACCAAGGAGCCAAAGACCTTTTTGATTCTAACCCCAACCTGCTCTGGTTTTTGCTTTCTATAGTCCATGAAGAAAGCTGGGAGGAGGCGGAGGTTATCTATGTTTTTACTCTAAAGCAAAAAGAAATTGCGGCTTTGGTAATTCGGGAAAAACTGGCTGGAGCAGTTAATTTCTTTAAAAAATTGACAGCACTTGGGCATTATTCAAGTGATTTTGTATTTTTAAAGGAATTTTTCGAAAAAAGTAATTCCCTAGAGCCCTATTTTCATCTTGGCTCAATACCATTAAATCTTTTAGAATTGATGAACTTTTGGTTCCTATTAGGAAAATGGGCGATTTCTGCTTCAGCTGGTATCAAGACTGTAAATGAGTCTGCTTTCTTTTATAGCCAAGTAGAAAATAGTTTTTACACTTTTAAGGAATCATTGCGAATTGCAAACCTATTAAATATTGATTTTTGGGGAGCTATTTCTCATTTTAAGCTCATTCGTGAGATTGAAGCCTTACACGATCGATGGTCAGAAGAGTATCAACGGAGAAATCCAGAGCGACCCAATGAAAGGGCTACATCGTCATCCAGAAGATGGGATCTATTTTTGGACCATATCGCAGGAGCAAATAGATTCCCAGCCCCACCAATTACTGACACACTCCTTATCAAAGCCATACGCTCCCCTCACCAGTTGTTTGTCGAGGGGATTGAGCAAAAACATTGCGTTTATACCTACCAAAATCAAGTTCAATCAGGGGAATGCTATATTTATAAAGTACTAGCCCCAGAAAGAGCTACCCTATTGATTAAGCAAAAATTAGGCACATGTGTGATTGGCCAGATTCAAGGGAAAAAAAATAGTCAAGTATCATCTGAAACCTTGCGCTCTATTCAAGATTGGCTGATAGAAGGGCAGAAAAAGCCTGTCTAGTTTCTCTCCGCTTGCTATAGAGTGAATCCCATTTAAAAGTATCTTTTCCTCCTCTTACTTCGAGAAACTCAGTTCATTTAAATCTGGAAATAATTACGACAGTAATTGTCTCTTTCTCTGGCTACTTTAGACATAGATATTCAATTCAACTTATAAAAATGAGCCATGTATTATAGTGGACCCCATAAACTGGACAACTTGCTAAGCTAGAATCGAACCAGTAAAATGGGAAGAAATGAAACGTAAAA
>JASJGK010000032.1:0-35583 GCA_033791585.1 SAR324 cluster bacterium | reverse complement strand
GGAATGAGATCAACTTTATTCAACCAGAACTCACAAAGGTTTCTGAAGAGAACCCAACTTGTGAAATTGAACTGGAAGAATTAGGCGCTCGATTCCCGTTGATGCTTGAAAAAATGGAAAAGGCCTTTGGTAAAGAAACATCTGAAATTCGCAGAGTTTTCGAGAATAGACTAAGATTTGTTCGCGAGCAATATGAAACCTTTGCAAATCAGATCAATCCTTACCACATCCAGCCTGGTCTACTTTTAGATATTGACATTGTTTCTATCAAAAAGAAAAAGACAACCATGTTGAATATGTCTAACGTAATCAATGAATTTTTATTCTCTGTGTCTAAGGGTTTTTCTGAAACGGAATACACTCCTTACACAAGTGAAAAAGACGTTACTATTGACCCTTCTCAAGTCTTTATGACTGTTGACTAGGTCGCCGATTTAAGAAGAAAAAAAAAGCCCTAATGCACCTGCAGAAGGGCTTTTTTTATTTTAGGAGGTATATTTTCCTCCCTTTGCTGCAACCTTCATTAATTTACTATGTATATTTTAGAGTTTGAAAAGCCGATTATCGCTTTAAAGCAGAAAATCAAAGAGCTAAAAGATCGACAAGCTGGGGACCCTGACCCAAAATTGGATAAAGAAATAGGAAAGCTGGAAAAGCAGACTTTAAAGCTGGAAGAAAGCACCTATTCCACATTAAGCCCTTGGGAAAAAACGCTTGTAGCTCGCCATCCTTTACGACCTTACACCTTAGATTTTATAGAGCATTGTACCACTGAGTTCCAAGAGCTTCATGGGGATCGAACCTTTAGAGATGACCCCGCAATTGTTGGTGGATTTGGTAAGATTGATGGCCAGACTTTTTTGATCGTCGGTCACCAAAAGGGACGCAACACCCAAGAAAATGTATCACGTAACTTTGGCATGCCTCACCCAGAAGGTTATCGTAAGGCCTTGCGTCTGATGAAGATGGCCGAACGGTTTAGTATTCCTATCTTGACCCTGATTGACACTCCAGGGGCGTACCCTGGTATTGGCGCTGAAGAGCGAGGCCAGTCTGAAGCAATTGCTGTGAATTTACGTGAAATGGCTGTTTTAGGTGTGCCTATTATTGCTGTTGTTACAGGTGAAGGCGGCAGTGGCGGGGCATTGGCTCTAGGCGTTGCCGATCGTGTTTTGATGTATGACCATTCTATTTACTCAGTAATCAGCCCTGAAGGCTGCGCTGGAATCTTGTTTGGCGATGGTACCCGTGCCCAAGAAGCTGCTCGATCTTTACGCTACTCCTCCGCTGATTTATTAGAGTTTGGCTTGATTGATGAAATCATCCCTGAGCCACTGGGTGGCGCTCATGCCAACCCCGTTGAATGCATGAACAACTTAAAAGAAGTTGTGTTAAAGCAATTTGACCAACTTAAAGACAATTCTTCAGAAACCCTGATTGAGGATCGATACCAAAAGTTCCGCAAGATGGGGGAATTTGCTGAAGGATAATCAGTGAGGCTTTCATGCAGCTGATTTATCTTTTTTTTTCCTCACAACAAATTAAATTTTGGGCGCCCGATCTTTCTCCTAGTGAGGGGCAACTGCTCCATTCAGGCGGGATGGCAGGCGTTCTTGAAGCTCTTCCCCAGTTTTTAGATTCAATCCCCATTTTCAGTGGGAGCTTAGTAAGCGGTGAAAGTAAAGCGGTGGCCATTTTTGACCAAGGACTTTGCTCCTACCGCCACTTTAAATTTCCCCCTCTTAAAGCAGCCAAAGTTAAAAAGATTCTCCCCTTTGAGCTGGAAGATGAGCTGATCTCGCCCGTAGAAGGCACCATCTATGATGTAAAAATCAAGAAATTCCAAGCGGCTAAACCTGCTGAGGCAGGTGTGTATCTCCTTGAAAAAGAGGCCTTGCATCACGTTAAGAGTTTGACAAAAAATGCGGGCTTAGAGCTGGTTCAAGCGACTTCTAGCCTTGGTTTATTAGACCAAATTATCTCGAGCAATCCAAATGGCGAGGAAGGTTTACATCTCTACCTTGATGGCGACCAAGCTTTTTTACTACTTTACCAAGGTGGTTTTTTAGTTCAATCCAGTAAAATTGAGCCTCAAGCGACGGCAACTCAATTGCTGAAGGCTGTTAATCAAAGGCTAAAGGCTTGCTTGTTGGAGCTGGGTGAATCTACAGCCTTAAGCCTGGGGGGCCAAGCAAAAAACCTGGCAGAGGTAACTGAGAAAAAAGAAGTCGTCTTTAAGGATTCTGTTGGAAAAGGCGGTAAGGCCAAACCTGAAATCCCTTTCCTCTTCCCTGAACAATACAAAATTCCCTTGCAAACGGGTGCAACAATTAACTTCACCAAGAGAGAAGCTAAGGGGCTAAAAGACTTTGGTAATGCCTTTTGGAAATTTAAAGAGGTGGCTATTTTATTAGGCCTTTGGCTGGGAATCTATCTGGGTGCAGTCGGTTACCAGCTTTATAAACAGGGTAAGGAGCTTACAAAAATAGAAAAGGTCCACAAGGCCGTTGCCGCAAGATATGTCCCTGGGATTCCCGCTTCTAGGGTGTTGCAGGTTTTAAAAAAACGTTTAGGCGAACAAATTACTGCAAGGGGCAGCGCTAAAAGTTTTTGGGCTGGCGATTACCCTATTAGCAGTTTACTTTTAAGGGTCAGCGAGAGTTTTAAAGAGGTCAAAGGCTTTAAAATGACCCATTTCACCTTGAACCAACAGGGCTTAATTTTAAAGGGTGTGGTTCCCGACTTAAAGGCACTAGACCAAGTGAAGACCTTAGCCGAAAAGCTATTTCCCAAGGCAAATTATTCCCTGAGATTTAGCCAAAAACCTGGGCCTGAGGGTAGTTCTGTTTTCAACCTTTCAGTGGAAAGGGTGGGCTAATGGAACTGAACCAACGAGAGAAATTACTTGCTGGGTTGGCTCTGGGAATCTTGGTTCCTGTGCTGTTGTTACGCTTTGTAATTTTTCCATTTTTTGACTACAAAAGTTCCCTCGGGCCTAAAATTATTCGCCTCCAAGGCGAAATTGTGGCTATTAAGGAGTTAGGCCTGGACTATAAAAGAACCAGTCAAAAATCTTCACAAGGTAGGGTGAACCAAAAAGTTGAGGCCATTTTGACCAAGTTGGGCTTACGGAGTGAGGCTGTCCTTTCTAGCCGTGCCGATGAATCAGGTGAATCCGCGACTCTTAAAGTAGACAATTTAAAAATGGCTCAGCTTGTGGAACTATTTTTCTACATTGAAAATACAAGCCCTTTAAAAATAAAAATTGCCAATGTAACTCACTCTTATAAAAATGAAAAACGCTTGAGTCTCGACCTTATTATTACAGGAGGCAGGTAATGGGGAAGTTTTTAAAAGGTTTAGCTGCAAGCCTTTGTGGTTTGGCTCTAGTGTTGTTGCTAGTTTGGTTACAGATTTCCCCAGAAAAGTTATCTGCCTTTGCTAAATATCAATTAGAAAAAGTATTTCCAGGGTTAAGGGCCGAGCTAGGGCCTATAGAGACAAACCTCGCAGGTGTGACCTTGCAGCATGCTACCCTTTACACAAATCGAAAAAATCAAGCCCTTGTTAGCTTGGAGCAAGTACATATCAGCCTAGCTCCATGGAATTTGGTCCAAGGTGAGGCCCACTTTGATATGGAAATTTACGGCGGCGAAATCTCAGGGTTTCTAAATTTTTTAACCTACCAAGTCACAGCTAACGGGCGTGAGGTGCAATTCGCCCTAAATAGCTATGTAAGAAAATTACAGGTTTTAGATTCGAAACCTAAGTTGGATTTTGAGTTGGATTTTGCTTTGCCCAAACAGAGCGGAACCCTAAGCTTGACCATCCAAAACATAAAAACTACAAAATTAGTGGCTCAAAAGACGGGTCTTTTAGTTGACCTTCCAAGGACAAAGTTAGACAATATAGCCTTAAAACTAGACTTCGGCCGCAACAAGGCTGAGGTGGATCTAAAAACAAAAGGCGACGTAACGGGCGGGGTACAAGGCATGGTAAACTTTGCCAGCATTAAATCTGCGGCTAAGGGCAAAATGCAACTTAATCTAACCATTAGGGAGCGGCTTTCAGCGCCCTATACTAAAGAGTTAGGGTTTCTCGGCAGTCTTTTAGAAAATTTCCAACAACCAAATGGGCTGCTCGCTATAAAAATTTCAGGTAGCAGTTATGCCCCAAAAATTGATAAGCTTTAAAATATGAAAGCATCTAGAACTTTAATATTACTTTCCCTATTTTCCGCATTGGTGTTTGTCATCAGCGGGGTCGGCTTACTTTATTTGCCTTATGGTGGCGCAAGGCCTGACCACGTAAAGTTTACAGTGAAGTCTGGCCAAAGCAACAGCGCTATCGCCAGGAATTTAGAGAAAAAAAACCTCATTGCATCAAGTACTCTTTTTAAAATCGCCGTAAGGTTAATGGGCAAAACCCAGGCCTTAAAAAGTGGTCAGTATAAAGTAGAGGGTAATATTTCCATCATTGGTTTAATTGGGATCTTAGAAAAGGGTAAGGAGGTTTTAATCTCCGTGACAATCCCCGAGGGCTACCGCATGACGGAAATTTTTGCTTTGCTCAAATCCAAAGGTTACCAAAATTCAGGCCGTTATATGAAGTGGGCTACAGACAAAAGCTTCATTGATCGGCTTAAAATACCAGTGAAGGTGAATATGTTAGAGGGAATATTATTTCCCGATACTTATAATTTCCCAAAGGGTGCTTCTGAGAAGTTGATTTTAAAAACCATGGTTGCAAATTTCAAAAAGCGTATTCCTAAGGATTTTAAAGTTAAAGCCCAACGAGCAGGATTGAGTTATTACCAAGCCATTACTCTGGCGAGCATTGTGGAGAAAGAAACAGGTCGGGCCGCAGAAAGGCCAACTATATCTTCGGTTTTTCACAACCGCATGGCCATAAAAATGAAGCTGCAAACTGACCCAACGGTGATCTATGGTATTAAAAATTATGCTGGTAGAATTAGAAGTAAGCATTTAAAAATGCCTCATCCTTATAACACTTACGTTATAAGAGGCTTGCCACCAACACCAATTGCAAGCCCGGGAATGATGAGTCTAATGGCGGCTGTAGACCCAAAAAAGACCAAGTTTTTATATTTTGTTGCCCGTGGCGATGGAACCCATGAATTCACAACAAATTTTAAAGACCATGATAAGGCAGTAACCAAGTACCAACGACGCAGAAAAAAAGATTACAGGTCTTATTGACCAAGCTTATCTTGACTATAAAGAAAATATAAACAACCCTGATAAGAGCAACTTTTAATAAAGAGAAAAATGGCAGATCCAAATAATCCATGGGGCAATCGTGGTGGCAAAAAGCCGCCTGAATTCGACGAATGGCTCCAAAATATAACCAATAAATTATTGGGCAAGAAAAAACCAAAAAGTCCTTGGGGAAACGGCCCAGATGAGCCTGAATCCAAGTCCTTTAATTTCCTACCCTTAATTTTGGTGGCAATCCTAGTGATCTTCGGTGCGAAATCTGTTTATCAGGTTCAACCAGGTGAGCAGGGTGTTGTGCTCCGTTTTGGTCAATTCCATGAAACCACAGGCCCAGGCCTAAACTTTGTGATTCCTTTGGTTGAGCAGGTGATTAAAGTGGATGTGGAAAACATTAGAAAAGAAGAATTTGGTTTCCGCCAAAATACATCAGCTGGTGGCAGAGCAGGCTCTGCATTAGATTTAGAATCCTTAATGCTTACCAGTGATTTTAACGTAATCCAGATTGGTTGGGTTGTGCAGTATAAAATCCGTGACCCTGAAAACTTTTTATTTAACATTGAAGACCCAAGGGCCGCCATCCGTGACGTTTCTGAGTCTGTGTTGCGTAGAATTGTAGGCAACAGAGATTTTAACTATGTGCTTAACAACCGTGAAGAAGTAGGTAACTCCACAAAAGTTGAAATGCAACAGGTACTAGAAAAATACAATTCTGGGATCATGTTAGTTGTGGTTCAGCTGCAGGATGTAAACCCACCTGACTCTGTAAGACCTAGTTTTAACGAGGTCAACGAAGCGGAACAGGATAAGATTAGGCTCGGTAACGAAGCCCAGAAAGAACGAAATCAAAAAGTTCCAAAGGCCGAGGGTGTGGCCAAACAAATGATTGATGAAGCTAAGGGTTACGCTATAGAGCGAGTAAACAAAGCTCAAGGTGACGTGGTTCGTTTCAATGCAATTTTAAAAGAATACAGACAAGCAAAAGAGGTAACTCGAACTAGAATTTACCTTGAAACCTTGCGTGAAGTCTTACCAAATGTGCAAGAAGTGATAGTTGTGGATCAAAGTAGCAAGGGCATGATGCCTTTGGTTAATATTGGTGCCGCCGCTGCTACCGTTAGGCCTGGCGTACAAAAACCTGCTGCTGGCATCACTGCCACAACAAATCAATAGGAGATATGATGAACAAACAAATATTGATTTTAATTATTGCAGCATTTGGCTTAATTGTCGGCATGAATTCTTTTTATGTGGTTAATGAAGGCCAACAGACAATCACCACTCAGTTTGGTGACCCCGTTGGAGAAAAGGTTTCAGAAGCTGGTTTATATTTTAAAATTCCTTTTATCCAAAAGGTACATTTCTTTGATCGCAGGATTTTAAAATGGGACGGGCAACCAAACGAGATTCCAACCAAAGATAAAAAGTATATCTGGGTAGATGTTACCGCTCGTTGGAAGATTGCAGACCCTTTGCTATTTTTACAGCGCATGGGCAACATGAACCGGGCTTATTTGCGTCTTTCTGATTTGATCAATGGTTCTGTAAGGGACTTTGTGACTAAAAATGTGCTGGCCGAAGTGGTGCAATCTTCTGATTGGGACCCTTCTTATTCCTCCTCTTCTGAAAAAGGCACTGATGAAGTGCGATTAAAGATTAAAGTTGGTCGGGATAAGTTTTCTGAGTTGGTATTGATCGAAGTTGCTAAGACTGCCGAAGGTTACGGTATTGAGCTTTTAGATGTACTGGTTAAACGTGTAAACTACACCAACCAAGTGCGGGAAAAGGTTTACAGTCGGATGATTTCAGAACGCCAGAGAATCGCCACCCAAAGAAGATCAGAAGGTGAGGCCATTAAGGCTGAGGTTTTAGGTGCTATGCAAAAGGACTTGAGCCGAATCACCTCCGGCGCTTACAAGGAATCTGTGATGATCAAGGGTAAAGCTGATGCTGAAGTTACTAGGCTTTATGGTCAGTCTTACGGTAAAGACCCTGAGTTTTATAAGTTCTTAATGAGTTTAGAGTCTTATAAAACGGTTCTTGGCGCTAACACTAGGCTGGTTATTGATTCTAGTTCCCCTCTTTACCAGTACTTGCAAGGGAAGAAGTAATTTTTACTTCTTTGTTAAAGGTTAGGCTTTAGCCTTAGCTTTAGTCTTTTTTAAATTGGGGCTTAAGCTTTTTGCTTGAGTCTTTAAGATTAGTTTTAGTTTTTTAAAAGTGAGACTGTACGGTTTTTGCTTTTAAATATCAGAGACAAGAAAAACCCTAGTTTGCTAGGGTTTTTTTTTGCCTAAATTTTTAGTTTCCCTTCTTTGGGCTTTGTCTCTTTTAGGTTAATTCTGCCTTCTCGCCCCCTGCTTTTCTGCCGCTGGACTAAAATTTAATTTTCAAAGCAGTGAAATTGAATTGTCTTTTTTTAGGCGAATGCAAGTTACAGGAGGGGGATAAAAGTTAACGAAGTGCTCTGTTTGTATATCCTATACAAAATTATATTGTATTTGATATGTATAATGTATCAATAAAAAAATGCCAACCCGTGACATTCTGTTACTCAAGCCCATCAACGGGCAGGTACAGGTCAAACCTTGACGAGATATCGAATGCCAGGACAACATTACAGTCAAATAGAAAAAAAACTTGCTAAAACATGGGATAATAGTGGGTTTTCTGATGTTACTCTAAAGTCGATCCAAATAAAAGGTTCTCCTGGTTTACGTGGAATATGTAATTTAGACTTACAGTTTAATTATCCTCTTACGGTAATTTGTGGGCGTAATGGCTCAGGAAAGACGACTTTCTTGGCTATTGCTGCACTTGGTTTTCATCGTGAAAAAGGCCATCTACCTAGGGGGGCAAAATTAAGTGATCAAGCAAGGGTCAAAAAAAAGACTACAGCCCACCTAACTTTTAGTGATTTCTTTTTTAAAGGACCTTCAGACCCTGATGTTTCTGGCGTTAAAATAACTTGGAATTATTTAAAGAAAAAATCTCTTTCTATTCAAAAAAGATCTGAAAAATGGATGCATTATGAAAGGCGCCCCTCAAGAGCAGTCCATTACCTTGGTATTTCAAGAACCCTGCCCGCAATAGAGCAGTCTGTTTTGCGGTCTCATTTTACAGCTAAAAAAAGACCTCAAGGAGTACCTCTAAATGATCAATTCCGTAAGCGACTGGGTGAAATCATGGGACGGCAGTATCAAACTGCAGATGCATTAAGCTCAAAGGCGTACTCGATAAGAACCTGCTCAACCAGTGCGAATTACAGTAGTTTCAATATGGGCGCTGGAGAAGATATCCTTATTGATTTGCTCGGAACTTTGCAAAGTACCCCTGAAAATTCTTTAATTGTGATAGAGGAGATAGAGCTAGGCCTACACCCTGCAGCACTCAGCTGTTTAGCAAAACACTTACAGGAAATAATATATGAGAAGAATTTTCAAATTATCATTTCCACTCATTCAAGCGATTTTCTTGATGCTGTACCCGATAGGGCTAGAGTGCTAATCAAAGCAGGAATGCTTGAACATAATATAATTTATTCACCAACTACAAGGTATGCTATGGGAACCTTACGTGGTGGCACAGAACCAGAACTATTTGTTTATTGTGAAGATGAAGTGGCTATAGAAATAATTCAAAGATCAATGACTGCAACGCAAATGAAAAGGGTCAAAATTTTACCAGTTGGTACGAAAGACGAGCTTGCAAGGCAAGCTGTTTATCACCTTAAGGCAGAATTGCCTCAAAAGCACTTTATATTGTGGGACGGAGATGTGCCACATTCAGAGGCAAATAGTTGGATTAAAAAATATAGCAATAATAGCCAAGATATTATTGATAAATTATGTTTTGGTTTTATAGGGAAATCTAGCCCACCTGAAAACATTCTGGTTGAAATACTAAACTGTGAAGAAGGTTTCGAAATCGTTAAGACTGAGATGCGCCTTGAAAGCATCAGTGATGCATCTGAGATCATAACCGCTTTAAATTTTTTAAGTGAGCACCATGAAATTCCATACTCATTAGCAAAACAACTAAATATAACTAAAGAAGATGCACTAAAAAAGCTTGTTGATTGCTCCTATCGCACTGACAATCAACTTTTTGAGGATATCCAAAATTCAATTGAGAATGTCTTAAATGGAAATGTTGTCTCAGGTCCGCAGTATAGCTTTCTATAAGTATACAAATGAGCCCAACGAGATTGGACGCAGATATTGATTGTAGGAGTTAGGGTCAGTCGGCTTCTGCGGTAGAGAGCAGATTCTTTCTTCTTTTTTTCCGTCCAAAATGACAAAAACCATAAGCAGAAATTTTAGAAGAACGATCCTGCGGCTAAAGGTTGAAGCCTAAGGCTAAACCTTTAGGCATCAAGAAAATTATAAACGAACAGGGTTATCTCAGGAATCTTGGTAGAGAAAGAGGGGGGTCGCAGAGTGAGGCTTTAAATAAAAGGAGGGGGGTGCTAAAAAGTAAAAAGGAAAGGCTGAGTAAAAGCGAAATATCTTAAAAAGATAATGACTAAAAGCTAGCCCATCATAGAATTATCGAAGCAGGCTTCGATAAAGTAGTTTCCGCCTTTGGTTTGGAAGGGGATGATGATCACTCTTGAGGTAACAAAGTGAGTTAGATCATGGCCTTCGCCCTTAGAAGTAACTGGGATACCAGCAGAAAAGTGAAAACCTAATTTAGCCAGTTCCCGTCTAGCTTCACCACTAACCATATTGACTAGTTCACCGACAATATCCACAACTTCATCATTGAGTTCAGGCACGGCTTCACCAAACATTTGCTCGGCAACATGTAAGATGCAATCTTCTTTAAAGCTGATCCCGATAGAACCTTGGGATTCGCCCGTTAGCTCAATAACAGCCGAAATTACCCCGAGGGCTTTTTTGTCGTCGTCTGATTTTAAGTAGGGTTTTCCCGCTTTGGATTCCACAAAAGCCATGGTGTTCAAGACTTTTTTTGTGGCAGAGATAAAAGGATTTATGTATTCGACTTTCATGATAAATGGTCTTCTAACTTTATTAACAAATTAGTAATTTCATCAGGGAGTTCAGCTGTAAACTCCATTTCTTCTTTTGTTACTGGATGAACAAAGCCCAATAAGCCAGCATGTAGTGCCTGCCCAGTAAAAGCTTTCAATTCCAAATGCAACTCTTGGCCCAATTTTTTTGAGTGATCCCGAAACCTTCCGTAGAGTGGGTCACCTAAAAGAGCATGACCAGTTTCGGCCATATGGACTCGAATTTGGTGTGTCCTGCCAGTCTCTAAACGGCATTCAATCAAACTCAAACCTACAAATCTCTTAATTACTCTCCAGTGGGTCACAGCATGCTTGCCGCTTTCTATAACAGCCTGCTTTTTTCGGTGGTTCCTGTGCCTTCCTAGTGGTTTATCAACTGTTCCCCTAGTCTGCAATGGGTTGCCCCAGCAAATTGCAGTATAAAGCCTTTTTGTCTGGCGCAAAGCAAATTGCTGGGCCAAATCTTCGTGGGCTTTATTATTTTTTGCAACAACAAGTAAACCGCTGGTATCCTTATCAATTCTGTGCACAATACCCGGTCTTTCGCTATTTAGATCTGATAGTTGGCAGTGGCTCAAAAGATAATTAGCAAGGGTGTCATCGCTATGTCCTACTGATGGATGTACTACCATACCTTTGGGTTTATTGACAACTAAAAGCTCTGCGTCTTCATAGCGGATGTCCAAGTAATGGGCAACTGCGACCAAATTTTTTATTTCAGGTTGATAATTGACTTCCACTGAATCAGTGACCTCAACCTTAGTTTTGGCTTTGGTTATAACCTTATCATTTATTTTTACAGCACCCTCTTTGATCAATTTTTGGGCTTGGCTGCGTGTGCCCACTTCGGGGCAATCTGCAAGTAGGGTGTCTAGCCGCTCGGCAGCCACCTCACTTAATATAAAAGTATTAGATTTCAATCTATTATATCTCAAATAGTTCGAATTGTTCGTGGTGATACCTTTCAGAGGTCTGTAGAGAGATGCCCCCCTTGATCAAACGCTCCATAGATTTAAAGGTATTCATCTCTTCGATCTCTAAATAATCAGCAATATCTGGGTGCACACCGATGAGCAGGTTTTCTGGGCAAGCCGATTCTTTAACCATTCTTTGGATTTCTCTAAAAATCTCGTAGGTAATGGTTGCCGGTGATTTTATTCTCGCTCGGCCTTCACAATAGGGGCATGACTGGCGTAAAAAACGGCCTAAATTTTCTCGGCTTCGTTTACGGGTCATTTCCACTAGGCCCATTTCAGAAATGGGTAAGGCTTTGGTTCGGGCTTTGTCCTTTTTTAAAGCTTCTTTTAAGGTATTGTAGACCTTATTCCTATTGTCGGCCCCTTCCATATCGATGAAATCGATAATAATAATTCCTCCAATATCACGAAGTTTAAGTTGATGCACAACCTCGACAGCAGCCTCTAAGTTGGTGGTTACAATGGTATCTTCATGGTTGGTCTTACCTGTAAAACTACCTGTGTTTACATCAACGGCAGTCAAGGCTTCGGTTTGGTCAATGACCAGAGAGCCACCTGACTTAAGCCAAACCTTTCTGTTTAGGCCTCGATCGATCTCTTGGGTAATGCCATAATGATCGAAAAGAATCTGCTTCTTTTTAAACAACCTTAAGATCGGGCTATACTTGGGTAAGTAACTGTCTAAATACTTTTTTAAGCGTTCGTATTCTGGTTCGTCATCAATAATCAAAGCTTCTACATCGGTAGAAAGCATATCGCGAATGGTGCGGGAAGTTAGGTTCAGATCCTCGTATAAAATCGCAGGGGCACGGTAGGTTTTAAACTTGTGGGTGACATCGGTCCAAGTGCTATGGAGGTAGTTCACATCAGCTTTAAATTCGTCTTCACTTCTACCTGCCGCTACGGTTCTAACGATAAAACCTGTGCCTTCGGGCTTAACTGAGGTAACGATCTTTTTTAAGCGTGCTCGCTCTTTATCATCACGAATTTGCCTAGAAACCCCAACGTTATTGACTTGGGGCATAAAAACCAAATTCCGCCCAGGTAGCGAGATATTGCAAGTGATTCTTGTTCCTTTTGTGCCGATGGGGCCTTTGGAAACCTGAACCATAATATCTTGCCCCTCTTTGATGAGTTCGTTTATGGTTTGTTTGTTCTTCGAAGGCTTATCTTTGCCATCGCTATCATCTGAGTCGAGGTCCACATGTTCTTTGGTGCGGATGTCATCAACATACAAAAATGCAGCTTTTTCTAGGCCAATATCAATAAAGGCGGATTCCATTCCAGGCAGTACCTTGAGCACTTTACCCTTATAAATGTTACCAACTACGCTTTTATTTTTTTCTCTCTCGTAAAAAAGTTCTGATACTACTCCTTCTTCAATCACAGCAACGCGAATCTCGTGGCGTGCATGATTGATAATTATTTTCTTTCCCATTTGTGGTCCTTTGACTTACAAGGACACAGAGGCTTTGGTGCTCTAATAAAAATTTTTGTTTTTTGTTGTGGGTAGCTAATTAATTAGTGATTCCTTAAAAATTTTCCGTAGAGTTCGGGACAAAAAAGCCGGGTCAAAGGCTTGGTGAGCGTCCCTCACCCAAGTCTGGTCTTTGCGTTAATGATATATGTTTGTTCTAGTTTGTCACGTTAGCAGTTTGAAGCATGTGACATTAACTGTCTTTATCCTTTAATTTGCTTCATGCAAATAAAAGGGTTTTTTTGATAGACTTGGAGGAAATATTACAGGGAAAGGCAAATGGGCGCAACCCTAATTGTAGTTTAAATCTTATCAATTACAATTAGGTTGCTTTAGGGGGAGGGGCTTTAGAGCTGCTTAAAAAGATCGCACATTTCGATCAAGGCCGTCATAGTCTCGGCACCTTTGTTGCCAGCTTTTGAGCCAGCACGTTCAATGGCCTGCTCAATATTATCTGTTGTTAATACGCCAAAAGAAATAGGGATTCCTGAGTTAAGGCTCACAGAGGCAACTCCTTTGGTAACTTCAGAAGAAACATAGTCAAAATGTGGTGTAGAGCCACGAATTACAGCACCTAGGGCTAAAACACCATCAAACTTTTTAGTTTGAACTAGTTTCTGGCAGGCGATTGGAATTTCAAATGCACCTGGAACCTTTACTAAGGTAAGGTCTTCAAGCTTACCACCATTTCTTATAAATGCGTCTTGTGCACCTTCCAAAAGTTTAGAGGTAATAAAATCGTTAAACCGAGCGATCACTAGGGCGATTTTCAGCCCTTTAGCGTTAAAATGACCTTCAATAATTGTAGCTGTCATTGTTCTCCTTATGGATGTTCATGTAAGTTAAGTAGGTGGCCCATCTTGTCTTTTTTGGTTTTTAGGTATTTTGAATTGTTTTCACTGGGGTCAATTTCCACAGGAATTCGTTCAACAACTTCAATACCATAACCCTTGAGGCCTACAATTTTTCTAGGGTTATTAGTCAAGAGCTTAATCTTGTGAAGTCCTAAACTCACAAGCACCTGTGCGCCAAAACCATAGTCTCGCAAATCAGCACTGAAGCCTAATTTCTCGTTGGCTTCAACTGTATCAGCACCTTGATCTTGCAGGTTATATGCCTTGATTTTATTTATAATCCCAATGCCTCTACCCTCTTGTGCAAGGTATAAAATTACCCCTTTGCCTTCTTTCTCAATCTGGCGCATTGCAGCGTGCAACTGAGGGGCACAATCACATCTGGCAGAGCCAAAAACATCACCTGTTAAACATTGAGAGTGCACCCGAACCATAACCTCTTCGTCGGCTTCCCACTCGCCTTTTACCAAAGCAATGTAGGACTCATCATTTATTTTATTTTTAAAACCAACAATCTTAAAGTGCCCTGCAATCTTAGTAGGTAATTCCGCTTCTGCTTCTCTTACAACTTGGATCTCATTGTTTAAAAGGTAGGTGATTAGATCTTTGATGGTAACCATCTTTAGGCCATGCTCTTCCTGAAATTTTTTCAGGTCATCATAACGGGCCATGGTGCCGTCTTCATTCATGATCTCGCAGATCATCCCACTTGGGTGTCTACCACTCAATCTGGAAATATCCACCGAGCCTTCTGTCTGGCCTGTACGGCATAAAACCCCACCTTTTCTAGCACGAAGTGGAAAAACGTGGCCCGGGGTGGAGATATCACTAGGTTTAACATCCTCTCGAATGGCTGTCATTATAGTATGGCTACGGTCGGCAGCACTGATTCCTGTGGTCACACCTTGGGAAGCTTCAATAGAAACCGTGAAGTTTGTGCCAAAAACACTGGTGTTGTTAGTGGCCATCATGGGGATACCCAGTTGGTCGACTTGTTTATTTTCTAAGGTTAGGCAGATTAAACCACGGCCATGGGTTGCCATAAAATTAACGGCTTCAGGCGTTGCTGCATCAGCAGCGCAGTATAGGTCGCCTTCGTTTTCTCGGTCTTCGTCATCAACAAGGATGATCATTTTACCAGCGGCAATGTCTGCGATGGCTTCTTCTATAGTATCAAATTTTTTAGTCATTTTTTTCTTCAAGTGAGAAGGATTAAGTTTGAGTATATTCAGAAAATGCAAAATAGGGAAGGCCTAGACCTTAAGTCTGTTTATTTAAAACAACTTTGCGTGGGCTTAAGAGGCTACAGCTTGAGAAACTTCCTTGGGCTGGGTGGGCTCAGTTTTGTATTCAATGACAAATTCAAGGGACCTTAAACCAAACAATTCTTCTACAGATTCAACGAGTTGCTCTGTAGGGCTAACCCTTAGAGGCAGTTTGAGGTGAACCATTTTAGGGTCAACATCCACTTTTAACTGGACCATGCAATTTCCTGGATGACGCTCAAAAAGACTCTTTAATTTGATTAATTTTTCGTCATTTACATTCTTTGTAACATTCAACTTCATCCGAGTGGCAAACTGAGCCCTCAGTGCAGGGAGACTATTTATGGTGTCAGCAACAAGGCCTGTGCTACTATTATTATTGTTCTGGAATCCCTTGATCAATAGGGGTTCGTCTGTAGCGATTAAAGCTTCTACATCGGCATATAGTTTAGGAAAAACGACAACTTCAATGGATCCATAGGGGTCGTCTACTTGCAAGATTGCCATGTATTTCCCAGTCTTAGTCATTCGAACATTTTTAACTGCGATTACCCCTGCAATGCGAATGGACTCTCGTTTTTTAAAAGATTTCTCTCCATCTTTGATCTCATAGCTGGGGGTGATCTTAGCAAAGGCACTAATTTCACGTAAGTATGGCTCTGCTGGGTGGCCAGAAATGTAAAAGCCTAAGGCTTCCTTTTCATTTTTTAGGCGCTCTTTTGGTTTCCAATTGGGTAAGTTTGGCAGCTCAATGGCCTTTTTTGATTTTCCCAATTCCTCTTCAGGGAGCTGGTCAAAAAAGCTCACTTGGTTTTCCCGTTTCATGGATTTTTCAGCCTGAGCCAAAGACAAAAGCATATCTATGGATTCATAGATCATGTGGCGGTTTGGCTCTAGTTCGTCAAACACCCCTGACTTGGTCAGGGCTTCCATCACGCGGCTGTTGACTTTTGACGCATCAATACGGGTGAAAAGATCGGTTAAATCTGTATAATTGCCGTCAGCTCTTGCCTCTATGATCGAGGTCAAGGCTGCTGACCCCACATTTTTGATAGCAGCCATTCCAAAGAAAATTTTCTTATCTTTGGTGGTGAAAATCAAATCGCTACTGTTGATGTTTGGTGGCATCACTTCAATCTTCATCTCCTTACATTCGCCTATGAGCTTTACAATGGCTTCAGGCTTATTGATTTCGCAAGTCATCAAAGAGGCCATAAATTCCACAGGGTAGTTGGCCTTTAGGAATGCAGTTTGGTATGAGATTAGAGCGTAGGCCGCAGAGTGAGACTTATTAAAACCATAGCCTGCAAAATAATCAATCAGGTCGAAGATCTCTCCTGCTGTCTTGGGATTCACATCATTTTTGGCGGAACCATCGACAAACAAATTTCGTTGCTCAGCTAAAACTTCAGGAATTTTTTTACCGATCGCCCGACGGAGCAAATCAGCTTGGCCCAAGGTAAAGCCAGCTAAAACCTGCACCACCTTCATTACCTGCTCCTGATAAACCATTACGCCGTAGGTTTCTTCTAATACAGTAGACAATAAGGGGTGGAGATAGGTTATGGCTTTACGGCCATGCTTACATTCCACAAAATCGTCGACCATACCGCTGCCTAGTGGGCCAGGGCGGTATAGGGCAACGAGGGCAATAATATCCTCAAAACAATCGGGTTTGAGCTTTTGAATGAGGCCTTTCATCCCGTCAGATTCCAACTGGAAGACCCCTGTAGTATCGCCACGGCAAAGCAAATCAAAGGATTTCTTATCATCCATGGGCAATAGAGTAATATCTAAAAAATCCTCAGGCGCACGATTGCGATTGACTAGAGCCGTCGCTTTATCAATGACACTTAAGTTTTTTAGGCCCAGAAAGTCGAATTTTACAGCACCTTGGTCCTCAGCATACTTCATGGTGAATTGCGATTGGATCGCATCACCTTTGGTTGGGGTGCAGGTGGGCATGACATCTGTGATGTCAGAATTCATAATGATCACACCAGCGGCGTGGGTGGACAGATTACTGTTTAGACCCTCCAAAGCCAAGGCGTGGCGGATTAACTTCTTTTCAGTCTCGTTGCCATGCTCACTTAGTTCTTTAAGCTTGGGTTCTTTTTCAATGGCTTTATTTAAGGTAATTCCGATCTCATCGGGAATCAGCTTGGCAATTTCATCGGCATTAGAATAGGGAATATCTAAAACTCGGGCCACCCCACGAATAACCCCCTTGGCCATCAAAGAGCCAATGGCAGAAATCTGACAGACATTTTTTTCCCCATACTTTTGGCGTACGTAGTTGATCACCCTTTCACGGCCTTCTACTTCAAAGTCGATATCAAAATCGGGCATGGAGATTCGATCGGGATTTAAAAATCGCTCAAATAAAAGCTCGTATTTGATGGGATCGATATCAGTAATTTTCAGGGAATAGGCTACAATACTACCAGCACCAGAACCACGACCGGGGCCAACGGGTACGCCGTTGTTTTTTGCCCATTTGATGAAGTCTGCCACAATTAAAAAATAACCAGGGAAACCCATCTCGTTGATTACGTTTAACTCGAAATCAAGGCGAGTGAAATAGGTGTTTTTTTGGGCTATGACTTCATTCTTATCCCAACCATAAAGCGGGCCTAGTTTATCCAACCTTTCTGATAAGCCTGCTCTAGAATCTATAACCAATTCTTCTTCTAGGGTCCTTCCCTCTTGCACAGGGTAGTCGGGCAGGTAATATTTTTTGTTGGTTAGGTCTAGCTCACACTGCTCGGCAATTTTAACGGTGTTTTCCAAGGCTTCTAAGGGTAGGCCAGCATTTTCAAAGGCTTGGTACATTTCCTCTGCCGTCTTTACATAAAGCTCTTTAGTGTCGAGCGTTTTCACACCTGGGTCTGTGACCCGTTTCTGCCAGCCCATAAGCTGGAGTAAATGGTGAGATTCTGCAATGTCAGGGGTAAGGTAGTGGCAATCGTTGGTGCCCACTAAGGGGATGTCGAGGTCACGAGCTAATTTAATTAGCTGGGGGTTGACCTTATCTTGGATGTCAATGCCATTGGCTTGCAGCTCTACGTAATATCTACCAGGGAAAGTATCCTTATACCACTGGGCCACTTCGTAGGCCTCTTTTTCTTTGCCTTCTCGCAGGCGGCGGGCCAACTCTCCCTGCAAACAGGCTGATAGGACAATGATGCCTTCGTTGTATTCGGCTAGTAGCTCATGGTCAATTCTTGGGCGACCGTAGAATTTACCCTCTGAAAAGGCGATGCTAGAAAGCTTGGAAAGATTGGTGTAGCCTTGTTTATTTTGAGCAAGTAGCACTGCATGAAAGGCGTTGGGGCCAGGCTTTGCGTATTTTCTATTGGTTCTGTGGCCATCGGCAACGTAGGCTTCCATACCGACAATGGGCTTGATCCCCGACTTGTTCATTTCATGGTGAAATTCCACAGCACCAAACATATTCCCATGGTCGGTCAAGGCACTGGTTTCAAAGCCTTTTTCTTTTAATATAGGCCCCAGCCCTTTCACCTTGATGGCGCCATCAAGTAAGGAGTAGTGACTATGAAAATGTAAGTGTACGAATTGGCGAGACATCTTAAAAATAGATTGTTAAACTGCATTGTTTAAAAGGCCCAATTTTAACTGGCCTAAAATCTATTGTATATAAAAGTTTAGTGATGATTCAAGGGCGAATTTTACCCTTTTTTAGATTCTTTGTCAGTCTTGCTGTAGCTCTGTTATTTTCAAATTCAGCTCAGGCAAAGTTGCCAAGTCCCGACGATTTGATTGGAAAAATACTGGAGGCCTACGCCGCTGGCAATAACTTTTCTTTGACTCTGGAAGTATCGGTTTATGACCCTGAGGCTTACAGCCCCATTGACCAAGAAACAGCACCAGCACCACCTTTTGAAATTTCTGCCAATGCATATGTACAACAGATTGTTTTTGTTAGGGATGATTTTGTTGCCATAGAGTCTTATTCCAAAAAGAAACAGCTTTTGCACCTTCTGATGAAAAAGGGCTCATTGAAGCTGGAACAGTCACTAAATAAAAAAAGAACCTTTACAGAAGAAGACGCAACCCACCCAGCCTTGTTTTTTTATACTCGCCTTGATTGGAAACTCATTCGTGACCTGAATGAATTAGGACTTGCACCTTTGGAAGTTAAATTAAAAGAGGTTGAGGAAGAAGTTTATTTCCAGTTGGGTTTTGGAGATGAGTACCTTTTGGTGGATCCTGTTACTTTTAGGGTAGTGGAATTAAATCGCTCCATTCAAATCAATGGAAAATCCTACCCTTTGACCGTTAAAATGAGCGCTTGGGACAAGACACGGAAAATTATCCCCCAAAAGATAGACTACTATATCAATGATCGCCTTTTTAAATCAATTCGTGTGGTTAAAGTGAATTTTCGTGGGATTGGTAGACGGAAAAACCTCCTCTTGAAAAAGTATAAAAAGGAATTTTCCCAGGCTGTAAAAGTCCAAGTGCAAGCACCTGAGAAAAAATAATAGAGCCTTAGGTTCTGAGTTTTAAGGAAACTATGAAAAAATTACTAGTACTCATCTGTTTGCTACTCCCGCAGGCTCTACCTGCAGAAGAGCAAGTTTTTGATCGCGTTATTGTGAGTGTGAATAATTTTGCTGTTACAAAGCAACAGATTGACATGAGACTCGCAACGATAGCTGCCTCAAAAGGCGTGAAATTAAATGACCCCAAAATTAAAGAGCAACTATATAAGCAAACCCTCACAGACCTTGAAGAAGAGGCTTTAATTGAAAGCCGTGGGGCAGAGTTAAACATTTCCATTCCTGAGGAAATGTTAGAAGACCAACTGGATGGGTTTTTAGCCCAAAAACGCCTGACCCGCTTGGGATTTGAGATGCTTTTAGAAGAACGGGGAGAAAATGTAAGTGATTATAAAAATAACTTACGCAAGAAATTAGTCCGTGATCAAACCTTGATGAGAGAAGTCCAGACCCAGGTTATTATTAGTGATAATAAGCTTAAAGCGTTGTTTATGAAGGAAGGACAAAGAATTTTAAAAGCACATGCTCGCCATATACTAGTTTTAGTCAAACAAACGGCATCTTTGAAAGAAGTGGAGCGAGCGCGAGCCAAGCTTGTATCTATAAAGCAAAAGATCGACAGGGGGGGCAGCTTTTCGAAGTTGGCCGTGCAAAATTCAGATGACCCTTCTGTAAAGTTTAATAATGGAGATCTGGGGTTTTTTGCCAAGGGAAAAATGGTCCCTGCCTTTTCTAAGGCGGCATTTTCATTGCCCTTAAGAAAGCTTTCTGACCCAGTTCGGACCTCTTATGGCTTTCATCTTATTGAAGTGCTGGAAAGAAAAGAGTTTGAGTCAGATTCCTTTGACAAGGTTAAAAGCCAGTTTTCCCAAGAGGCTACCCAAAAATTGTACGAAGAAAAGTACAAAGAGTTCATTGCTAAGCTAAGAAGCGACGCATATATTACCTATCACTAATGAAAAAAACAGCGACTCTTTTACTTATCTGTTTCCTCTTAGGCCAAGCTGGTTTTGCCTCTTCATTTTTGAGCAATCACAGTGAAGGGGATAAAGGGCGATTGCTTGGTTCCTATGATGTGAATCTTGGCTTTGGTAGCTTTTTTGGGGATTCCGCAAATAAGCCTGGGACTGTTGCGACCTTGAATGGCAAGGTGCTTAAAAAATTACGATTTTTGGTTAAAAAACGCTCTTACACAAAGGCTTTAGCCATTATGAGCAGGTTGCCAAAAATCAAAGAGCTTAATGGTGATAGTAGTAGTGTTGAAAAAGAAGAATACCATTACCTCCTAATACAAACCTATTTTGGTCTTGGCCAAAATGCCCAAACGACCAGCCTAGCAAGGTCTTTTATTGGCGAATATCCTAGTAGCAACTTTTTTGCTGAGGTTTACTACGACTTTGCTGTAGCCCTAGTGAATCTAAATTTACCCTTGGAAGAAACAGAAAAGGTAAGCAATAACACCTTTCATGCTTTGTCTGTGGTCAAGGGCGCTCGATTGCGAGATTTAACAGTAGAAGATGCCTTGAATAAGGGCCAAGTCCAAGCGGCTTTGGGTTTTATGGAAGAAGAGAAGGGAGTGCTGGCCTCAGGTTACCAAAAGTGGATGCCCACTGCCATTGAAAAACTAAAGACTGTTGACCAAGTGGAAGACTTGATTGACCGCTATGAGATCAAAAAAGTAAAGTCTTTGGGCTATGTTAAAAAAATTCGCCTTTACGTTGCAGAGTCGCAACAGGTTAAAGCTAAAGAGCTAGTGCAAGACCTACTGGCAAGGGACGACCTATCGCCTAAGACCTACGCAGAACTGAAGTCTTTAGCAGCCTTTTTAGACAACGAACAAAACAACGCTCCTCAAAAAATTGGAGTGATCCTGCCTTTTTCCCATTGGCGCTTTAAAGGTCTTGCAGATCAAGTTTTGCAAGGTCTTGAAGTGGCTTTAAAAAATCATAAACTTAAGGGCAAACCCTTTGAATTAGTGATTCGAGATTCTGGATTAAACCAGAAAAAATCACGGAAAAAAGTTTTGGAAGCCAAAAGCTTACAACAGCAAAGCGAAGCTAAAATTAAAGACATAGTCAGAGAATTGGCAGTTGAAGAAAGAGTGGTCGCCATCATTGGCCCTCTCTCTAAAAATGCCTCTATATTTGCTGGCGAAGCGGCGCAAAAATACCGAATTCCTTTAATTTCATTATCTATGACCGAAGGGCTAGCTGAAAACAATAAATTTTTGTTTCGCTTTCAAAAAGCCACTCTCCAGGAGTCTAAGATCATTGCTCGATATGCAGTGGACTATCTAGGTGCTAAGCGCTTTTTGATTTTTTACCCTGTTGGTAAAAGGGGTTTTGCCCAAATGCAGGTATTTAAAAATGAAGTGGAATCCCTAGGGGGAACCATTGTGGGGATTGCCCAAGTGAAGCGCAAAGGGCACGACTTCCAAAAGAGTTTTAAGGCTATGACTGGTGGTTACCAGCGAATTACTGGCCAAGATGTTAGAGAGATCAACCAAACTCGTGACCGCATGGAACCACAGGTTGATTTTGACGCCATTTATGCTCCCCTCAAGCCAGAGCAGGTAAATATTGTTGCTTCTTTCACAAATCTCTTTGATGCAAGCGGGGCATGGATCTTGGCTGGCAGTGAGGTGAATGCTAAGGAAGCCCGCCTTATTGAAGAGCAGAAGCGTGTGCGATTTGTCGATGGAAACCCAACTCTAGTATATGAAGGGAAGATGGCTGGTTTTATAGAGTCTCACTGGAGTTCTTTTAATTACCAAGCTCACTACAGACCACCTACCAATTACAGTCTCTACGGGTACGAGACCTTGCAGCTTTTAGCTCAGCTTTTGCAGCAGAAAAAAAACCAGTCTTCTGAAGGCCTGCAACAGGCGCTGCGCAACATGAAATCAGTGAAGGTTCTTTCTGGTGAGGTTTCTTATTTGGAGCCTGGGGAATTGATCAAAGACTTGAAAGTTTACAAATTCAAGAACTACCAAGCAGAAGAAATCTTTTAAGGCTTGTTTTTAAAAGGACCTCAAGGCATCCGTCTAGGCCCACTAAAGGGCTTTTTATTCACAGGTTTTACATTTAGCCACCGGTGGCCTCTTATCTCAGTTAAACCTTTGCCCAAGAGTGTATGGAGCAAAGGCTTGGTTTGGCTAAACGGATTTAATTTAAGAGGAAAGACCCTAGAGAAAAGAACCAGTGAGAGTAGTCAAAAAGGCGAGCAGAACTTTTGGAAAAAGGCTGTTTTAACCTAAACACAATTTTTTAAGAGAGAAATTCGGCAAAAAAAAAGGGGCTTTGCGCCCCTTTTTAATAATCTTTTCTATTTGCTTACGGTAAACTAGTCTCGGCTTCCACCTAAGAGATGCAATAAGCTCATAAAGAGATTTAAAATATCCAAGTATAAAGATAAGGTAGCTGAAATGTATTCATCTGTGGGGTATCTGTTTAAGATGTTAAAGGTATCATAAACAATAAAGCCACTGAATAAAAAGACTCCAAAAGAGCTAAACATAAAAGATGTAGCACTGGAGTGGAAGATAAAAGCATTCATCAAACCACCAACAACCAACAGTAAAATTCCCACTGTTAGCATTCCACCCATAAAAGAAAAATCCCTTTTAGAAGTTACTGTGTAAATGGAAAGACCAATAAAAATAATGGCTGTTAGGCTTGCCGCTTGTGGCACAGCGTGACCATAGGCAGAAAGCATAGGCGCTGAAGTAAGACCTGTTAAGCCAGTAAAGAGAAATAAGGCGATTAGGCCTAAGTTTTCTTTATGCCTTGCCCACATTGCAAAAAAGATGGCACCAATTTCAGCGATAAATAGCATGAAGTGGTTTTCAGCTGTAAAAAGAAGTAGTTCCGGTGTGCTTAAAGCCATCCAAGAGGCAGCAGCAGCGACCATAATACTTAAAGAAAGTAGCCCGTAAATTTTTCTCAAAAAAGCCATCCGCTCTTCGACAGATGCCTGTGCAGCTACGTTAAATTGGGCAGATTGTTCCATTGATTGCATATTAACTCCTCGTTATTTGTAATATAGGATTATTTTACTGGTACTGGATTAGAAAGGCAAGAAAAGCCTTAATTGTAAGTATAGCTAGTTAGTGTATAGCTTGCAGATACTGCGTCAGCAGCTGTGTAAACTATAGTTGAAATCAAAAAGTTATTTGAGTCATATGCGTATACTGTATAAGTTGAAGCTGTAGCCACGCCTGAGCTGACAGTATAATCTTGTTGCTTGGTCATAGCACCTGTAGCCGAAGCATAGGTATAGTCTACCTGTGAGCTGAGCACATAACCACCGTTTGTATAGGTATATTCCAAGTTGGAAACCAACTGCATTCGGGCATTATAAAAGTTGATGGATTTACTTGTAGCAGTGCTGGAAACAGAGCCACTACTACAACCGTAAACAATTTGAGTTATTTTTTTATATTCTACACTTGAAACTGTGACCGTTTCATAGGTCATATCGTAGTTTCCAGATGCACAGGATTCAGTACCTGTAGATGTAGAAACAGTTACAGGCCTGTAGCTAGTAACGTTACCTGTCGTTGCATCCCGAGTATAGGTAGAAATCTTTGTGGTTTTGGAAGATGAGTTGGCAGTGGTCATTGTCAAAAGTCTTCCATAGTCGTCATATGCATAGGTGTAGGTTGTGCTTAGGCTGGCACTACCGCCAGATACGGTATAATTGTTTGTCTGAAGTACGAGGCCACCAGAATATGTAGAGGAGTTTTGGGAAGTTAAAGTTTCTGTGTCACTGGTGGAAACGTTGTATTGCACTATTGAATAGCTGGAAATTTTACCAAAATAAGCATCTGCATAAATAGTTTTTTCAATCTGTTTCCAAGCGACTTGGCTTGCTGAGCTATACTTTTCCGTGGTCACAAGCACTGTATTTTTAGCCACACTACTTGTGGCGGTATAGTAGGTTTCTGTTGTTTCAACGGTCTTTAAAATGGTGCTACTGTTGGCCGTGCCAAAGGATTGGTCTGTGTAATCAGCTAGGGCGCTGTCTGTGTCGTAGTTGGCTAAAGTTACAACCTCTGTTTTCAAATCGTCCGTTTCTGTAAGAGTCACAGTCTGGGCGGTTGCACCTGTCAGAGTAGTTCCGTCAGAGCCGAATAGTTGATAGTGAGAAGTATAGTAGCGGCTAGAATCACGAGGGTCCACTTCAAAGGTATACACTCGTAAAGTCGACAAATCCCCATTGGAATCATATCTAGTGTCTGTTGCGTCGGCAATTAGGCCTGTAGTACTGCTGTAGGTGACCACATAGGTATCGTCGTCTGCACTTTCAACCCCTGCTGTGCTCACCGTGGAGGTAGATCTCGCAGTGATTTCCTTAGGGAACACAGTGCCAGTAGTAGCTGTGTTGTAGGGAACAGTGCCATCTGAATAGACGGGAAAATAGGAATAACTAACAGATGTTGTTGGTAAAGGGTCAGATAAGGTAATGACAGTGCTGATGGATTGGTTTGAAGATTCCATGAAGAAATCAGGCACTTCCCAGCCCCAATAGTAAGCATTAAAGGCTTGGTTACCTGTCAATCGAAGGGTAAAAACCCCTGCAAGCTTTGTGTCTTGGTCTATATTATAGGTAATTTGCTTGGCATATTCACTCAATAGATCTGAGTAGGCCATACCATTTTTAAAGTTATTATCCTTTTTACAAGAAACAGCCGCAAGCAATGCAAATGCAAGGCTTAAAATTTTAAGGCTTCGTTTTTTCATGGGTTTTCTCAAAATTTAGATCTCTAAGTGCATGGTAAACATCAATTGAATTCCCCCAAGGGCCACGGTGATATCGTGAAATTTTCCCTCTGCGGTGAGGTAGTTGGCTTGTAAACCAAAGGAAATCTCTCCTAGTTTGGCATTGGTCCCAACACCTGAAACCAAGCCAAAGGCTTGGGAAGATTCGGTGGCGGTTGAGTTACCTAAATCAAGGTCACTAATAAAATATCCTAAACCAATCAATGCATAGGCCCCTTCGTCTTTAGAGTCGCCAAGGGCAGGCCTCCAAGCGCCATAGTATGTTTGGGTCGATAAAAAGGTATTCCACGTATTATCGTAAAGGCTGAGATTTTTTTTGGCAGTGTTGGAGTTTATTCCAAAGCGAGCTTCGCCCCAGTCCATAAAAAAATCTGTCGCTTGATTGGCTTTTTCAAGTTGGCTTTCTTCTGGAGTATTGCTTATGGCAACTGCTAGGCCAATGTTGAAGGAGCTTTTTTCCTGGGCAAGGGCAGAATTTGTACTAGTGAATAGCCAAAGCAAAAGGAAGGAAATAGTATATGTTGTTGTTTTTAAAGCTTTTAGGTGCATTTTTTGTTAGTCAGCAAAGTTTGGTTACTTACTTGGTCGTGCAATCCCTATACCCTAAGTGAGTTTGGCTACAAAGCTATAGGGTTTCGAGAGAATTTTTAACAAAATCGGCTGTTCGATCATAGCCCCCTGTTTCACCAAGTTCCTCTTTAAGTTTTCTTAAATCCTTTTTCATCTTGCTTAAAAGATGAGGGTCATCAAAACTGGATAAAACTTTTTTAGCTAAGGATTCAGGGGAAAAATCATGTTGGATTAATTCAGGGACAATGGTCTTTTTTGCGATGATGTTGGGCAAGCCAATGGCCCCCAGCTTTAAAATGTTTCGGCCGATCCAGTTGGTTGCTTTAGTGACCTTATAAAAAATCAAGAGGGGGGTTTCTAGTATGGCCGTTTCTAATGTTGCTGTGCCACTTGCAACCATTGCGAGGTCGCAGGCTGCTACAATATCATAGGTGTGGCCTTGGTCCAACACAACCTTGGCTTTGGAGTTTTTAAAAAATTCAGCTACTCGGTCTATGTTGACTGTTGGCGCTACGGGGTAAACAAATTGAATGTCTATGGCCTTTTCATGGATTAAATCAATGGCTGGCACAAGCATGGGTAAGTGCTTGATGATTTCATTCTCACGGCTGCCTGGCAAAATTGCTAAGGTAGAGTGGGCAGGACTCAGGCCAATTGACTCTAAAACTTCGGCTCTGGGGCGGCTCGGTTTAGCAATATCTAATAGGGGGTGACCAAAACAGTGGGCAACCATACCCTCAGCCTGAAACCATTCTACCTCAAATGGGAAAAGAACAATCAACTCATCAACATAAGCCTTAATTTTTTTAATCCGATTTTTCTTCCAAGCCCAGACCTGTGGAGCGATGTAGAAGATTACCTTAATGCCTCTTTTTTTAGCTTCCTTGGCAAACTTTAAATTAAAACCTGCATAGTCGACCAAAAAAACAGCGTCTGGTTTTTCTGAATCCAATAGGGCCACCATTTCGTTAAAAATACCTTTGTAGTAACCATATCTTTTGGCAACTTCCCAGATACCGATCACAGCCAAATCTTCTACACGGTAATATATTTTGCACCCAGCAGATTCTAAAAGTTGCCCACCTGTCCCAAAAAGCTCAAGGTCGGGCATTTGCTTTTTTAGGCGAGTGATTACATTTCCACCATGTAAATCGCCAGAAGCTTCACCAGCAATGACCATTAATTTGGGCATAGATTTAAGTCTTAAGGAGGGGTTGGCCAGCGAACTGGAAAAAAGGGGTTCAACTTTTTAAGTAAAAAGAAAAACCGAACCCCTAATTGGTTTTAGGCAAAAAATGCTTTGATTTCAAAAGCAACTTTTTCAACTTCTGCTTTAGTCAGTTCAGGGAACATGGGTAAGCTGAGTAGAGTATTTGCTGCTTTTTCTGTTACAGGAAAAGAGCCTTTGCCCAAGTTCATGTCAGCATAGGCCTTTTGCAAGTGAAGAGGCATTGGGTAATGGAACCCTGAGAAAATATTTTTAGCCTTCAAATGTTCATGCAGGTCGTTGGGCTGATCTACTAGCACAACAAACAAATGCCAAACAGGCTCGCAGCCTTCTGCAATTACTGGGATTGTGAGGCCTTTAATACCGCTAAGTGCATCCAAATACCACTGGGCAGCTTGTCTACGCTTGGCGTTCCATCCGTTCATGTATGGAACCTTGGCTCTCACAGCGGCAGCTTGGATGTTATCCATTCTTCCGTTGTAGCCTTCCATATCATGGAAGTACTTGGCAGCTTGGCCATGCTCACGAATGACTTTCATCTTTTTGGCAATTTCTTCTGAATTGGTAGTGATTACCCCAGCTTCGCCATAAGCGCCCAAATTTTTACCAGGGTAAAGGCTAAAGGCACCACAGGCACCCATGGAGCCAGCACGCTTGCCCTTGTATTCGGCACCGTGTGCTTGGCAGGCATCTTCTAAAATAAGTAATTTATGCTCATCTGCAATGGCTTGCAATGCATCCATATCGGCAGTCTGGCCGTACAGGTGAACTGGTAAAATTGCTTTGGTCTTCGAAGTCACTTTTTTGGCCACTTCAGCGGGGTCTAGGTTGTATGTGCCTTCTAGAACATCAGCAAAAACAATGGTCGCCCCACATTGTGAAATGGCTTCTGTGGTGGCAATAAAGGTATTTGGTTGGGTGATAACCTCATCACCTTCGCCTACATCCATTGCCATTAAAGCAAATAGTAAAGCCTCGGTTCCGCTACCGCAACCAACTGCGAATTTTGTTCCTGAAAATTCAGCAAAGGCCTTCTCGAATTCATTCACGTGATTACCACCAGCAAAGGCAGTATTTTGGATTATTTCCATATGCCAACCGTCAACCTGATTAAAAATCGGGTGCATGGCATAGGTCAAATTCATGAAGTCAACTCTTGTTGGCGCTGCAACTTCTTGGTTTAAAAAACTATCTGGTGAAATAGCTGCAAGGCGGCCTAAAGGTTCACCTTTTAAATTGAGTAAGCTTTGGGCCTTGAAGTGTTTTCCAGCAACTTGGTAAAGAGCTTCTTCAAAGTTTCCACCTTCTTCTAAGGCTTCATCAGAAAGACGAGCGTTTAGGGGAATCAAAGAGATCCCAGCGGTGATTTTATTTAGTACACCTTTAGCGACGCCAGCCGTTGCCAATCTTTGGATGACATCACCCATTGCCCAAGGCAATGTGGTTTCATCGCTCATAGCATGCTCTATGGCATCTTTAGCCCGTGCATCCTTGTGCAAGTAAGCTGCTTCAAAAACTTCTCTATGGATGAGTAACTTAATCATAAATCCTCTAAGGAGATAATTTTACCTTCATTATCTAATGATTGCTGGGCAGCTTCAAGCATGGCAACAATGGTCAAGCCAAAGGCTCCATCAGTATCAGGTTTTGTTTTGTTTTGGATAGATTCCACAAAGTGGGAACATTCTAATTTTAGGGCTTCGATGTTAGCTACCTGTGGGCTGTACATATCGCCAGTCCTGTAGCTGATCAAGGCCTTGTAGATATCTTCGTCTTTGTCGTTTAGATGGACACCTGTGTCGTAAACTTTAATTTTTTCACTGTTTAGGTTATCATCCCAAACAATCATTTTCTTGGTTCCACCGATCATGGTCATTCGTACCTTGATAGGGCTCAACCAGTTCACATTAAAGTGGGCAATGGTTGTATCATCAAAGTAAACAGTCATATAAGCTGTGTTAACTGGCTGGCCTTTAACGTGGGCCATGCCGTGGGCGCTAACAGCTCGGGGTTTTTTATCTAGGCAGTAAAGCATAATGGAAAGATCATGTGGAGCTAAGTCCCACATTACATTCACATCGCTTTGGAATAGGCCTAAGTTGACTCTCACAGAATCAAAATAGTAAATATCACCAATCTCGCCAGCATCAATCAATTCTTTAATCTTTCTTACGGCACCTGTGTAAATAAAGGTGTGGTCTGTCATTAGGGTTAAGCCCTTTGTCGCTGCCAAATCCACTAGGATCTTGCCATCCTTGTAGTTGTCAGTCATAGGCTTCTCAACTAATACATGCTTGCCAGCCTCAAGAGCTGCCTTGGCGATAGGAAAGTGACCTGAGGTAGGAGTAGAAATAGCAATGGCTTCCACTTCAGGATCGTCTAAAACCTCCTGTAAATTAGTGGTAGTATGTTCCACGCTGGGAAACATGCCCTTTACTTTATCTAAGCGTTCTTGGGAAAGGTCACAAACGTATTTTACGTCAACCCCTTCGGTCCAAGCAAAGTTTCGGACCAAATTCGGCCCCCAATATCCATATCCAATTACAGCTACTTTCATGATTCCTTTTTATCGGCAGACACCTCTTTGTGAACTTTCGATAAAGTTCGCAAAAAGATCCAAGTTTTTTGATGGAGGTAATTCGTCACGCATTTTGCTCAAAGCATTGTCTTTTGAAAGACCACTCAAAAAAAAGATGCGGTAAATTTGGTTGATTTCTTCAATTTCGCTAGAAGTAAATTCTTTGCGCTCAAGGCCAACATAATTTAGGCCATGTGTTTTAGCCCTGTTTCCAGCAGCGATAACAAATGGGGCAACATCTTGGCTGATCATAGACTGACCGCCTGTAAGGGCGTATTCGCCAACTCTGCAAAATTGGTGGATTGCAGTCAATCCACCAAGGGTTGCATGGTTGCCAATTTCAACATGTCCGCCGAGCGTAGTGCCGTTGGCCATGGTGATATTGCTACCTAAAATACAATCGTGAGCAATATGAACATAGGCCATAATCCAGTTGTTGTTGCCTACTTTAGTTACGCCACCACCGGACTCACTGCCACGGTTAATAGTAACGTACTCTCGGATATAATTGTCTGAACCTATTTCAAGCCTGCTTTGTTCCCCGTGGAATTTTTTATCCTGTGGCTCTAAACCAATGGCAGCGAAGGGGAAGATTCGGGTGTTTGCCCCAATTGTAGTAGGGCCTTCCACGGTTGCATGTTGGCGAATTTCGCAGCCAGTTGCAATCTCTACATTTGCCCCGATAACAACGTAGGGGCCTATCTTAACATCAGCGGCAATGGTTGCCGTTTCATCAATGATAGCTGTCGGATGAATTAAATTATTTGAGCCGTGGGTCATAGGTCTTAATCAATGATAGCAAGCTTTAGGTCGGCCGAAGAAACTAACTTCCCATCCACAGTGGCTGTGGCAGAAACAAAATAGATGTTTTTTCTGCTCTTTACAATCTCAGCTTTTAAAATCATTTGGTCCCCTGGGGTAACAGGTTGTTTAAATTTCACATTATCAAAGCCTGCAAAAAAAGCTAATTTACCTTCTGGGTTCAAACTGTGTGAAGCGATGCCTGCAGTCTGGGCCATGGCTTCAACAATCAATACACCTGGAAAAATCGCACGGTCAGGGA
This sequence comes from SAR324 cluster bacterium, assembly GCA_033791585.1. Classification (GTDB taxonomy): domain Bacteria; phylum SAR324; class SAR324; order XYD2-FULL-50-16; family XYD2-FULL-50-16; genus JASJGK01. The sequence goes on along the minus strand of JASJGK010000032.1, from coordinate 5,002 downwards.
AGTGACCCTGAAAAATTGGCTCATTGATTGAGACATTCTTAATGGCAGTGCAGCTAAGACCTTCCTCCAACTCAAGGACACGGTCAATGAGTAGAAAAGGAAACCTGTGGTGAATTCTTTTTTTGATTTCTTGGATGTCTAACATGAATTTTCCTATTGGCTTTTGTCGTAAGCTTTAACCACATCAGGAGTGATGTTAGCAAATTTTAAGCTGGTATAAACAATTCCCTGGGTCAGTTGTCGTTCTAAAACGATATCATACTTTCCTTTTTTAGAAACTTGCTCAACGATGGTTCGAAGATCGCCTAAGATCTTTTGCATGTGCTTGTTCTGGTCTTGTTGGAATTTCTTTTGGGCGATTTGTTTTTCCTTTTGGAATTCCTGTCCAAGCCTCTGTAAAGTCTTCATTTTTTGTTGCTTTGCTTCAGGGCTAAGCATCATGCTTTCTCGCAGTTCTTTGTCTAACTGGTATAGCTTTTTTTCTTTCTTTTTCAACTCTTCACCAGCTGCTTTTGCTTGGGATTCTAGAAACTTCTTAGAACGTTTCCCTTCTTTTGACTGGGCAATTGCTAAGTTAAAATCAACAACAGCAATATTTAAGTCAGCGGCTGTAAGGTTGGCCGTAAGGACCATGGTAAGGCATAGGGCCAGTAAAAATACTTTTTTCATGTTTTATGTCGTAATATAATGAGTCAAATTAGATTTAAATGATTTTGGCGGGTTTAAGGTGATTCGTCAAGGATTCACATAGCCGCATAATCTCTTACCCCAGGATAATGAATATATCGTAAAAAGCGTGGGTTAAAGCCACTACAGAGAAGCCTCTCACAGCGTAGAGTGTAGTGAACCAAAAACCTGCAAAAAAGCGAAACAAAAAACTGTAGATGGTGAAACTATCGCCAGCATTACCTGTGTAGTGGGCTAAGGAAAAGAGGAAACTGGCAACAAAAATGGAAACAATGGTAGCCCCTAATCGCCAAGAAAATACTTGGGAAAGCCCTAATATTAATAGACTCGTTAGGCCAACACGGAAAAATAACTCTTCAAACAGCCCAGCACCAATGGCCAAAGCCAAGTCAGATAATAAATGACCTGTCAGGCCCGATTGGGCCATGAGTAAACTCGATATGAGCGTCTGGATGAGTATGCCACTGACAGCGCCCCAAAAAAGGGCTTCTAGCGTAATAAAAAAGTAGATTTTATTAGAAAAAACCAATCCTTTTTTATGCAGCAGAGGCACAGCGACAAGGGCTATGGTTATCCAAAAAAAGCTGACATAATGGTGAGAAAGCCCAAAAAAATGGAGGAGATTTCTCATCCAAGCTTCTGGCGCGTTGCGGTAAAGGACGGGTAGGTCTGGTTCCCAGACTAGAAAGATTTCATAAATAATCAACATCCCCATGGCAGTAATTGCGCCATAAAAGGGATGAGCTGATTCTTTTAAGTAGGTCTTTAGACCCATTAATCTTTTGTATCTGGTTTTCTGATTTTGCTATACCAAAATAGCCCAATCAAAAGGAAGATCAATAAAAAAGTGGCTGGGTAGAATAGTTTTCTCTGCTCCACACCAATACCCGAAATATCCACCTGTATTAATTTTTGGTCAGGGGAAATTTTTGTTTTGTTGGAAACAAAAGTTTGGTTGCTCTGGTGTTTGCTTCTCGTTTTATTTGAGCCCATTTGCTGGCCCACAAAATCCAACTCTATTCCAGCGCCGCTGGAAATGAGTTCAAAGTCTGAGGTTCCTGCAAAAATGCCCCAAGTTAATAAAGCATTGCTCTTTGGCAGTCGGTAGTTAAAAAATACTTGGCTACGGCCTGGAGGAATCAACATGCGGATCATCAATTTGCCATCAAAGGCGCTCACAGATTGCTCTTCTCGCTCATTGCCATCAAAGTGGTAGGTCCCAGCAGGTAATTCTTTCTGCATAGGCGTATCAAAAGTATCCACAAGGCTATCACCTTTATTTTCAAAGATCAGCATTTCACTTAACTGAATATAGTCTTCATAAAGATCAAAGAAGACGATATTTTTGGACACTGAAATTTGAGATTGGTCTAAGGATACAGCAGGGACTTCAAGGTCAACGGTATAATTTTTGGTGCCTTCAGCAAATTGGATATAATTTGATACGGAATAAGTTCTTCCCGCTTTGGCTGTTAGGAAATACTTAGAGCCAGGGTTAGCTGTATCGGCTTCAAACTTGTAGCCCCCCTTTTCATTTGTTTTGCGCATCATCACAGGAGCGGGGCTTTTGGCACCTGGTAGTTGCTCAATCAAAACCACCTGTAAATCAACTGGTGCGGCAGTACCATCACCCATCACCATTTTACCGGTGACCACAAAGGGCCCATTGATAATGGTTTGGATCTCAATATCCATAGTTACGGATCTTTGGCCTTGCTTGACGGTAAAAGGTGGAGTGGCGAAGAGTTCACCAGCATACCTTGTGCCCAGCTGGTAAGTCAGTTTGGGGTCTGGGGCATTTAAATTAATGATAAACTTACCGCCTTCTGCTGTTTTTACACGTTCAATAGGTCTCTTACCTGTTGAAGAAAGTAAAACTACACTCAAGCCCACTGCAGCGGGGCCTTTGGGGCCGATCACAGCACCAGAGATTACGGTTTGAGCCAAGAGTTGCCCGCTAATTAAGAGCGGTGCGAAGAAAAAAATGAGTAATGCTTTCATAGTTATTTTTTAAATTTTTAAATCTGGAATATCCTTTGCATTTTGCAAAACAATTATTAGGCCTCAGTCACGGTAAAAGTCATCGTGAAGTCTTAAAAGCCTATAGAAATACTTTGTTTGTCAAGAGACGAAACATGAACCAAACAGCCTACGATTATCAGTCTGAAGCCCTTTTAAAGGGGGTCAGAGTTACCTATTCTATCAAGCATCTACCCTGTAGTAACCCTAGCTGCCTTACTTGTATGACAGGCATGGGTCATGGTCCCTACTGGTATGCTAGTTATATTCTGGACGGTCAAAAAAAGACTGTTTTTTTAGGTCGTAAATTTAAGCCTTTGGATATGTCGGTTGTAATAAAAAGCCTACACAAAGCCAAAGACCCTAACTCAACAACTTCTGATTTTACCCAAAAAACCAGTCAAGATAGTAACTCTAGAGCTGAATCTTTAAGGGCTAATTCAGAAAAATCCGAGTTAAATAAATCTGAGCCAAATCAAACAGAATCAAACAGAGCCAGGCCAGTTAACTCAGAAACACAAAAGGCCAACATCGCTAGTGCGGGAGTTAAAAAACGCTCCACTTTTTCACTACAAAATGCCTTCCCACGGCTACCCGAACGGAAAGATTTCGACCAAGACTTGCGCCTATTAAAGGGTGCTGCAACAAGCAGCAACTTAAAATATGTGTACCGGAAATTAATTAAGAAATACCATCCAGATCAATTTGCAGGTAATAGCCAAATGGACCGTTGGCTTTCTGAAATCAACAGTCTTTATAAAGATTTGCAGTAACTGCGTAGTTTCTGTCTGTTGCCTAACTTACCCTTTGTTTTTTATTGAAGCCTCAACAAATCCCTTAAACAGGGGGTGAGCATCAAAGGGCTTTGATTTAAATTCAGGGTGATACTGCACAGCGATAAACCAGGGATGCTCTTTGATTTCTATAGTTTCTACTAGATCTAAGTCTGCATTTTTCCCTGAAATCACTAAGCCTTTTTCTTCCAGCTCTTTTACATATTTATTATTCACTTCAAATCTGTGTCTGTGTCTTTCAGAGATCTGAGTTGCGCCATAAATCTTGGCAATTATGCTGCCCTTTTTCAAGGTTGCGTCATAGGCACCAAGTCGCAGGGTGCCACCTAGGTCTTTAAGATTTTTTTGCTCACTCATCATATCAATTAGGTTGACAGCCGCCTCGGGGTCAAATTCCGCACTGGTTGCGCCTTCTATCCCCACCACGTTTCTAGCGTACTCAATCGTTGCCACCTGTAGGCCTAAGCAAATTCCAAAAAATGGCATGTTATTCTCACGGGCGTACTGGATGGCAGCAATTTTACCTTCCACCCCGCGCTCACCAAAACCACCTGGAATGAGCAAACCGTCGCATTTTTTGATTTCACTCAAATCACCATTTTCTAACGTTTCAGAATCAATATAGTGGATTTTTACTTTGTGTTTTAAAGCAATCCCTGCATGCACCAAAGCTTCGTGTAGGCTTTTGTATGAATCTTTTAAACCAACATACTTGCCAGCAACAGCAATGTTTACTTCGCCGATAGGATTTTTTTCCGCATCCACAAGGTCGGCCCATTCTTGTAAGTTGGGTTTTTTTGTCCACATGCCTAAGAGTTTGGCCACCTTTTCATCTAGGCTTTGCTCGGCGTAGCGAAGTGGAACTTCATAAACAGAGCTAACATCTTTTGCTTGAAAAACAGCATCTAAAGCCACATTGGTAAAGAGGGCAATCTTCTGGCGTAGTTCTGTGGTTAAGTCTCTATCCGTTCTACAAAGTAAAATGCCTGGCTGGATTCCGATCTCACGCAGTTTATTCACACTATGCTGGGTCGGCTTAGTTTTAAGCTCTTCAGCACTGGCGATATAGGGAATTAAGGTCAGGTGAACAAACAGGGTTTGGTCTTCTGGTAAGTCGTGGCTGATTTGGCGAATAGCCTCTAAAAAGGGCAGGCTTTCAATATCACCGACAGTACCACCAATTTCGACAATAGCCACATCGCAACCTTCGGCCGCCAAGTAGATGCATTCTTTAATATGGTCTGTAATGTGTGGGATTACCTGAACTGTCTTACCTAAGTATTCACCACGTCGTTCACGGTTGATTACTGTCTGGTAGATTTGCCCAGTGGTAAAGTTGTTGTTTTTACCTGTGACAATACGTGTGTAACGCTCATAGTGGCCTAGATCCAAATCAGATTCTGTGCCATCGTCTGTTACAAAAACCTCACCATGTTGCATGGGGTTCATGGTTCCAGGGTCAACATTGATATAGGGGTCAAGTTTTAGCATGGTGAGTTTTA
>JASJGK010000031.1:0-3415 GCA_033791585.1 SAR324 cluster bacterium | reverse complement strand
AAAGCGTTGGTGAACTGAACAGTAGCCATCCCAAAGCAAAATTTTACTGTCTACTATTTCTTTATTTGTGAGACCACCATCATCCTTGAGGCGATCCCATAAAGCCATTTGGTTGCTAGGGATTCCCATAGCCTTGGCCGTATTGCGGCCCAAGTGCTGGTCAGGCAAAAAGAAAACTCTTTTACCCTGTGAGAATGCCCACTCTAAAATTTTGTTACTATTGGAACTGGTGCAAACTACCCCGCCCTTACTGCCTACAAAGGCTTTTAGCGCTGCGGTAGAGTTGATGTAAGTAATAGGAATTAAGCTTTCATTACCTGTGACTTCCATAATGTGGTCCCAAGCATCTTCAACTGAATCTTCGTCAGCCATATCTGCCATGCTGCAGCCAGCAGTCAAGTTTGGCAACAGAGCCACTTGCCCCTCTCGGGCTAGGATATCAGCGGACTCAACCATAAAATGCACCCCGCAAAATACGATGTATTTGGCCTTTGAATTGGCTGCTGTTTGGGCCAGTTTTAGGCTATCGCCAGAAACATCTGCAAGCCTAAAGGTATCATTTTGCTGGTAGTGATGGGCCAAAATAACAAGGTCTTCCCCAAGCTTTGCCTTGGCATCCATGCAGTGAGCATGCAGCTCGGCACTGGGCATCTGGTAATACTTTTTAGGTACTTCTTGAAATAAAAATTCAACCTGCTCTTGATTCATCTTGGTTTTATCAGTCTTTACAAGTGGTTTAACTGGGCTTTAATTAAGTTAACCTCTAAGTTACCCTACCCCCCCGATTTTAAATTGAGCAAGCCTTTTTTATATAGAGGTGTAAAGCAAACAAAGCCAATAATTTGAGTGACTTCAGCATTTTTTTGTAGCCTTCCAGACAGTTTTTTTCTAAAAATTTACCATTTGGTTGATTTTTATTTCAATTTTAATGAGTTAGATTACCATTCGCTCCCCTTTTTGAGTGGAATTTTCCAAAAAATTCACCAGAATACTGTCACTTGCAGCTAAGTGAAGCTGAGATGCATTTAATTTTGAGGTGGATGCATTTTGAATCAGCGAAATTGCACGAAACCGCACTTATTTGCAGCAATTCTCACTTATTGCATGAGTCTTTAACTTGAAAGCGAGTTATTTATCTGATTATAGTTGGGAATCCTGCGGTTGACGCTTATGCTATTAAAAGGAGCTGAGTTGCAAAAAAATATTGTATTTAAAGGCTTTTTAATAATAACACTGGTTCTTGCACCAAAATGCAACGGCCTGCGGTAAATTCACTGAAATTTGCAACAAACCTCACTTTATTGCACGGAAGGTGAATTTTGGTTTTTTTGAAGTTGGGGGACAGGTTTTTTGTTTGGGAAAGGGATATTTATTTTTAGATATTACATCCTCACCCAATTCATTGCAGCATCTAATTTTTTTGTATTATCTTGTAGATAGGAAAGCGATGGATATAGAATATGTGAGTTGGAAAAACTGGGAATCCCTGTAGGAAAATATGGATGTAAAAATAGTACTCCCTGGTAGTATGCCTCCTGAGTTTGAGTTGGAGATGCTGAGTAAATTTAAATCAAATTTAATAAATATTATTGGCGCCATTGAGCATGTTGATCTCTCCGTTGATTCTGATCTAAATGGCTGGGGTTACTCCGATGAATTAGTTGGGAGTTGTATGCCTGCAAAAGGGAGTGAGGATGTTCTTTTGGGGATCGCTAATCTTCCTTTAGAAGAGAATTGGTATTTAAGAAAAATGACAGGGGACAGAGCAGTTGTGACATTTCATGAAATGCGAGGCATTTTATCGGGTCATAAGATTCCACGGGTAAACCTTATTTTTAATATTCTATACTTTTTGTCCCTTGTATTTTTGGCGAACAAAAAAACTGTCCCCTCTGTCGATGTATTATTAAATATGACTCACGATGTAACTAGGGGTTGTTTGTTTGATATGACAGGACTTAAAATGGATACTATTCACTCTTGCCATGAGCCTATAATTTGCGTTCAATGCGAAGCTTCCTTGAGAAAGAAGGGAGTAGCAGTTGAAGCTATTGAAACATGTCAAAAAGAGATAAAAAAGATAAAAAAACCATTTTTCTACATACTTAGTGAAAAAATAAAAAATCACCCAATCATATCTATAGCGCTCTCTCTTTTTATCGCCTTTATAGTAGGACTGGCTAGTTCCGTGCTGGGAACTCTTATTAGTAACAAGTTAAGTTTGTAAGGGGAGTGATGGCACCTGTCTTTTTAAATCGAGAAAACGGGGGAGCTATCACCCCCCTGACAGACTTAAGCAAAGTGCTAAAGAGCTAGTTTAGCGGTCTTCTGCTGCAACTCTTGATTTTGTAAGTTTTAGCCTTGTAGGTTTTATCAAGCGCAAACAACCAAAATCGTTGGCTGCAACCCCCCAGCCTTGGCTTGTTGCTCTGTCACAGAAATGGTTAGGGTTATTTCACAGCCTTCCGCCCCCTTGGCTGTTTTAAGCTGAGGCAATATTTTGGCGGCGATTTTTTCAAAAGCTACATTTAATTTCCCTCGGTACTCGGCCGCATCGTTTGATCTTTGGGCCATCACATTTTGGATTTCCTGCCTGTGTTCAGGCTCCATCAAATGTCTCTCCACTTCCTGTATTAGCTTTTTTTCTAAGTCTGCTGTTTCGGTCGCTGTTTGGTTCTCAGTCATTTTATTTGCCTCGTTTGGGGTGGCCTAAAGGTGATCTCCATTTTTTAGACTGCTTCAATTATACCACTAATTGCCCGCTTTTGGGCAAGGGGCAGAATTTTCTTTTATTTGGCTGGGCTGCGTCGATTCTCAACTGTGTGATTGGTGAAAAGGTTCGGTGTGAGCGCAGGAGGGGGTATTTTCCCCTTGATCCAAATTCTCAATAATAGCCTCCAAATTGGCAAAAACTCGCCCTCTGTGACCCCCATATTTTATGCAGATCTATAAGCCCCTATATATAAGGTATAAAATCCCCCTGACTTACTCCTCTAATTAGATGCCTGACTATACCTTAATATATGTCCACTCCAAGATAAGTCGCTCTAACATCCACCCAAGTCCTTAATTTTTCCTTCAACAGCAGTTAAAGCCCCCATTTCCAGCCCAAAGAGCTACCAATCCAGCCTTTATCCACCCCTAATCTAGTGGTTTACTTACCTTGTAGTTATGTAAATGACTGATTTAAAAGACTTTTAAATAAAAAGTAAAGAAAAGATTAAATAATCCTAAAGTTTTTCTCCAGTTCTCCGAAAAGGAATTAAGAGCTAATCGAGTTGAGTCGCTAAACGAAGCCTCAATCCGGTTGGTGGAAAAAAAAAGCAAAAAACTATTAAAGTTTTTTGAGGAGTTTCCGAAAAGGAAACATAGCCGTTAAGGCGCAGACAAAAATGAAAGTGAACAAGGCAAATTG
>JASJGK010000030.1:0-38872 GCA_033791585.1 SAR324 cluster bacterium | reverse complement strand
TTTCGGTTGGATCATTTCGGTACTGACAGGTAATGTCTCACCGCTAGAGTAGGCCATCTTATCTGTCAAAAACCCAAAGTCTGGTTGCCTCACATTCAACATGTCTTGGACAGCCTTGGAGGTAACACCAATTTTCTTACCAATGACCCTTTCTCCGCTGGCGATACGTAAGTCTAATAGTGCCAGCGAGATTTGGTAGGATTCTTCAATCGACATATCAGGGTATTGGTCGGTCAAGGGAGCGATCACGGTTCTGTTTTTTAGCGCCTCATATAAAATTTGGGCCGTATCATTAATCTTTATGTTGTTCATTTTGCCTCACAGTTTGATGCAGATGTTTTTGAGTTCTGTATAGAACTCTAGAGAATAGACTCCGCCTTCACGACCGATGCCTGAATTTTTCATCCCACCAAAGGGAGTTCTTAAGTCACGTAAAAACCATTCGTTTACCCAAATGATGCCTGCTTCAACTTCACCAGCCACTCTGTGCGCCCTTTTAAGGTTTTCCGTCCAAATGGTTGCCGAAAGGCCATAGTCAGAATTATTAGCTAGGGCAATAGCTTCTTCTTCTGTTTTAAAGGGGCAAATGCTAACAACAGGGCCGAAAATTTCTTCCCTTTGGGCTTTGCAGGTTTCATCTAAGCCCGTGATGATTGTTGGTTCTAAGTAGGCACCCTTTTCAAATCCCTTTGGCAAGTTTGTTGGGGCCTTACCACCAGTGTGGAAGGTTGCGCCGTCTTTTCTAGCAGATTCAATATAACCCATAACCCTTTGCCTATGGCCCTCTGAAACCAAGGAACCTAAGGTTGTTTTGGGGTCGGTTGGGTCACCAATTACAACATCGCTTTTCACCTTTGCTGTGAGTCTTTTAACATATTCATCAAAAATTTCTTCTTGAACATAGATTCTTGATCCACATAAACAAACCTCGCCTTGGTTGGCAAAACTACTGCGCATTGTGGTTTCCACACACTGGTCTAAGTCTGCGTCCTTAAAAATTAGAACAGGGTTCTTTCCACCTAACTCAAAGGAAAGGGGTAATAGGTTTTGGGCAGCCTTAGCCATAATGGCTTTGCCTGTTGTGGTTTCCCCAGTAAAGGTCAAACCGTTAATACCAGAATGACTGGATAAAAATTCACCCGCTGAGTCAGCACCTAAACCTTGAACGACGTTGTAAGCCCCTTTAGGCACGCCTGCATCGTTCATCACTTGCCCTAATAAACTGGCTGTTTGGGGTGTTTCTTCGGAAGGTTTTACTATCACGCAGTTTCCAGCAGCCATTGCTGGGCCAACTTTCCACGTCATCAAAAGCAGGGGTAAATTCCAAGGGCTGATCACACCTATTGTACCAAGAGGCCGACGTTGGGCGTAGTTTATAGCACCTTCCATCTCCCAACATTCAGTGGCAACATACTTAAAGTGTTCTGCAAACTGCACAAAGTTAGCGCTTCCCCTGGGGATGTCAATCTTGTTTGCCAAAGAAACAGGCTTACCTGTATCTTCCACTTCTGCCGCTAAAAATTCTTCACGGTGAGCCATAATTCCCTCAGCCACCTTGATTAAAATATCGCTTCGTTCTTTTTGGGGCATGGTTCCCCAAACTTTTTCCACCTTTTTTGCAGCGGTAACGGCAGCATCAATCTCAAACTGCCCACCTTCATGAACTTGTCCAATGACCTCACCAGTAGCAGGGTTTATATCGTAAAAGGTTTTGCCCGACTTTGAGCCGACGTATTCGCCGCCGATAAAATGTTTAATTTCTTTCATAGATTCCTCATTTGGTTAGCAAAGGGTCATTTAAACAAGCCGATAACTCAGCCTATTTAAACCAACCTTGGCCAGTTTTAGGCTAGGTTAGGTTGAATTAAGGCCCACAGAAGCGGGCCTAAGATACTAATTTTTAGGTTAATACCGACAGAAATCTTTCGTTCAGCTCACGATCGTGGTAAAAAATGGCCTTACCAAGTTGATCTGCATCCCAGTTCATCACAGGGCTATCTGGGTAGTAAGTAGAACCACCCGCGTAGGTTTCATTTCTGTTGCCACTAGGATCAAAGAAATAAATGGTTGTGCCCCTCGTTAACCCGTGACGTGTTGGCCCTATGTCATGAGTAATGTTACGGCGAGAGATCAAATCGGCTGCATGAAGTAAGGATTCCCAAGATTCCATAAAAAAGCTGATATGGTGTAGTTTTCCCTTTTCAGCGTGGCGGATGAAGGCCACATCATGGGCTTTATTAGAAACGGTTAAGAAGGCTGCAACCTGAACATCACCATCGGTTACTTGCTCGGCTAAGTTAAAACCTAAGACCTCTCTAAAAAGTTCTACAGTTCCGTCTAGGTCATCACCATAAAGAAGACAATGGTCAAATCTCATAGCTTTCATACCCTTTAGTTCATCTGGGCAGCAGTCAGGGTTATTTTCAGGAATGCCATTTCCAACTTGCTCTTTGTCTGCATAAAGCTCAAATACGTGGCCTGTTGGAGCTGTAAAGCGTACACGGCGACCACAGCCTTTAAGTTCACCAGCAGGAAGTTGCTCTAAAGCAACACCGTGAGTTGTTAAATCCTTTTCCAGCTGCTTTAGGCATTCTTCACCATTAACTTTAAAAGCCATAAAATCCATGCCTGCTTCGTCTGCTGGGCGAATCACAACTGAAAATTTATCGAACTCATCCCAGCCTTTAAAATAGACTCGGCCAGAATCGTCTTTATCCATTTCTAAAAGGCCTAGATTATCACGGTAATGCTTTACCATAGTATCCATATCCAGCGCCCTTATTTGGACGTGCCCTGGGCGTAAAACGCCTTTAGTACTCATTGCTCTTGCATTCATATTCTTCCTTTAAAATGGTTGTTCTGGTTTGTTATGTTCCAAAATGGAGACCTTAAGATCTGAAAGGGGGAAAACTCGGCAAGCGAGCAGAATCCCAGCTTTTTCTTCTTCAAGACTGACTTTCGACCGGCTCATTTTTCCTGTTCTAAACTCGCCCGCTTCAATTTTAATCTTGCAAATACCACAACCACCTTCGGCGCAACCCCTAGGAATACCAGCCTTGCCAGATTGAGACATGGCTTTTAACAGATTTGTCTCTTCTGAACAGGGATACTGGATCTTCTTATGGGTTAAATGAATTTGATGTAGCATATAGTCTCTTTTCTTGAGGGGTGGTCATCACCCCAAGAGGGACCAAATATCTGGTCGCCTTTACTCTTGTCGACTTCATGATTTATTTTGAATCAACATAATTCTTACTACTGCAGAGCCTGTGCCACTTAATACTTACCTGTTTTTATTAAGTATTTTGTATTTTATACTTAATGATTACATGAAAAGCAAAATTGAAGTTCACCAAATAGTGAAATTTACAGAAGGGAAACAAAATGCAAAATCCCGAAATTCGTTTGGCTTTTTAGGCCTCAAAAAATTTGTACTCTGAAAGTAGTAACTTGAAATTTGATGGGGAGGAAAAAAGGCGAAATATAAGGTCTCTCTGTTGCTTGTAGAATCTTAGATCCGAGCTAAGTTGCGCTAGATGCAAAAGAAAAAGGGGTACTGGAACCCTTCACTATACGGAGCCATTTGGAATTTAAGCATGCATGTACTTAGCATTCTAGTTATTGCTCACCGCCAATTTACCGACTAGATGGGCACTACGGGACAGTATTCTTGCATTTTCCAGCTGGTATATGCAAAGAGGAGGCTCTAGTCAGCGAAGTTCCACCTAGCAAAATTTTCTACACAAAGGAATGTACTGTTTAATACGAAAAAATAAAGTTGTTCCTAAAAAGCAAATTCTCTTCTTGTATGATAAATTCGAATATGCGAAGATCGATATATTCAAAAAATCTTATTCAAGTGGTTATGTATGTCTCGCATTCTTATTCTCGGTGCAGGTGTCTCAGGGCACACGGCGGCACAATTTGCAAAACGTAAACTAGGCTCAAAACACGAAGTAATCGTGGTAAGCCCAAATGCAAACTGGAACTGGATTCCATCAAATGTATGGGTCGGGGTCGGTTTGATGACTAAAAAACAAGTCACCTTTCCCTTAAAACCCGTTTATGATAAAATGGGCATTACTTTTATTCAGGCCAAGGCCCAAACAATCTACCCTGAAGGCAGCAAGGGAAACCCTAGCCCCTTTGTTGTGGTGGAACATACAGAAGATGGGCACCAAGGTAAAAAAGAAGAAGTTCACTTCGACTATTTAATAAATGCAACAGGGCCAAAACTGAATTTTGGTGCAACCCCTGGTCTTGGGCCAGAGGGCCATACTGAATCAATCTGTACGGCTGACCACGCCATTGATGCATCTGAAAAATTTATGAACCTTGTTGAAGAAATGAAGGCAGGTCAAGAGAAGCGTTTTCTCGTGGGAACAGGCCATGGAATGTGCACTTGCCAAGGAGCAGCCTTTGAATACCTCTTTAATCTTGATTTTGAGCTACGCAAACATGGCGTGAGAGAAAAAGCAGACCTACACTATATAAGCAATGAAGCCAATCTAGGCGATTTTGGAGTAGGTGGAATGCACATTAAACGAGGCGGATACAAAACCCACTCTAAAGTTTTTACTGAGTCCTTATTCTCTGAGCAAAAAATCAACTGGACCACTGGGGCGCATGTTGCAAAAGTCGAATCTGGCAAGATTGAGTACGAAGACTTACAAGGTGATAAGGATGAGCGCTCTTTTGATTTTGCTATGTTGATCCCTCCCTTTGGCGGTGTTGGCCTAACAGCAGTTGGCCCAGAAGGGGAAGACTGGACAACCCGACTTTTTGCCCCAAATGGCTTTATGAAGGTTGATGCTATTTATGAAGCAAAGCCTTATAAAGAATGGTCAGGCGCTGATTGGCCAAAGACCTATCAAAACCCCACTTGGTCAAACTTATTTGCAGTAGGCATTGCTTTTGCTCCACCTCATTTTATTAGTCAGCCCCGAGTCAACCCAAATGGAATCCCGATCAACCCGACGCCACCTAGAACAGGTATGCCCTCGGCCATGATAGGCAAGGCAGTGGCTCTATCCATAGCCGATATGATCAAAGGTGCAACAGCCCCAACACACCACGCAAGTATGGCCGAGATTGGCGCAGCCTGTGTTGCTAGTGCGGGCAACAGCCTGACTAAAGGCAGGGCAGCGGCTATGACAATGTTCCCGGTAGTGCCTGACTATGAAAAATACCCTGAAACGGGAAGAGACCTAAACTACTCATTTGGTGAAGTGGGCCTAGGTGCCCATTGGATTAAATTTCTGCTTCACTACCTTTTTATTTACAAAGCCAAGGGCAAAGCCTTTTGGTATATGATTCCAGAATAGGAGAATTGATGAAAGATGAATACCATTACAGAGCTGATGAACAGCAATACTACGCACCGATCCCATCAGATTTTGTTAAGTCCATGCGGACCAACCTCATTTGGCAATTTATTCGGTTCTTAGTTATTAACTACAAAATGACTCGTATGATTATGAAGTCCCATAAGTAGTCCTGCCTATTTTATAATAAGGTTTATTGGGGGGTGGCCAAAATTTGCGCCCATCCCCTAAATACACTCAAGTTTTATCTGCCACAGTTTGAATTCAAACCTTTATCTTACAAATGTGGAGTTTCCCTTTATTCAGAGTTTAATTCAATTTGAACAGAGGCTGCATCAGTAGAATCATGAAGAAATACGAATTTGATTTGGCGTTTTCCCCGTCCAACTTTGGAAGGCTCGAAAAAAGGAGTTCGGGTCATCAAAGCCAAGCAGAAAACTGATCTCGGCCCCAGACAGATCAGAAGCCCTCAAATAATGGGTGGCTAGCTCTTCACGAGTATTATTGAGTAACCCTTGAAAATTAAGCCCCTCTTTTTGTAAATGTCGCTGCAAGGTTCGACTTGATGCCCCAAGTTTAACTGACACGGCTTGAATGCTGGTTTCCCCACTAGGCAGCAGTTCCAGCAAAGTAGCTTTTACCTGCTCTGAGGTGCTTACAGGGGCTTCTAATTTATTCAAGCATTTTTGTAAATCTGGCTCAAAAAAATTCCACATTCCAGCGTTGGAAGTGAGGAAGGGCCGAGCGGCATCCTCGGCGGAAAAGACAAGCTTAGGTCGTTCGCCTTGGGTTATCTCAACACCAAAATATTCAGCAAAGGCAGAAACTTCTTTTGGTGGTAGTGGTGCTTCCACAGCCAAGGGTACAATCCTGTGGCGGGTGGAGAGTCGAGCCAACTGCACCAAAAATACCAATTCCACAGCGGCCAAGCTTTTCGGTGGTGGTTGTGTTACTAAAAGCCATTCCAACGCTGCCGTGGTTACTTCTTTTCCCACTTCCAAATGTAATTTCATCGGAGCAAGAATTTTTTTGTAATCCTGAATGCGGCCTAAAGCTTGGCTTAGATTATCGCTACAAATAGCGGCAAATATCAAAGGGTCAAAGGCTTCCACCGAAAAGCTACTAGCAAACCTGAGAGCCACTAAAGGATCGTCTGCCTCGTCTTCTATCCCTTTCCAAAATGAAAACCATTCGGCAGGGCTGATGCGTGCCTGTTTTTGAGCAAAGATGTTTAAGGGCAACCCCGCTCGTTTTAGCACAGCATCAGGGTCTAGTCCCGCATCCATCAATAAAAGCCGATAACCAGGGCTCATTGCAAAGGTATTATTTTGGCTCATAGTTTATCCATAAAATGACTTTTTTAATAGTTTGACCAACAGGCCAAACCAACTCAAAAAGTCTGGGTAAGAAGGCTTTGCTCAAGGAGCCTTAAAGTAGCCACTATCAATAAGTTGCTGGAAAAAGCTAACCACGTATTCTTCTGGTTGTTTAAATTCTATCCCCAATTCTTTCTTAGCCTTAGAATTATCAACCTTCCAAGGGTAGCCTATGTTGCGAGAAACCATTTTCCTGGGCATGCCCACAAAAGGGCCAACCAACCAAACCATAAATTTTGGTAGCTCTTTCTTCGGGAAGGGGTAAGCATCGCCAAAATGATCGTCTAAGATTTTAGCCATTTCTAATAGGGTTATACTTTTAGCTGAAACCAAATGCCTGCCCTTAGCGCTTGCTGTAAATCCAGCTTTATAGTGAGCCTCTGCAACATCCCTAACATCTACCGTTCCAATATCTAAATTGGGAACGCCTGCTTTCATGGTACCATCACCAAGCTGCTTGAAGATGTTAAAACTTTCTGAGGTGCCATTTGGGTTGATGCCTGGGCCCAAAACCAAGGTCGGATTGATCGTAACTAAGTCCCAACGAGATTGGGCCTCATTGATTTTCCAAGCTTCTTTTTCTGCAATGGTTTTAGAGTAGGAATAGGGCTGGTGTTTTTCTGTTGAACTCTCGTTCCAAATCTCCTCTGTGGCAGTGCAATTAGGCAAATCTAATAAGTCAGCAGTATCACCAATGATAGCCGCGCAACTACTAGTCAGTACTACTCGATTCACGCTTGTCACTCGATTCGCTGCCTCAAGCACATTTTTTGTACCCAGTAACGCAGGTTCGATCAGATCTTTGACAGGGTCTTGAACCGCCATAGTGAAGGGTGAGGCAGTGTGATAAACCAATTCGCAGCCTTCCATAGCTTTGTCATAAGAGCCATTCTCTAACAGGTCAGCCTTAAAATAGACGATTTTGCCTTTGCTTGCTTCTGCAAGCCCATCCAAATACTGCGTTTTCCCCTTATCATCTGGGTTACGGATTGGGGCGTGAACAGTAAGGCCTGCCTCTAAAAGCAACTTTATCAAATGGCCTGCTACATAACCTGTTGCACCTGTTACCATCACTGGCTTGTCTTTATTAATTTGAGTCATTAGGACCTCCTAAACTCTGTTAAAATACTGTTTATTTTTAATTCTTACTTTAGGCTACTAACAGCGACAGTGCACTAGTAGATTACGCCAAGGCACCAACAATAAGTGTCACTACTTTTGAAATTTTCCTACTTTTAAAAAATGAATGATCTGTTTGGCCACTTCTTTGTTGGAACGCATAAAATAGTGGGCAACAGGCATTAAAATAAAATCGGTCATACCTTCAAGCTTAGCGGATTCCACTGTCACCATACCATCGTCTTCCCCAGGTAAAATTTTGCTGGTTCCGCTTTGTTTCCCCGAATTGACAGCCCCAGCAATAACTCCCACTGGGTAATCAGGCAGAGGTAAACTGTTAGGGAAAGAATCTTTGGCTGTCCCTAATTTGCTCGCAACGGGGCCTGCAAGCCCCACTAAGGGGTGATCTTTAAAGTGATCGGCTACTTCGGTGCCCTTGTTGGGGCTGCCTAATAAAACAACTCTCCCTAAATATTTTGGTCGGTGTTCCGCTAAATAGCTGCGTATCAACAATCCACCCATCGAATGCCCCACAAAATGCACTTGGTTTGGAAGCTGAACACAACAAGATTGGATCTGAGCAAAAGTTTCATTCTTAATGCCTTGTAAATCTTGTGTAAGCGAAGAATAGCCTACATTCGCCACAAAATACCCTGCCTGCTCTAGCTTGGTTTCTAAACTCCACATGGCCATCTTGCTACGTCCGTAACCATGAATCAAGACAACTACTTCTTGGTCTGGCTCTGGTTTTTTTGGTGCTGCTATGGCGATACAAGAAGCCAGAAGCAACAGCAGGCCAACCAGTGGTGCTAATTTCACTGGCTTTGTTCCAATGCTTTGGTGATCTCTGTGTGATACTTGTCTGCCCGTTCTTCACTAAAATGGTCTAACATCAAAACAGTGAAACTGGTTAAGATCAAAGCTAAACTAATGGCTCGCCAAGTCGGACCACCAACAAAAATATATAGACCAAGGGCCAACAGGGCCAGCCCAGAAAAGATGAGAATAGTCTTTGGGTACCAAGCAATAAACTCATCGGTCCTCAGCTTTTCGCTTTGAATAAATCCCTGTGGGTCTTGTTCAAACGCCGCTTGGTACTGTTCAATTCTCTGGGTATTTTTAGTCACTAAACTGAAACTACCGGGAACTAAAATCAACCCAACTAAGGCCAATGGAATGACCATCGCTTTTGCATTGGCTGTGACTCCGAATTTCCAAAATAGCAGACTCACCAAAAGGATGGTCGCCCCATAGAAGGTAAAAACCTTCCCCTCAAAGATTTCTCCCTGGCACCACTGGATGGTGTGTTGAATAAAGTCCATTTCTTTTCCTCTGCCTAAGTGAACCAATTAACTTCTCAAAAGCCCTCGCCTAATTTAGATCAAAGATACCCCATTCTCTATCTTTAGTAACTAGCAAATCACGCCAAGACCCTAACTATTTACGTCAAATAAAATATAAAATTTTGTTCTTAGTTATGGGGTTGGGTTACGTCTACGTAAATTATGGCTGTGCGAATGCTTTCCCTTCTAGAAAAAAGGGAATTTTCACATAAAAATGGTTGATGAAGAGATTAGTTTGTTTATTTTTCACTTGGCACTATGTTTTTTCCATAAGGTCTACATCAGGTAGAAATCCCAAACGAAAGCCACCCCAGTGTTTATTTTGCACATAAATGGGTGTGGATAAATCAACCATCACCTCACCAGTATCTCGAACATAAACTTGCATTAACGTAGGTGTCGTATTTTGCCCAGCTCGCAGCCCAGTAAAGTCATTAAAAATCCTTCGAGATCGACTTTTAATTATATCCTCTTTAGGCTTACCTGTTAAGGGCGCATCAAAATTACTGTTGTGTTTTGGTAAGTAACCTCCATTGTCGACTAAGGCGCAAAATGATATTTCATAGTTTTTTTGAAAATCATCTTGCCACACTTGAATAGGAGACTGGTCGATCCAATCAAGATAATTGACAAGGTGCTTTTTGGGATAACTGTCTACAACTTCTATATAATTCCTATCCCAAATATCCACTCCATTTTCTCCAGCCATAACCAGCTCTTGTTCAATTTTTGAGGCAATTTCTCTCATTTTTTCTGCAACTTGGGAGGACCGAGTATCAAGCTTATAATCTAAGATATGGCCTAAAATCCCTTCCCCCCGTTTTGAAAGGCTTTCAATTTTTTCAATCGCTTGATTGATATTGTGATGAACTTCGTTGATATTACTCGTTAGACTTTCAGAACTTTGGTGGATGCATTCAATGTCTTGAGTTTGAGCCTCAAGAGAGGACACCACACTTTGTATCTTTTTCTGACTAATAGTAGCTTGGTTTAAAATCTCTTCGAAGTGCATATTTAAGGACTCGGCCGTTTTTTTCCCAACTGCCAACCTTTTTGTGCCATCTTTAATTCGGCTAGTAACGTCCTGTGTAGTCATCGTTATATTGTTAATCTTTCCGCAAATATCATCAGACGACATATGAGTCTTTTTGGATAAGCTCCTCACTTCTTCGGCAACAAAGGCAAATCCCTTTCCGTAGTCCCCAGCTCTGGCAGCTTCAATTGCAGCATTTAAGGAGAGGATATTGGTTTGATTAGATATATCTTGGATCACGGTCATTACCTTGGTGATCGAATCGGTTTCAGCTTTTAACGCACTCACACTAGAATTCACGCCTTCAAACATCTCGATAATTTCACCCATTCCCCTAACGTTGCCGATGACAATTTCAGTACCTTTTTTCGCCGTTTCTAAGGTCTCCCCTGCTTGCGCATTTGCCTCCGTTGTATTTTCTGAAATTTGCTCATTTCCCAAAATAATCGAGAGCACAGAGGCATCAACTTCCTTTGCCGTATTCAATTGCTCCTGCGAGGATTGTTGGATTTTTTTAATAAAGTTGAGTAACTGCGCTGTGGAGACCATTAAAGTCGCGGAGCTAGTAAAGAAAAAGGAAAACTTTTCTCTTAAATAGCTAGTAAACGGTTTTTCGTTTTCTGTTTCTTGTAGATCCTTATCGCTTTCTATTTTGTTTAAAATTTTCCTTTCAAATTCCAAGGCCTCAAGCAGTTTCTTTTCAATTTTGGCTTTTTCTGACTCCTCTTCCGTTACCATTGCCTTAAGCAGCTCTGAGGATTCAGCCTGAATGATTTGTGTGGTGGGGATTTTACTCCCAAGAAAGAAAATAATCAAAGGAGCAATTAAACCTGCGTCAATAACAAATAAAATAAAAGCAAATTGAGACTGAGTAAAATACCACCAAAGAAAAAGGGACCAAAAAAATATTAGTTTTATTGTAAATAAGAGGTTGAATGGTCGCTTAGTCATTGGTAATTCCTCAGCTAATTTTCATTAAAGTGTGGCTTCAAGAGCTTCTAAAATTATAGAACCATATTTGTTTAAATGCTACAAATTTAAAGTTAAAACTTTTATGTTAGGATGATTGACTACACAAATGCCAAAATCCCATCGTTTTTAGTTGATCAATATTTTATTTTATCCCCTTACTTTCCATCAAGTTTGTGAAAGGAATGCTCCTTAATGAATTTTCTTTACTTCTCTTAACTATTCAATTAATCTATTGAATAGTTGATCGAAGATATATTTTTTTAATAAAAGCCTTTACGCCTCACAACCGGTTCAAAGCGAGCCACTTCACCATACTATAAAAAATACTATGAAGAGTTCTGTGAAATTAATTGGTCTTGGGTTTTTGTCCAGTGCTGTAATCTGGGCGGCAATAAACCGAGGTGACCTTGCCTCCCTCAATTTAGAAGCTGCGGTTGCAGGGTTTGGTTGGGCAGGCCCCCTGATTTTTATATTGATTTACGCAGCCGCAGCCATCCTTTTTCTCCCAGGTTCCCTTTTAACTTTAGCGGGTGGGGCTATTTTTGGCTTAACCTTGGGCACCGTATATAATTCAATAGGGGCAACCTTGGGGGCTGGGATTTCATTTTTGATCGCCAGAGGTTTAGGCGCAGATTGGGTAGAAGCAAAAACCAAAGGGAAGCTACTCCAACTAAAGGAGGGTGTGCAAAAGGAAGATTGGCACTTTGTCGCCTTTGTGCGTTTGGTGCCGTTGTTTCCTTTTAATCTTTTGAATTATGCTCTAGGCTTAACAGGCATCAACTTTTGGAAATACCTAATTACAAGCTCTGTAACCATGTTACCTGGGGCTTTTGTTTATACCTATATCGGTTTTTTAAGCAAAGAGGCCTTTACTGGGGGTGAAAGCTTTGCCACGGCTGGGCCTAAGGCCTTGATTGCATTGGGTGCAATGGCGCTTGTGCTGTACCTACCAAAGGTTTATTTTACTCGTAAAAAAAATTCAATTAAAGGCAACACAAATCAGGTTAAAGATGTCTAATTTCAAACACTTACTCTATTCACAGTTTGCCAAAATAGCCAAGGCTATGAGCAGTGCTCACCGTTTGGAAATTTTAGAATACTTAGCCCAAAGGGAACATAGTGTGGAATCCTTAACCAAGGTTTCAGGGTTGAGCTATGCCAATTGTTCCCAGCACCTACAGCAACTCAAAGCCGCCAATTTGGTAAAAAATCGCAAGAAGGGGCTGCATGTCTACTATTCTATCGCCAATGAGATGGTGCTGGAAATTTTTAATTCCTTGGGCAACATAGCCGTCAATAACTTAGCTGAGGTCGACCGTCTGATCGACCAGCACCTAACTGCCAAGGATAGCTTGGAGGCCATTTCCAGTGAAGAGCTAATCCTGCGGTTGCAGGCCGACTCTGTGACCCTAATCGATGTTAGGCCACCAGATGAATTCGAGGCAGGGCACATCTCAGGGGCAATCAACGTCACCCTGCCCCAGCTAGAAGACTTTATCAATGAGCACCAAGCCCAAAAAGAAGTCATCGCCTATTGCCGTGGCCCCTATTGCATATTGTCATTTGAGGCGGTCAAGCGTTTGCGGGAAAAGGGAATTGAGACACACCGCCTGGATGCTGGCTACCCCGAGTGGCAACTGGCGGGGCACCCTGTGGAGTAGGAGGATCAGCCCCACTGTATTTTTGTCAGCTTTTATGCTAAACTACAGATAAACAGGAGGACCTAATGGACCTGCACCACTGGCACTTACCACATTTACATCTACCGCACCTACATTTACCTAAAAAACAGCCAAAATTAACCCTGGAAGAAGCAGAAAACCTTCACTGGGCACAGGTTCCCCGTTTGATCGGCTGGGGCAAGACCCTCTTCTTTGGCGGCTTAGCCTTTTTGGTTATCCTCTTTACCCTCGATCCACCCTTTGCCCTGTTGCTCGGTGTCACTGTGGTTAACTGGGTCCTTGCTTGGTTTTAGTTTTTCTTAACTCCATATTTGCTTGAATGCCTTTTGTTAAATCTAAAAGAGATTTGACTATCATATTAGGTTGGAACTCCCAAGGATCAAAGATAGAGTTTTCCGAACGCTGCACCCAAGCGCTGTTCATGCTGCATGCAGCGGCGCCAATCACATCAAAGGGGTTGCTAGAAACTAGCCATGCTTCTTCTTTCAGAGCGCCAGAACGCTGTAAAAAGTGGTCATATATTTTGGGGTCAGGTTTGAAGGTTTGTTTTTCATCAGCGCTGACAAGATCAACAAAAAACTTTCTGATACCTGCATTGGTAAGCAGTTTTTCTAGAGCAGTCGTGCTACCATTAGAAAAGGCAAAAAGCCTAAACCCAGCCTTTTGAGCTTGGCTAAGACCTTGCGCAACATCGGCAAAGGCGGGCAAAAAACTATAGGCTTCTAAAAGTTCTTGCTTTTGCTGGGGTGAAAGCGGCAAATTTAAAGTCGAACAAGTGTAATCTAAAGCATCGCTGGTGCACTGTGCAAAATTTTGGTACTTCTGCATCAAGCCTCGCCGAAAAGAATACTCTAATTGTTTTTCTCTCCAGGCTTTTGAACAGGCATTTGCCTGTTCTCCAACCAATCTTCCTAATAGACTTGTGATACCTTGGGTGTCAATCAAGGTTCCATAAACATCAAAGGCCAAAGTGATCACCATACCTATTCCCTCAAAAAATACCCACGTTGATTAGCCAGCTTGGATTTTGTAGTATATTGCTATCTTTTATAGCTTCGGTCAAATACATCGAAAATTTTGTTGTTTAGATCAATATCAAAAACGCGACCAATTGACGAAAACCCCGAAATGCGTGTAGTATAAAAGCTTACTAACTACCCCTCCCAAAAAAAAACGAAATCCCATAGAGACCCCATCCAAGATCGACATAAAAAGCCCGCAGGGCGAAACTCGCAACAGCGAAATGCGCAGCAAAAGAACAGACCACAACAAAACAACAAACAGCATAACCCTGCACATCGCCACACACAAAATCACCAAAACCCAAAAAGACAAACTCAATCGCTTGAGGAAAAACAATTTTTAGGTGGGACGGCTGTCAACCCCTACCCCCGTATTGAATTGGAAAAGGGTAGTGACGACCTGTCTATTCGGGCATTGGATTTAATTTGCCCCATCGGCATGGGTCAGCGTGCTCTAGTGGTGTCTTCACCAGGTTCAGGAAAAACCACCTTTTTAAAGAACATCTGTAAAGCCGTAACCACGGGCCACCCAGACATGAAAGTATTCTGCCTACTCGTTGACGAGCGGCCGGAAGAAGTTACAGATTTTAAACGTGGTGTTACGGCAAATGTTTATTCTTCTTCCATGGACCAAGGCCAAGAAGACCATATTAAAGTTGCTGATCAGGTTATATCTGAGGCTTTTAAAGAAGCTGCCGCAGGGCATGATGTAATGATTTTACTCGATTCCTTGACTCGTCTGGCAAGGGTGCACAACAATACTCACCGCAGCGGCGGAAAAACTCTTTCTGGCGGTGTTGGCGCTGGCGCATTAGAGATCCCAAGGCGGATTTTTGGGGCTGCACGTAATGTAGAGGAGTCAGGTTCAATCACCATCATAGCCACAATTTTGGTGGATACAGGCAGCGCTATGGACACAGTGATCTTTGAAGAATTCAAAGGCACGGGCAACATGGAATTAGTGCTCTCTAAAAATCTGGCCCAAAAAGGGATTTTTCCAGCCATAGATGTTTTAAAAAGTGCGACTCGTAGGGCCGAACTTTTATTTGAGCCGCAAGAATATGAAAACCTAGGCGACCTTTACCGCTCCTTGGCCAAGCTGAATGAAGTTAACGCTATGGAAAAGCTGTTAGAACTACTCAAAAAACACCAAAAAAATAGTGACCTTTTAAGTAGCATTTAAGACTTTTTATAATGCCAGTTCGCCTGGTAACGAGGCCCATATGACTATGGAAATTTGTACTTTTACCCAGCTCCAAGTTGAACAAAGCAAATGGTTTTTTTTGCTTGTGAGCTGTTAGAGCACTAAGCTTTAAACCAATTTCAGACCCTCCTTTACTCCAGCCAAAGGGTAAGGCATTTTGCAGCGCCACCAGCCTTCATAAATTCGCTAAAATTAAGATAGGCCACGGCAAAACCCAATGACTCTAATTGTTTTTTTAACCCCTCTGAACCTTTGGGGAGGATCAAGTTGTTCCCCAAAGCCAAGCCATTGCAGCAAAAGGCTGCTGCGTCATCCTTTGACAGAGCAATGGCAGCCTTAAAATGGGTTTTTATTAGTTTTATTGCGTAGTTATCAAAGGCTTCAGGGCAATAGATAGCCAAATTGGGATTAATGGGGAAAAAGCAGGTATCCAAATGGTAGAAGTTTGGGTTTATTAGATTTAAAGAAACGACTTCGCAATCAAAGATCTCACCCAACCGCCTGTGGGCACCAAGGTGGGTGCGAAACTGGTAGCCTGCAAATAATTTCGGCCCAGCAAATAAGGCATCCCCCTCCCCCTCAAAGGGGTAGGTTTCAGGCAAGCTAATAGTTTGGTAACCGTGAACTTGAAACCAAGCCTCCAAGGCTGGCCTTTCCCCTTGCCTTTGTTGGTGACGAAAGTTTGGCAAAACCACCTTATCACCGCGAACCAAACCACCATTGGCGGTGAAGACCATGTCAGGCTGATTTTTTAAAGGAGCAATGAATTCTAAAGCTACCCCTAAACTCAGCACAGCCTCACAAAGGGCCAACCACTGGGTTTTAGCGAGACTCGCATCTGGCTGGGTTGCCATATGCATCCAAGGGTTAATCTCATATTGTACCCCAAAAAAGTCGGGGTTACAAAGTAGAGCTTTCACGGACCAAGCGCCAAACGGAGTTCATGCAAAAAAGACTTGGCATCCATAACCAACGATTCTGCTTGTCCCGTTCCTCGGTCGCCCAACTTGGTGGCAGCACCTAGATGAATATCCACCATGTAGGTCGGGATGCCCGCTGGGAGCAGATTTCCCACTGCCACTGAATGCAGCAAGGTTGCCACCATCAAAACCAAACCCACCTCTGGCAGACGGGCCTTCATGGCCTTTTGCGCCTCAATTGCATCGGTAATCACTTCAGGTAAGGGTCCATCGTCTCTAATGGAACCAGCCAAAACAAAATCCACATCATTTTTAATACAAGTGTGCATGATCCCCGCGGTTAAAACCCCCTGCTTAACGGCCTGAGAGATGCCCCCTAATTGGCGGATTTTATTAATCGCCTGCAAATGGTGCCTGTTACCTAAATGTTGGTTCTGGCCTGTTTTTAGGTCTACCCCCAAACTGGTCCCCAGCAGCGCAGCCTCGATATCATGGGTTGCCAAGGCATTGCCTGCAAATAGTAGTTGCACCCAACCCTCTTCAATTAGGTTGCTCAAATCAACGGCAGCACCTGTGTGGACAATGGCAGGGCCGCCAACAAGTAACACCTTCTTTTTACCTTTGAGACCTTTTATTTGCTTTGCTATGTTCGTAATTACCTGTTGCCAGGGTTTTTCACTGCTTACATGCGAGCCCATAAAATGAAACCCTTCATCATTGCTATGGGGAGGGGGCAAATGAACTCGAACACCTAAGTCACTAACAGCAATCAGGTCCCCCTTTTTTACCTCGAAAAACTTTACCGCCTTGGCTTTGCTATGTGCCACCTTGATGGCGGCATCCATGCAAAGATCTTCAACCTTGAGCCATTGGTTTTTATAAAAAACCTCTGTTGGTTGGTTGCTGGTAGTGATAAATCCACCGGGGTAAACTCCATCTTTAGGCGACGGCGCAACCTCGACTTCCCCTGTTTCTGGCTCCCCTTCTTCAGCATCAAAGTTAGACATTAATAACCTTAAAGGTTCAAGCTGTTTCTTGCTGGGCCAAAGGCGCAAGCAAATTCTGCTCGGTACTTTGCGAGTCGGTCCGATCTTCCATTCTTCGATTAGGTACTCCACCCTTAAAGTGGCAAGTTGGTCTAATAATTGGGATAAAAGCAGGCTATCTAACAGGTGGGCCTCAATGCAATATCCCAGTCCTTGATCTTTCATTCGAACCTCACAAAAGTAGGGTGGGTGAAAAACCTCTACGAGTTAAATTTTCTGTTACAACACGGGGATGAGTGAAGTTTTTTAAATAGTCTCGCCCTGCGGCTTTGGTGCCTGTACCGCTCATACCAAAGCCACCAAAGGGCTGGCGCTCCACTTTCGCCCCCGTGGAACCTTGGTTTAGGTATAAATTCCCGACCTTAAAGCGCTGCCTGCCCAAACTCAAATGAGCGGGGTTGCGAGAATAGATTGCCCCTGTAAGAAAGTATTCACTATCCATGGCTACATCCAAAGCAGCATTAAAATCGGGGCAGCAAATCACTGTGGTGATAGGCCCAAATAACTCCTTTTGTAATAGGGGGTGTTGGCGGTCTGTTACTTGGTAGATCTGGGGCGCAATATAAAACCCTCCCTCAGGAACACTTCCCTTAAACAGCAATTTAGCCTCATGGGTTAAGTTTTTCTCCACTGCTTTCAAACGATCAAAAGCCACTTGATCGATGACAGGCCCCAAGCGGCAGTTCGGCGAGGTTGCAGGGGCTACTGGCATAGAGGCAACAGATTCCAATAGCCTTGGAAGAAACAACGTCTTTGCATCTCCCACAAGGATAATCCGAGAGGCAGCTGAACACTTCTGCCCTGCAAAACCAAAGGCAGATTGTATCACGCCTACCACTGCTAAATCCATATCGGCATCGGCATCAACAATAATAGCGTTCTTGCCTCCCATCTCGCAAACGACTTTTTTTATGAGTTTCTGGCCTTCCTTGACCTGCCCTGCCCTCTCCAGTATTTTTAGCCCCACAGCCTTGCTGCCTGTAAAAGCCACCAAAGGCACAGCTATATGATCAACAAGATAACCGCCAAAACTGCTGCCCTCGCCTGGCAAAAAGTGGATTACCTCCTTGGGGAAACCTGCCTCCTCTAAGGCCAAAAAGAAATGATAGCCTGTCAAACTGGCATTGGAACTGGGTTTGATCAAGACAGGGTTACCAGCGACAAGGGCCGCTGTAGTCATCCCACAAAGAATGGCTAGGGGGAAATTCCAAGGGGCTATGATGGCCGCTGGCCCACGCCCTTCATGATAAAGGGTATTTTCCTCGCCATCCAGTTGCCCTAAGGATTCAGGTTCTAAGGTTTCACGGGCCACTTGGGCGTAGTAACGGCAGAAATCTATGGCTTCAGCCACATCTCCATCGGCTTCAGGCCAGGGTTTACCCACCTCTACTGTTTCCAACGCGCAAAAGAAATATCGCTTTTCTTCTAAGATATCTGCCAAGCGATCAAGGTAATCAGCTCTTTTTGCCACCTCACTTGTTGACCAACTGGGCCAAGCGCCTTCCGCCTCACCTACGGCTAACTCAGCCTCATTAATTTCTAAAGGGTGCAGCTCGGCTACCACCAATTGGGGGTCATTGGGGCTTTTGGTTAATTTAGAGTTTCTGGGGTAGAACCTTTCACCAGAAATCACCCCAGGAACCTTGGCGGGCAAGGTCTTTAAAACTTCATCCAGCGCTTCTTGGTATTTTTTAGTTACTTGCAGCAAAGAAAAATCTAGCTCGGGGCAGTTGCTGAAGGTGCTGGTGGCTGAGGCTGAATCCCTAACAGGCTGAATCAAATCCTTGGGATTTTGCACCAAGCTTTCTAAGGGCGCATGCTCTTGGTAGCTTTGGCGTAAAAAACCTTCGTTACTGGTATTTTCAAGCAAGCGACGAACCAGGTAAGACATTCCAGGCAGCAAATCCCCCACGGGGGTGTAGAGTCGAACAGAATAACCTTGGTCTATGAGCGCCATTCTGGTGGGCTCTGCCATGCCATAAAGCATTTGAATTTCAAACTCAGAATTTGGAATTTCTAACTCTGTGGCCATGGCTAAAACAAAAGCCAAACTGCGCAAATTATGGCTGGCAAAAGCGGGGCGAAGCAATTGGTAATGTTCTAAAATAAATTGACTCGCTTGCTCATAGGCCAAATCGGTCTGAGGCTTCTGTAAGAATACAGGAACAGGCAGCCCGTGGCTCTGGGCGTTGATTACTTCATAATCCCAATAGGCTCCCTTGACCAGACGAATACTAAAGGGGGTCCCCCTTTTTTGGGCAAGGTCCAAAAGAAAATGCAGGTCCTCTTTTATCGAGAGCAAATAGGCCTGAGCAACGACCCCAATTTTGGGGTAATCCTGTAACTCGGGGTGTAGGGCCAGCCTGGCAAAAAGCTGGTAGGTCAGTTGGTGATATTGCCACTGCTCCAAATCTAGATTTACAAAAATCCCTTGCTTTTTGGCTTTGAGAAATACGGGTAACAACATTTCTTCTAGCCGATCAAGGTTGCCCCCCAAGTCAGCAGCCTCAAGGTAAGGGGCAAAAGCCGTTACCTTGATGGACATATTTCCTAGGCCTTGCACCCACTCAGATAGTCTGCCCTTGGCAGGTTGCCTTCTAGTGGCCTCAGCGATCTGATCAACCAAGTCGAGATATTTTTTTTGGTAACCTGTCGCCTCTTCTTTGCTTAAAGTTGCTTCACCTAATAAATCGACAGTATAGCCCAACCCAGCGTGATTTAGTTCTAAAAGTTTTTCAGGGACTTGGTCCATTTGGTCGGTCAAGATAAAACCCATTGCAAGGTCACTAACCTTTGACTTGATGGTTTTACTGGCAAAAGGAGCCATAAGTTTGAAAGTAGAGGCTTGCAGCGCCAACTCTATAAATCGTGGTAATTGGTGGTGAGGTTTGAGCAGGTATTCTTCAATGTGCTCGGTGAAATCCTTGGAGCGAGTTAAGATAGGCAACACGTCAATGAATCTAAAAAAATCCACCTTAAATGCTGGGTCTTTCATCACAAGATTTAAAAGCCTCCCTTGCCAGTAGTCTTGGTCAAATAGCCCCGGTGCCTTTTCTAAGGTTGCGGCCCATAACTTCTGAGCCAAGGTTTGGATTTTTGCTTCTAGACTTAAATCAATCGGTTTCATAAGACTGCCTATAATTTATGTACATGGCTAGTGTATCATGATTCAAATTGAAGTCAAACTTGTCTCTGCCAAAATAGTCGGAAAAGCAATTTTATGGTAGAAGTAGGGGCCAACCTAGCGGGATAGGCTTTTAATTTCAAGAGTGATGCAAGTGAGACAAATCAAATTTGGAGTACTAATAAAAAAAGGAACATGAAACAATCTTTCAAAAAGGTAAGTTTATTCCAATTTAGACGCCTGAAAATGAATTTTTAACGGTTCAAACAAGATGCATCATTCTCTAGTCGACTCTATTTTAAAAACCCAGGCCTTAAAAAATGAAAAACGGGTCGCAACCATCAGGATGATACTAGCGTATTTAGGTATCGTGGATTTTATTGATTATTTTGGGATCATTGATATTTACCCGTCGGCCCCCACTTTTGCTGCAATCATCACCTCCACCTTTTTTATAGTCTACTCAACTGGGATTGGGGTTCTTTTAAAAAAGGATTTTTATAGTGAACGGTTAATCTACCTTATTATTTTGCTGGATTACTCCTACGTCTTTTTTTCCTTTGTTTTTGATGCCAACTTGACTGCGGATCTAACCAGTATTGTTTGGTACGCCTTTGCAGGTGTGTTGATCTTCTATTTGATCAATTTACTCCGTTACTCACGAAGCGGGACTATCATCGCAGGTACACTTTCGATTGTGGTTTTTTATACCTTAAATTTTTATTTTGGGGTTCCTGCCTCCATCATATTTCAGGTTAGTATTCCATTATTTCTCATCCTCTTGATTGGTTACTCCATTACCATTTCCAACAAAAAAATGATGGTCGAAGCCAACGCCAAAAAAATGATGGAGCGTTACCTGCCACCACAGTTAATCAATGACCTTTACAGCTCCGAGGCCAACTTAGAGCCAGGCGGGAAAAGCGCTTATGTTACCATCTTGTTTTCTGATATCCGTGGCTTTACGAGCATTTCAGAATCCCTCCCTGCCCAAGATGTGGTTAGCCTCTTAAATGAGTATCTGTCTTTAATGACCACAGTTATTTTTGACAATCGAGGCACCATAGATAAATTCATTGGCGACGCCATCATGACTATATTTGGCGCCCCCATCAAGGCCAAAGATGATGCCGTTAGAGCCGTTACCACTGCTGTGCAAATGACCCGCGCCCTAAAAGAATTTAATCAAACCAATTCTATATTACAGACCCCACTCAAAATTGGGATTGGAATTCACACTGGTGATGTTATCGCTGGTAACATTGGCTCTGAAATGCGCTTAGACTACACAGTGATAGGCGACAATGTGAATCTATCTTCACGTATTGAGCAACTGACGGCCTACTATGGCTGCCCCATATTAATTTCTGAATCGACACAATCAGAGATCATGAAAAGCGAGGCTAAAAAAACATTTTGCATCAGAGAAATCGATCGAGTTGTGGTAAAAGGTAAACTCAAGGGTTCTAAAATTTTTGAAGTAATGGCTTTTGAAAGTGAAACCGAAAAAATACCCCTAGAAGAGAAAAAATTAATCTTCGAAGCAGGGTTGTCGCTTTATCATGCGAAAAAATTTGAACTGGCCCTTGGGCAATTTAACCGCTTGGAGGGGGATTCTCCGGCCAAAATCTACATCGTTCGTTGTGAGGCTTTTCTTAAAAACCCGCCTGATGACTCTTGGGATGGCACCCATGTTATGACCAGCAAATAACTATTGGTTGTAAAAATAGCCCCTTGGTAGCAAATTTAAAAATTATACTTGACTCAATATGACCAAAAAACCAGAATGGTCACTAAGTACAGAAAAATGATTTAGCTTTTCAAAAACATAGAATAGCAATAAAATTGTGCTTAAATTAGCGAGCGAGAACCCCCATGAAACAAGCCCTTTTACCAACCCTACCTGCTTGGCAAATTTTGCTACTAGGTATCTTTTTTTTAACCGTCCCCTTAGTCGCCCAAGCTGGGGACCTAAAATTAAAGGCTGGCGTATCCCAAACTTTGTTAGTACTGCCCTTAAGCGGGACAAGTATCATGGGCGGTTACGCCACTGATGGTTTACTATTTTGGGATGTCTCCAAAAACCAACAAGAGGTAACTTTAACCAAGCATAGCCTTTCAGGCTCAGGTGAAACTACCTACTTAGGGGTTACAGGAAATACCTCTGTGACCTTTGATGCATGGGAATTGGGTTATTTTGTGACTTGGAAATTCGGAGAATATGAAATTGGCCCGGGGATAAGTTACGGTGTTGCAGAGACCACTGAAACGGAAAATACTACAGGCGACCCTAGCCCCTTTTTTACCGCTACTGACATCCACTATGGTACAGGGCTAATTCGAATAAGCACCAGTATTTTGGGCTTAAACTGTGATGCAAATTTTGGCACCTTTGGTGGCCTTTTAGGTGGGAGTTTCTTATGCGGATTCTAATTTTATCTCTGGTGGTTTTATTCACCCTATTTACCGCTGTGGCCTGTAAAGAATTCCCTGGCATTGTTTCCCATAGCATTGAGCTAAACGATGCAGAGCATGGCTCCAAACTCTATAGTGGGGTTAAAAACTGTACCGTTTGCCACGGGGTAAGTCTGCAAGGGCAGAATGGACCAAGCTGCAACTCTTGCCACGGGGTGATGTGGAATAATGATAACCACGAGGTAAATAATAGTGGTGTGATGCACAAAGCGATCACCAATGATGCCCCTACAGATTGTGGGCAATGCCATGGGGGCACAACCTTAAAAAAAGCAAATATCTATGGAAAGCTTCGCCCTGGTTGCTACGACTGCCACGGTAAAGTCTGGTAAGCTTGTTTTAGCCTAAATATGAATTTTTTCATTACACCGACTAATAAAGAAAAAGTCAAAGAAGTTTTAGCGAAGTTAAAGACAGCACCAATTTAAGAGCGAGGTAAGTGTAAAAGTTTCAATTGCAGATGTTACTGAACTTCGTTTTTAAATTTTTACCTAAGCGCATTTAATGCCTTGGATTAAAAAATTGATAATTTGGTCACCTTCGCTTGGGTGCAAAAAGGGTTGTGGCAAGTGCTTTGGTGGAACTAAAATCCTGCGCTCGATCAATTGCTCAATGACAGGCAAATACTCAAGGGAGGTTTTTCCGATAAAAAGGCTATTTATATTGGTCTCTTCTTGTCGTAACTTAAGCAAACTGATCAAACCATTTAAGTATAAAAAGTCCTTGGTAAAACCTCCACCCCTAAATATCCGAGAGCTAAGGGTAAAGGCTTTATTTTCCTCTAAACCTTGGGTCTCGTTAAGGAAGTGAAAAACCTCAATAAAGTCGGCACCCTTGGCCATCTGAGACACAGCCATCACCCTTAAAGCCAATTCCTTTAACCTGACTACTGTCAAATTCCCGCTTAAGTATTCGTTTAAAATAGCCAAACCCTCTTGGGTTCTCGTATTTTGCGGCAGTCCTAAAGACATTAATTTTAAGGGTTGGTCACGGGCATTTTTAGTGGTTAATAGATGCACCCCAGCCTCGTGGTGAATCAAGGCCTGAATTTTTTGTGTGCTAAATTGAGCGCCCTTTCTAAGTTGAATCAAGAGCTTTTGATTGATCGCCAGGGCATCAGAAACCAGATTTCGGTTTTCTTCAACCTTAAAGCTAAAGCCCAAATCTGCGCTAGCGGCCTGAAACATTTTCTTGGCTTCTTCTGGGCTAACAAAAGCTTTAGTGCCTTCTTTAGGGTGCTCTGGGCAATGAAGTAGAAACTGCGCATTGGCAATATCCATAGCATCAGGCTCACCAAAATAGGCCAAAGATTGATAGTAAAATTCCCTACTTCCCAAGTGAATCAACATGTCTGCTTTTTGCGAAAATGCTAAGATGCTATCACGATAGATCCCTTGCAGGTGCGGGTCTCGAATCTTTTCAATGGGTAACTCAAAGAGTTTTCTTTTTAGTAAAAAAGGATCTAGGCGCAGTTGTCTGTAGCGAAAAACAGGGATACTTTTGTTGCGTGATTTTAAAAATTTCTTCTTCGCTGACTCCAGATTTATGGGGTTCACATGAGACAAAAGGTCAAAATTGTTCACCATTTTAAAAAAGGCCTGATCTAACTTAAGCACTTCTTCATCTAAGCCTTTTGAAACTAACAGTCTCTTTTTATACAGCTTTAGATTTGTAGTTTTTTTAGAAAATTGTAGAGCCGTTTTGCTAAAAACATCAGCCATGCCCTTTTTTAATTCCTCAAAGGCAAGCGGGAATAATTCCCCCTTTTCTTCATCACAAAATACTTTTTTTATTTCTATGGGAATGCAGGTGATCTGTTCAGATTCGCTATTTGCCCATTGGCTTAGATATCCCTTACCTTGAAAAACAACGTCGAATTCAGCTGTAACTGGCAGATTTGGCATTTGAATTTTACTCAATTCCCTTCTTAAAAACTCAGCAAGTTTCTTTTTATCTTTGTTTAAAAAATGGCTTCCAAGATTAAAGAGAGGCGCACCCACCGCCTGTCTGCTGGAATTATAAGAATGAATATCCAAAATTAAAACGGATTCGTAGGTTGAAACTAGTTTTGCAGCCAAGCATTTTAAAAGATCATGAAACTGTTGGTGCCGTCTTAGGGCTTCTTTTTTTAAGTCTTTTGGGATGCCCCCCTGCCAAATAGCAAGGCCCCAAGCATCCCTAGGGTATAAGGCTTGATCAAGAGGTCGATTTAAGTCGTAAAAATACCTAGAATCCTGAGCAACCAAGCTAATTGGTGCTAGGCGAGCCAACTGATCGGTGTGAGGATCTTCTTCCGTTACTCTTTGCTCGCCTTTTAAGGCATAGGCCTTTTCAAACTCGGGAGGCACAGCATGGCCTCCATGAAGGGCAACCATCAAATAGGGTAGGTAGTCTTGGATTTCTAAAAGCAAAGAGCCATCAGGGGTACAGGCGGTAAAAGTCTGCCCCCTCCTGATTTTCTCTTGCATTTGCTCAAAAGTTAGCTCAAGCATTTTCTACTGATTTTTTGAATTCGCTTTTGCGAAGGTGAATTCTGTTTCTGGCCGTTACTACCTCCTCAACAAAATCAATTACCTTTTTTTCCAACTTCACTCGATTGAGTTTATTGATACGGGCAATCCCCCCAGGACTAAGTACATTCACTTCCAGCACCTTGTCATCAATCACATCAATGCCAACAAAATATAAACCGTCAGCAACCAAACGGGGGCCAATCTTCTTACAAAGAGCCAGCTCTTTTTTGGTTAAGACGTGTTTTTTCGCCTCTCCACCAGCATGAATGTTGCTTCTCACATCATCCTGTGCAGGAACCCGCTTCATGGCACCGATAGGCTCACCATTGAGCATTAAAATGCGGACATCCCCCTCACTTGCTCCGTGAAGGTATTCTTGTAAAATCACATAATTTTCTTCATTTTTCCCATCAATATAAAAGTCTAAAAGACTATTAACACTAGACTGGGCGGACTTTTCTAAGACAATTACACCGCTGCCCCCATAGCCATTGAAGGGTTTTAGGATCATCTTCTCGTCTTGGGATTCGGCAAGCACACGCCTTAGATAGGCCTTGTTTTTTGAAACATGGGTAACGGGGATAATAGAGTCATCAAATGTGGCAGTATAGAGCTTGTTGTTGGCCTTTCTAAGACCGTCCACATCATTGATAATAAAAGTATCATCACGCACAGAATCTAAGAAATTGAGCATGGTGATATCAATGGGCGGGTTTGAGCGAATAAAAATTGCATCAAAGCCAGAAAGAGGTAAGAGTTGCTCTTTAAATTCCATCTTTTGATGAAAACGCACTAGGTTGCTGGAGATCTTTTGCGGGAGCACCAGCATTTTGCAAAAACCACTCGTCACGCAATCTCTGATCGTTAGATTTGAAGCTACCAAAATCCCAACTCTATGCTTCCTTAAAGCACACTCGTAGATTAATCTTAGAGTGGTGTCAGTTGAAGCTTCGATTCTATCCCAGGGGTAGGTGACAAATAATATGTTCATGATCTTGCCTCTTTTTATTGGTTTGTTTTTTACTGCTCTTTATCTGCTGGCATTTCTTCGCCTTGTTCTGGCTCCATTTCCACAGTTTCCGCATTAGTATTGCTGATGTCGATTAGGGCCTCTTCAACGCAATTGACGATATAGTCTTCTTTATCCGCCTCTTCAATCCCATAGTCTTGCGCAGATTGAATACAATCGGCCTTTGCCGCTTTTTCTTCAGCCGATGCTGCAAAAATATCTTGAGAAAAAAGTAGGGCACTACATAAAACAGAAAATAAAAAAACTTTCATAGCATTCTCCAAAGGAAATAGTTAAAATTTATGAGCTAAAGGTATGGCTAAGGGACTAAAAACAAAAGCGAAATAATTTGTAGGTAACAATCGAAAAAAGAGATTGAATTTATTAGATCAAAAGGATTATAAATGCTGCATGGACATAGATTTTCTCAGGACCTTTTTAGAGGTCAACCGAACCAGACATTTTGCCAAAGCTGCCAAAGACCTCTTTGTTAGCCAGTCAACGATCAGCGCACGCATTCGTATGCTTGAAGAGTCGATAGGGGTAAAGGTCTTTACTCGCGACCGCAATGACATCCGCCTCACAGAAGCTGGGGAGAGGCTACTGCCGCAAGCAGAGCAGATTGTTAACCAATGGGATGAGACCAAAAGAGAGATCCAATCGGCCAAGTGGGGCTTACAATCTTTAAATGTTGGTAGCGTTTCTAGCCTCTGGGATATTTTGCTACAGGATTGGCTGGCAAAATTGAAGTTAGAAATTTCTGGCCTCCAGTTTAAAGGAGAAAGCTTGGGTTCAGATTCCCAAACAAGAGGCTTGCTTGCCAGAACTTTGGATGTAGGTTTGATGTTTGAGCCTCCAAAAGTGATGGATCTAGAGGCAAAATCTGTTTGTAAAATTGATTTGGTATTGGTCAGCAGTAATGCAGGCCTAGAAATAGCGCAAGCCCTAGAGGGTGACTATGTATTTGTTGATTGGGGCACAACCTTTTTGACTGAGCATAGCCGAGCCTTCCCTGACCTCCACCCTGCAAACTTACAACTGGATTTAGGCCGGTGGGCAGTGGACCATCTACTAAATACAGGTGGCAGTGCATACCTAGCAAAAACCTTAGCCGAATCTCATCTTAATGCTGGTGACTTGCATTTGGTAGAAGGTGCCCCTTCCTTTCAAAGAGAAGCCTATGCCGTTTTTAACAGAAGAAGCAAAAATTTAGACTTAGTAGAAAGCGCCTTAGAGCTATTGTTGGATAAGTTTTAAGTTTTTCTTGCTTCCCTATCAGATTCAAAATCTAAATCCGAACCAGAAAAGGGGATTTTATTTCACCCTACTGGCTGATTCCAAAAGGTAGCCGCCACAAAATGCTCAGGGCTATACTTAGAAGCTTTTTTCATAGGTGCAAAGATATCGGCAACCTCTTCAAAACGACAACTACTCTGCGGTGAAACTTGCAAAAGGCTGGCAGAAACACCAAGCAGAGGGAAGTTTTGCTCCCTTCCACTTCGGTCTAAGGCGTGAATAAAACCTCGATTGCGGTCAGCAACTTCATAAAAACTTTTTACATCTTCAGCAAACTGGTAACACAATTTTTTAACTTTTTTGGCCACCGCCTCATAGTTATCCCCCGTTAAGCCTGCAAAAAAATCATCACCGCCAATGTGACCAATAAAATCACCATTTGAGGCTATAAACTTCTGCATTAATTCAGCAAAAAGCAAAATAGCGCGGTCGCCCTTGCGGAAACCATAATGGTCATTAAAAGGTTTATCAAAATCAAAATAGACTAAGTAGTGGGTTTCAGAAGCTTTTTCATCCAAGGCTTCTTGGATATAGCCGTTAATAACTTGGTTCCCTGGTAACTTGCTCAAGGGATTTTGGTCTCTTGCTTGGAACAGGTTTTTTTCATTTAAAAGTCGGACCAAAGAATTGGCATTGAGCATGCCTTTATACTTTTGGTTTTCAACAATTAAGATTCCCTCTTCACAGTATTGATTGGCGAAAATATTTAAAATGTCTTCAATCTTTGCTTGGGAGTTAACCTTAGGGCACTGAATAATAAAGCCATCAAGGCCTAAACCGATGCCTTTGTTATTTAAGAGTTGGTGCCCGAACGGAGAAAAAACATAGGCCTTTAATTCTCTGTCTCGAATTAAACCTATAGGCTCACCTATTTCATTGACCACAGGGAAAAAGCTAACGTTTTCTTGCGCTTGAAATTTAGCTACAACATTACTTACAGGGGTTGTAACAGAAATAGGCTCTAAGAATTTTATTTCTTCTGCAAGTGAGTTGATCGTCCTTTGTGACTCCCCCCGTTTTGAAGCAATGTAAGCCTTCTCCACCCCAGCAAACTCCATCGGCAAAAGAGTATTTTTAGCAATGGGCTTGGAAACAAAATCACCTTGGATGTAATTGCAACCAAGGTCTCGTAAAAATAAAGCTTCGCCCTCAGTTTCTACATCTAGAGCCAACAAAGAAACCCCAAAGTAACTACAAATTTCCACCATTTTTTGCATAAAAAACCGATTTTTTCTAACCACCATCGCTGAGGTATAAAATTTTCGAGAAAGCAGGAAGTATTGAAAATTAGGCTCCTTGGCAAAAAACTCAGAAAAATGATCTAGCTCGCCACTGACGCAGATATTCGCTTGGTTCACTGAGGAATGCGGTTGGATAATCTCTCCCTTTTGGGTGATCCAGCAAATGTTAGGCAGTTTAATTTGATATTCTTGAACCTTTGCCTGAACCGAATCTACCCAGCTACTCTGGCCTAAGCCAAAACCTAGGGGATAAAAAAGTTTGATATTGTTAGAAGGGGAAAGAACAGAAAACTGTTGCAGCGTTTTTTCAAAAAGGCTCTCGTGGAGTTCTTTTAAATAACCTGCCTCGGAAACTGCGCCATAGAGTTCTTCTTTGGAATAAAAACCCATATGTGAAAAAGAGCCTACACAGGATTCTAGGCCGTGAATTTTACCATTGATTGAGTTTACTACAGGCTTAAATGATACTGTGAGCCGGTCTATTCTCTTTTCCCAGTCAATTGTCT
Source organism: SAR324 cluster bacterium (assembly GCA_033791585.1). Lineage (GTDB taxonomy): Bacteria > SAR324 > SAR324 > XYD2-FULL-50-16 > XYD2-FULL-50-16 > JASJGK01. The sequence continues at coordinate 9,667 of JASJGK010000030.1, read as the reverse complement.
CAACCTGTTTTAGTTCTTGCACCGCCATAGTTAACCTTTTACTTTGTTTCCTTCCCAAAATAGGGCCAGTGGAAATCTTTTAAGTTATGGTTAGTTTACGCCTTTTGCATTCAGATTTGATTAATATTGGGTTAGTTTTTGGTTAGAAATAACCAGCAGGGCCTTTATTGTAAAGGACTGTAGGTAAGGCTACAAGAATAATAGCCTTATCTATTTCAAAAGCAAATGGGTTAGATACTCATCACCTTGCGGCGTAGTCTCATGTTCAATTGTTCAACAGCCAAGACCATAACAAAGATCAATAAAATGATCGTGCTAGCTTCGGAGTATTGGAACATATCCATAGCCACCTTAAGTTCAATACCAATACCACCGGCACCAACTAAACCCAGCACCACAGAAGAGCGTACCGCTTTTTCCACGCTAAATAGCGAGGTATTGATCAAAGAAGGAAAACTTGCGGGGAAGACATTAGCAAAAAAGATGCTCAAAGGGTTGGCACCCATGGCCTCAAGTGCATTGATAGGTTCTTGTTCCACCTCTTCAAATGCTTCTGCGAAGAATCTTCCACAAAACCCTAGGGTATCAATCATGATGGTCAAGGTTCCTGCAAATGGCCCAAGGCCCACTGTAGAAACAAAGAAAATAGCCCAAACCAAATCAGGTATTGTTCTAAAAAAAGAAACAATCCCACGAGCAAAAAAGCGAATGCTTTTATATTTAGTCATGTTCTTGGCGCTCAAAACAGCCAAAAAGATACTTAAAAAAATTCCCAAACCAGCACCTGTGAGGGCTATTTGGAAGGTTTCAAGTATGGCTTTTGAAACGGGTTCAATCCGTTCAAAGCTTGGCGGGATCATTTCCATCACCAAAGAGCCCATATAGGGTATCCCTTCGCGAGCTTCTTCCCAAGAAAGGCCTGAGCCAGTAGTGCCCCAAGCAATAACTAAAATTGCAATCAGGCCGTAAAGCACATCCTTTGACCCTAAAAACCCTGTTCTGCTAGGTAACTCATTCATTATAAATCTCGTGAAGTTCTTTTACGCTGGTTTGGTCGGATGCCACCTCAAAGGTGCCTCCGCTTTTTTTTAAGGCTGTTATGCAATGGCTATATTCAATAGCGTGTTCTAAGTTGTGACTGGTATAAAGTAAAGAAATTCCTTCTGACTCTACCAAATCATAAAACAAATCCATAACCTCTTTGCCCACTTTTGGGTCTAAACTTGCCACGGGTTCATCAGCTAAAATGGCTTTGGGTCTCTGCATTAAAGCCCGAGCAATAGCCACCCTTTGGGACTCTCCACCTGAAAGCCTGCCTGCTGCACGTGAGGCATGGTGCCCCATCCCAACTCGGTCCAAACAATCCATTGCCTCTTTACGCATTGCCTCAGGTGCCGTGCCCTGAAACCAAACCCTAGGGTTATTTGTCCTAGAGAAGGCCCCGTGGATAACATTAGAAAGTACTGACATACGAGGCACAAGGTTGTGCTTTTGCCAGACAACGGCAATGTTTTTTCGTAAATGATTCACCTTGCTGCGACTTTTGCCGTGTAAAGACTCATTAAACAAGAGAACATCCCCGCCTAAGGGTTCCACAAAAGCGAGCATGGTTTTCATCAAGGTAGATTTCCCTGTTCCATTGGCCCCGACGATAGCATGGGCCTGTTTTGCCCCTAGGCCCAAATTGCCATTTTTTAATAGAGGTACTTCAGGGCTATAGCCCGTTGTAAGATCCCTAACTTCTATAATCCAGTCGGGCTTATTCATCAATAAACTTTGAAAATTGTGCGTATCCAGCTGTGCGGTACATGTTACGAACATAGTTATAGTCTTTATCATCCACAGTGGGTAAAAACTTCATTTGGGTATATTTGATGTTATCTTCACCCTCTAAAATAGCCTTTAGAAGCTGAGCAGACTGATTAACAAAAACGTCTTTTAATTGCTTGGTAATTTTTGGGTCAAAGCCCTTTCTAACAAGTAAAACATCAGAAGGAAGGTCACCACCACGCGCGATAACCCGAATTTTACCAGCGTCACTGTCCTTCATCTTTCCTCTTAACTTAGCTAATTTATCGCTATTGGTTCCAAAGCCTTGCACTCTGCCTCGAAGTAGTGATTCCCAGCCGATTTTTACAGAAGTATGAACCGCCTTAATATCTTTTTTAGGGGTCATGCCTGCATCAGCAAAGAGTTGCATGGGCGCCAAATGTTTAGACGTAGAACCAACAGGGCCTAGGGCAACTTTTTTGCCTTTTAAGTCATTCAGATTGTGGTAAGGGGAGTCGGATAAAACAACCACCAAGCCATAGTATTCGGGGCGAAAGAAACCTACAACAGGCTCTGCCTTTACCCTTTGGCGAAAAACAACATATTCAGCAGGGCCAGTTAAAATAAAATCTATTTTCTTAGACTTCATCCCTTCTACTGCAGAGGTTCGGCTGCTAATAGGGTAAAATTCAATATTCAGACCTGTCTTTTTGATCAAAAAATCTCGAAAGGCACCAAATTGCCGCTGCACTTGTTCAATTCCATCTAGGTCGGAAACAGCCATACGAATGGTTTTTTCTCCAGCATGCACAGGGGAGGTAAAAACCCACAGTAGTGCCAAGATAAAAATAGTGATTTTGGTTTTAAGCATTTTGCCTCGTTAATTTCAGTTTTGTTTACCCAACTAGCCTAGCTTCTCTTTATTAAGAAATTATTAAAACCCTTTTTTTAAAGTTTATCAGGTCAAAAAAAACAGACAGAGGCGAGGTTCTGAAACTTAAAAAGAAGTTTTTCCTTCGCTGCATGCTAAAAAATATGACTAGAATAGATGGAGTGCCGCCTACCTTAGCTAGCCTTGCAGAAAGATGCTGAGCAAACTCTTGCATCTTTAGCCCTTAGACACCTTGCTTATTGCAGATAAACCTAAGAATATATTGGCCTGCAAAAATTTGAAAAGAATTGTATGTTTTAATTAATGTAAACAGGCGCTGGAAAACAGCGCCTGTAAATTCGACCTGATTTTACAAAAAGAAAATCGCAAGCTGTTTAGGTCAGTTGCAAGGTCGTTGCGAGGGTGGGGGGATTATTTCTTTAAAAATCCAGCGATGGCTGCAATATCAGCATCAGATAAACCCTTAACATTTGTGTTACCACTCATGACCTTAGACATTGGTCCACGCTTTTTACCAGCTCGATAAGTAGATAGAGCACTCTGAATTTCTTTCGCTGTCTTTAGTTTAATGATTGGAAAGGGCCCCATCTTTTTTTTCATGTTTGCATCGTGGCACTTAATGCAGCCTAAATCGGTAAATAGAGCCTTACCGTTTGGCTTAGCAAAGGCGGTAATAGGGCTCATAAAAAATAAGCATAAAATAAGGGACATCATCGGTTTCATCTTTTTCTCCAAGAAAGTTTTTCTTGGAGTATGAGCATATTCGAATAATAAATAAGTAAACTATTTCACACTCTTTGTAACTTTGGTTACCTCTTCTTTAGTCCTATCTCTGCAAGCCTTGTTGCGATTTACCAAGAAGGATTAAAGTAAAGTTCATTAAAATGGAAATGAGGCCCCAGTAGTCATTGCTAAATCCTTCCTTGCTGGCGCGCAAAGGCAAAGAGGCCCCCTGCTGCAACCACCCCAGCAACATCCCCCAAAGGGTTTAGCTTGAGGGTTTTTTGGGCCGAGGATAAATAAAGTTCCATCTTCTCTAAATCAATAGTCACATCTTCATTTTTTGTGACTTCTGAAATATCTAATTCTGGTGCCTCTAAGGGCAATAATTCCCCTGTAGAAATACAATTTCGATAAAAAATTCTTGCAAAACTAGGGCTTACAACGACTTTAAATCCTGCAGCACCCAATGCCACAGGGGCATGCTCTCTAGAAGAGCCACAGCCGAAGTTTTCACCTGCCAAAATAACGGAGTAGTTTGATTTCCCAGTTTCAAGGTCAATAATGCCCCCGTTTCCTTGTACCAAACCACAGAAGGCAAGTCTGCCAAGTTGCTCTCTTCCACTCTGTGTAGAAGGGTTAATTTTCATGTACTCCGCCGTTAAAATTTGGTCTGTATCTACATTTTTGGGCAATACCAAAGGTAAACCTTTAACTATCCTCATTTTTTCCTCACTTAATTTAAGTTTCTAGGGTCTGTTATCACACCCATTAATGCTGTTGCTGCTGCTGTTTGCGCAGAAGTTAAAAACACTCTTGCTTCTTTGTTCCCCATGCGACCAGGGAAGTTTCGGTTGGTGGTAGAAACCACCGTCAAGGCAGTATCTACACGACCAAAAGTTCCTTTTGGTCCGCCGCAGCAGGCGGCGCAACCAGCATTGGGGGCAATCAAAACCCCTGCCGCCTGCAAAATTTCATACAAGCTGACTCCTGCAATTTTTTCTTTGATCAAGTCATTAAAAACACTCTGGGTTGCAGGTACGGCAAAGGTTGGCACCTGCACTTTTCTCCCCGCAACTTGGGCCGCAAAGGCTCTAAAATCTTCTAACTTACCACCTGTACAGGAGCCCAAATAAACCTGGTTAACCTTTGTCCCTGAGACTTCTGTAACCCTTGCGCTGTGGTCGGGGGAATTGGGCTTGGCGACTATAGGTACCATTTTACTAGCCTCAATTTTGATAGTCTGGATGTAGTTAGCACCTTCGTCAGCCTGCAACCCCTCTTCAGGCTCCAAACCCAAAGCCCTTAAGTAGTCGGTTGATGCCTGATTGGGGGCTATAATTCCACTTTTCGCCCCTGCTTCTGTTGCCATATTACACAGGGTCATACGCTCCTCAGCACCCATAGCCTCAAGGGTGGAACCACAAAACTCCAAGGTTTTATAAGTAGCTCCATTCACCCCTAACTGCCCTAAAAGAAAAAGAATGAGGTCTTTAGCACTCACCGCATCAGGCATTTTGCCTTCAATCTGAACCTTGATCGATTGTGGGACCTTTAATAAAATTTCCCCAGTCCCCAAAGCGTAAGCAGCATCGGTATTCCCAACGCCAATGGCAAAGCAACCAAAAGCGCCTGCTGTTACCGTGTGGGAATCTGTGCCCAACATCAACTCATTGGGGCGGACGTGGCCCCCCTCCACCATTGCTACATGACAAACGCCCTTGTAGTCTGGCGTTCCTACATCATAAAAATGCTCAACCCCTTTTCTTTTGGCAAACTCTCTCATTAGTACAAGGTTGCCATTGGCTAGGTCGTCGGTGGTATACACAAAATGATCAGGGATCATGATGTAGTTTTGTTTGCTAAATATGGGGGCATCCTCCCCAAATTCTTTATTAAATATCCCAATTACCCCTGGGGAGCAGGGGTCATGGGTAAAAATACGATCAATTTTGCACCAGTGGGTTTCACCAGCTTGCACAAAATCCTTCCCCGCCTTTGTAGCTAAAATCTTTTCCGTAATGGTCATAGGTTTCATGGTTCCTCTTTTTTAAATTAAAATCTAATATCAAAGTAGGGTTGGATTTATCTTTTGTAAAATGATATAAAATCACCTTATCGTTGCGGAATATGAAACATAGAAATTATGAAAACCGAAGAATTAAAAATCTTTTTGCACTTGGCCCAAAGCTTAAGCTTTCACAAGTCAGCAGCAGAATGCTTTGTCAGCCCCTCCACCTTGAGTAGAGTCGTCCAGCGAATGGAAGAGGAACTAAGTTGCTCCCTCTTTGAACGGGACAACAAAAAAGTTGCCCTAACCAGTGAAGGAAGCCGCTTTGTTGATTACGCTCGGGATTCCCTCGCAAAATGGTCAGAAGTAAAAACAGACTTAGCCTTTAGCGCCCAAGTGATCCAAGGCAGTTTAAGCCTTTTTTGTTCGGCGACGGCAGCCTATTCTATCTTGCCCTCATTGCTAAAAAGTTTTCGTACCTGCTACCCTGAAGTGGAAATTGACTTAGAGGTGGGCAGCCGCCACTTGGCGCTAGAAAAGAGCAAGCACAAAGATCTTGTAGTCGCCAGTTTTAAAGATTCTGCAGAGGTAGAAAAAATCCCCTTAGCAACAACGGAAATCGTTTTTGTTCGAGGTAAGAACTTGGTCGATCCTTTTGCAAAAGGTGCCGGAGAATTTTCCCTGATCCTAACTAAAAAAGGAATTGCCGGGGAACAAGCACTAAATTGGTTGGAAGCCCAAGGAGTTAGACCTGCCACTATCCAAGAAGCTACCAGCAATGAGGCCGTTTTAGCGTTGGTGGCGCTGGGCTGTGGGGTTGGAGTTATGCCCAAATTAGTCTATGAAAAAAGCCCATTAAAAACCCAGCTTTGCCTAATTCCAGCAGCAAAAAATATAGGTGTAATGACTGTTTACCTCGCAAGGTCAGACAAGAAGCCTTCTCCTGCGGCCCAAGCCCTTTGGAAAATGACGGAATCTGTGCTTTTAGCTTAATTGTTACAAACCTCAAAAAGTAACTATTAAAAGCCGCCCTCCGCTTTAGGCCCCTAAGGGCAACTGGATCTCAAAGTTAGTGCCTTGGCCCAAGATACTATTGATCTCAATAGTGCCACCACATTCTTCAACAGCCATTTTCACAGCATCCATGCCCACACCTCGGCCCGAGATACTAGAGACAGACTCCTTTGTAGAAAAACCAGAGTGAAAGATCAAGGGCAGGATTTCCTTCTCACTTAGGTTTTTCGCAGATTGTTCCGTTAAAATGCCTTTCTCTACGGCTGAATGACGTATTCTTTCAGGGTCAATACCTGACCCGTCATCAGCAATTTTCAAATGCAAACGCTTACTCTTTTCTGAAATATAAATCTGCAATTTCCCAATCTCGTTTTTACCCTTTTTTATCCTTTCGTCGTAGTCTTCAATCCCGTGGTCAATGGCATTTTTCACCAAATGGCCGAGGTTAGAAAAAACACTGGTAAAGCTGTCTAGGTCGGCCTCTACTTCGCCGTGGATTGAAAACTCAATTTCTTTGCCCAGTGAGTCGGCAACATCTTGGATCATTCGAGGGTACCCCTTTAAGAGTTTACTCAAGGGCTGGTGAAGCAAGCTTTTAAATTCTTCTTTAATCTTTTCCTTGTGCTCTTCAGCGACCTTTGAAAGCAAAGACATTTGAAACAGCTCCATTTTTTTAGGCGTAATTTCTAACTTATCCGACTCTTTTAAAAACTCTGGTATAAGTTCTGTTAACTCTTCAACCTTAGCATCAAATTTTTCGTGCAAAACATTTATATCCGCCCGTAACTGTACCAAGGCGGTATCGCCAAAATCGTTATTTTCTTGGATGCTGCTTTCTATATTATGGGCCATTTGCGAAACTTGTATAAAGCCAAAGCCTGCACTATTGCCTTTCATAGTGTGGAGGCTACGCATAACCAGTGCCTGATTAAACCGGATTTCAGTGCCCTCTTTAAGCCACCCAAAAAGCTTTGCCATCTCTCTTAGAAAAATCTGTGCCCCTGTTTTATCTGAAACCACTTGTATCAACAGTTTATTGTTTTCTTCCTTAACTAATTTTTCGTGAGCTAGGCGTTTTTCTTTGGTGATGTCTGATAAAATCACCATCACTTTCAATTCTCCTGATTCATCTACCAAGGGTTGAAATCTACTTTCTAAAATTTTATCGCCTACATTCAATTCTGTAGGAAGGAAGTGGAAGCCGTTTGAGTTCTTTTTATAATCATCAAAAATGAGGTTTAAAAATTCAGTAAACATTTCTCGCTCACTCTGTTTAAAGAGAAGTTCCGTAATTTTTAGGCCTGCAAGCTCTGTAGTCCCCTCTGTTAGGTGACCATTGAGCAGTTTAAAACAAACTTTCGAATAACTGGGCATAACGGTATAGTCCTTTTTAAAAACCAAAAAGCCCTGACCCGCATTGTCTAAAAGCTCCATAACGTCTCTGGTTCGAGCCTTGACTGTTGTTTCTAGGTTTTTGTTATGCTTTGTGATCTGCTTCATCATCTGGGTATTTTGCAAGTTGGCAGAGATAATGCGACCCAAAGTATTGACCAAAAATTTCAATTCACTGTCTAGTACAAATTCTTTTGCGTCCAAAACCAATGACAATACGCCAATGGAATCTCCTTGTACCAAAATAGGCAAGGCCACAACAACTTGGTCCTTTAAAAAATAAAATTCTTCGTGGTGAGCGTAGTCTGCATCAAAAACAACCGCTTGATCCGACTTCAAAACATCAGCTAAAAAGCCATTTGGTTCTTCCATAGTCACAGGTAACCTTGAACTCAACCCACCCTCTATTTTCCCTTTAATGCGAAGTTGACCTTTCGAATTATAGAGATAGGCAAAACCAAAATTGACTTTAAATTTGTGGCCAAACTTATTGGCCAAGGTTTCCAAGGAAAGCTCTAAAATCTTACGATTTTTATTTAAGCCCACCATCTTTTCAGAAAGACTATTTAGTATTTCTAAGGATTGTATTTTTTCCTTCACTGAGGCCTGCATCAGGTTAAAATTGTTGGCAAGATGCCCAATTTCATCATCCCGATCAAAGTCTAAGGGTTTGTTTAATACACCTAAGGCCATGGCGACACTAGCTTCTGTTATGGATGCCAAGGGCTTAGAAATTTCACCGCCAACCCATCTGGAAATGTGAAATAGATACCCCAGTACACCTAAAAATATCGCGCCTAGTAACCAGATGAGGCGAGTAAGCATAACACTTACACTTGTAAATATCTGGTTTTCTTGGGCACGGTGCTCCTCTTCAAGCGAATTCAATAGTTTTGGTAAAGCTGCCATTTCTATATCGAATTTTTGTTTTGTGTCTTTTACTTCTGTTTCGTAAAAACGAACCCGATCAAAGTTGCTTATGTAGCCATCTAAAAGGCCGGCTGGCTTTACAATATCATTTTTCCGGCCTAACTTTTTAGTTAGTTTTTTCTTTAAATTTTGCAGCTCACCTTTCAACTGGTTTTTTACGTTTATTTGCCCTGGCCCTAGCATCTGAAAATAATTTTTTTCTAAGAGTTGAACTTGTAACCAATTCCAGTCGATATCTCGATCCTTTAATTTAGCAATTTCTTGGTTTATTTCATCGCTATTTTTTTTCAAGCGCCCACGGTATCCCTCATTTAAGCTGTAGCCAACATTCTTATAAAGACTAGAAACCTTATCAAATCCCATTTGGTAGCTGTCTAAAACCTCTTCTACAGCAAGCACCTTAGCGAGCATTTCAGGGGTTTGTTTCTCTTCTGCTAGCTGACTCACCTCTTCTAAGGACTTATTTAAAAGCTCTTCAAATTCGTCACGAAGTTTATCTTTTTTAACATTTAGAAACTGAGCTTCAATCACCCTAGCCTGATCAACCGATTTTCTAATTCTCTCAATTTGAATCTGTAACCTTCGGTTAGCATCAACAGTTTGATAGTTCGACCACATCTCATAGTAGCTCCAACCCACGATTGACATGGCCCCTAAAAACAACGCTGAGATGGAAAATAAGAGAAAGTTTATTTTCCCCCTAATAGATGTATTTTTAATTAGTGTAAGTTTCATGGTCTGGCTTTAAATAGAGATTTCTTTCTCTTTATAGTAATGACCAAACATTTAGATACTGTTAGTGCTTTATTAGTTTTTAGTTCAGAAATGCCACAGAAGGGTTTTCCGCAGATGTTTTTGCTTTAAAAAATGCGATTATCAGTCTATTTGAATTAGACGATCTGAAGTGGACCCCATCGTCAAGACAGCAAAAGCTGTTT
>JASJGK010000029.1:0-11303 GCA_033791585.1 SAR324 cluster bacterium | reverse complement strand
GCACCAATTAGCATTGCTGAATCTTATTTGTAATTATCAACATGTTAAAGAGTTATTTATCTCCAATCCAAACTTACTTTATTTGGTGATTCAAGGTGAAATTAATAAAGGCTATCGTTCGCAAAATAATAAAACCTGCGAAATTTCTTGGTTGGTAGAAAAACTTGGATCAAAGCAGAGTGTTATTGCTGAGGAACTGTTAGGTTTAAAGGGTAAATCTGCATTAAAATTGATAAAAAAGGTACTAATCATTGAGGACTTTTCTTTCTATTCAAGTAGGCAAGAAAAATTAATATGCTCAATGAGGAAGGCATTAAAAAATAAGAGTTTTAATCATTTTGAAAGGGTTACTTCGTGTTTCCTTATTAAGTTTCTCGGTCAGGTACTAGAAACTAGTTTTGAAACGAATCATTCTCTAGCAAAATTTGTTAAAAAAGATTTTGATTCAACTATGAAAGAGCTTCAATGGGTAGATTCAAGTTTTAAAGATTCTATTAAAATGGCCAAACAAGTAGGGCAGTTAAACACAACAAAGACAAAACTTTTGGGGTTCCGCAGTAAAAAGGATTTAGAGCAAATCCATAATTCCCTTGTAGATGAGTTCAATGGTATCAAACTTAGCCAGAGAAGGGCTGGATTGGAAATATTGCGTTATTCTTTTGATAATAAGCAAAAGCAAATTGAATTCAACAACTGGAATAGGGCATGGTCGCAAGGTTATGAACCAGATTTACCACTTTTTCCTAATCCGCCTTTACCGAGGTTTCAGGGAATCGAGCCAATAATTTCCCCAAGGGGTTTGGTACTGGAGGGCATAAATATGAAGCACTGTATAGGGAGTTATATCGAAGATGTTTTCTTTGGGTCAGCATATATTTACCGTTTGCTTTCCCCTGAGAGGGTGACTATTGAAATCCTACCTTCTGAGACAGGGTGGAAACTTGGTCAGGTCTTTTCTAAAGCTAACGGGACACCAAAAGATGGCACAATGGAAATTGTAAGCGAATGGGTGCTTAACCACGGGTATTCGAGAAAAGTTAAAACAGCTTGAGACCATTCAAATACCTACTTAGATAATTAAAATGAAAGCTAAAAACGTAATAATAGATTCTGCTGGGATTGCTTCGATAACTTTAACTTCTGGAGAGGAGTTTTCGTTGAATATTTGCAATCCTGAGTTCGGAGAAATGTGGGAAAATAAAACTCCTTTAGATGAATACCAACGAGAAATGATGAGTGGCTTGTTGTCTGACTGTGGGGAATTGATAATATGGCCCCAATTGAAGTTTCATGGAAAAAAGAGCCGCCCACCCTACTTGTCCCTATGGATACAGGATCTTTGGTTTTGGTCTAAATATATCGATGTTTCAGTCCCTTTTAATGACACCGTTTTATGTTTAATTTCTGAATTAGAAGAGTTTTGTCCTGAGTGCTTAAAGAAGAGGGTGCTATACGCATTTACTTTCACTACTGACTGTATTTTGTATGAATACTCTCTAATACTGTTTGAGGACGGCGATTCTTTGTTTCAAATATTCCTTTTAACTGAAGATGGTGAAAGCCCTTTTGACCATGGAGGTTTGAAGTACTTTAAAGTTGAGCCCACTGATGAGCATATTTTACTGGAAGAAATTAAAAAAAACAAATTTGGAAAACCCGATGACTACCATGTAGCTGAGCTAAGAAAAATATTAGAGTCTCGATTAACAATTCACAGCCAATATGAGCTTGAATAATTTAAGTTAGTTACAATGGGGATGTTGCGATAATGCAAAACCTTGTTGGGCTGCATTTTCTAGGGTATTGCTTTGATTTCAGAGAAATCTCTGGTTAAGTTCCGTACGTCAAGCAGACAATTATTAAATTAAAATGAAAGCAATAAAAGTTACAATTGATCCCTCCGGTATAGCAACGGTAAAACTCATTTCAGATGAGGAGTTTCAAGTAAATATCTGCTACCCTGAATTTGGCAATCATTACGAGTATATTGAAGGAATAGAAGAGTACCAAGAGAAGATATGTGAATTCCAAATTTCAGAAGATGGTAAGAGCTTAACTTGGCCCACATTGAACAGGCAAAATGAAAATTATAAATTAGGTCTTCTGTCTGTAAGTTTCACCTATTTATACCAATGGAGTAGATTGATAGGGAGGGAGCTTCCTTTTAACTCAGTTGCTCTGGAGCGACTTCTTGAAGTTGAAGAAGTAAGTCCTGAGATTTTCGTTAACCAACAGTTCTATGTTTTTTCATGTATTCCAAATGAGATTCACGAAGAATTTACTATTGCTTTGTTTTTACGTGGGAGCATATTGTTACAACTTACTATATTAACAATCGATGGTATAGGCCCGCCCGTTTATTCTGGGCCAGAATATATAGAGCTAGTGGCAACTGAAGAGTTTCTATTGCTTGAAGAAATTAAAAGGAACAAATTTGGAGAACCGGATCATCATCGAGTTGTAGAGCTACAAAAGATTTTAAAGTCCCGAATAACAATTCACAGCCAATATGAGCTTGAATAATTAAGTTTTTTATAAAGGAAGTATTATGACAATGCAAGATCCAGATTATGTATTTTTTAAGGGAAAAAGATGGGAAATAAATGATGCTAGTTCATCACTTGATGATGCTGTTCCTAGTAATGAGGATTTAGGCATTGAAACCGTTATGGAAAACACTGCTAATTGGTCTGGGAGGGTAGATACCTATTGCGTGGCTGATGATCACCTTTATTTATTAAAATCAAACGTAACTCTGACAGATGAGTTTCAAGACTGGGCAAAATATATCGATCCAAAATGGGGTGTTGAAGTTATAAAGCGTTATGAGCCTTATACTGGGTCAGGTGAGGTGACGCCAAAAAACAAGTTTGGACGTTGGATAAATGAGGAGGGTGGTAGCCATCTTGGTTATTGGGTCTATACTGATTTTTCCTTTGTTTTCCCTGACAAAAGATTAAAGTTCACAGGGCAGCTCGATATTGAAACTTATCCATCTTTAGACCCATGGACGTGGCCTTTTATGTGTGATGATAGCGGGGAGAAACCTTATGAATCAGTAAGACTAACCTTTGAAGATGGCAAACTTTGCTAGGTGCATTTTAAATAAAATGAAAATACCTGAAGAATATAAAATACTAACGGCCAGCTAAGGTGTCTACTATTCTGGGGGAAGTTCAAAACGGCCATGTGTCATGCGGCAGACATCTATTCACTCTCCATGCATTTGTTAACTACCTCAATAATCATTTTCTTTATTATCGGATTGGCAAGTTTGGCAACGATTGGGATGGTGTTATCCCTGTTGATATTCCAGTGTAAGCCATCGTCGAAAATCACTCTGAGGAGATAGTGGGTTTCGGGAATAGCTGCCCCCCGCTGAACAGCCCAGTCAAGTTTTGGGCTAGTCTTATGCGTATTAAAAAAATCATTCGCATCGGGTTGCTCAGAAATTTGTCCAAAAGCCAGCTCTTCAATCGAGCGTCTGGTAACCGCACAAATTGCAAGTGGATCATATGGCTGGTTACCACTATATTTCACAAATTCATCTCGAAGAAACCCTTGGAACTTACCTCTCTTTCCCCAGCTTGACCTCATGCCCGAGATTGATTTTAAGCTTTCAGTGAAATCATAATCTCCGCTGTAGTAATGAACGAGATACTTAGAAATATTTTTCTTAAGAGCTTCATCATAGCCGTCTTGAGATCTTGCTCCAATAAGTTTTTTCATAGCGTCGATCGAGTCATAAGCAGTCCCGTTCTCAAGATAAATTGTGTTCTGATTACTGAATACATAGTTTCGAAAAAAGGTGGGATTCAGATGTGTCAGGATTATCGTATAGATAGACCGACCTTGACGCTTATAGTCTTCTATTAGCTGTGATATGTAATACTGGGCAACAGTAAGGTTTGCGTCATCCAGGTAATCAAAGACTTCGTCAACGATTAATATTGCTCTGGATTTTACAAGGTTGTAACGAGCAATATGGAGCAATGATAGGAGCAGCAAAACATCTCGCTGCCCATTTGAAATGTGTGTCGGGTCTGGCATTACAACAACCAGATTCCCCTTAGTCTCTTTTAGGGAAGGAGTTTTCCAAGAAGTATTGAGGTCGTTCAATCCATCTTTAAGAGATTGTTTTATTTCTGAATAGCGAAGCCACTCCAAGTGGTTGTTCAATGCATCTCTGCTGTTTCTTGCAAGTGTCAGCATTTGCCAGAAGGACAAGAATGCTTCAACCCCGCAAAGTTTTGTGGTTGCTTCAATAATAGAGAGTAACTCTTTCGCCTCCTGCAAATTGTCAAACAAATCATTTACTGCCGTTGCAATATGCAGTAGCCCATCATCAGTGCTTCCACTGTAATTAGACAATTGGTTTCTGACATTTTCAATTTGGTTCCACTTGCGCGTTTTTATAAGCTCATCAATATACTGCCAGCACTCTGGAGACCTCATTACAAAATCATGTGATTGGAAAAGGGATACTTCAATGTTTGGCAGTACTTTCTTATGTTGTCCAAAGGTACGTCTGCTTTCTGATATTTTATAAGGACTATTTGCACGGTTTACTTTTTTGCATATTACAATCGGGTCGATTACCATTTTTGCCTTTGGTTTACCGTGCCCCCCAGGTAACCATTGTGTTGTGGCTTTAAGCTTTCGTAAATCAGAGACGACATGAATATCAAAATGTTTGCGAATATCGTTCGAACGGGCTTGCTCTGTTGCGCTTAGGATTGATAGAGACCCGTTTTCCTCTAGCTCAAGTTCAATTGTTGCTTTTTTATTGTTATCATGATCATGACGCTCTTCATCTTCCAATTTTATTGATGTCTGGTCTGCAGCACACTTAAAAGCGGTGGCAATAGAAGTTTTCCCAAATCCATTTGGAGCAACCAGAATATTGGGCCGATTTTTAAGTATTTTAGAGCTAATAATGAGCCGGTCGAGCCCCCTGACATTTTCTATTTTTAGGTTGTTTATCGACATTTATCAATCTCCGATGTGGTTAGGCCAATTTCATCGTCTAGAAAGTCCTCATTCGAAAAGTCAGCATAAGTTTGAATAACAGCTCTGATTCGAAGCTTCATCAAGCCGCCCACTTTCTACCTTGTGCCGCAAATGTAAGAACTAGTTCATAAATAATGTTAGTTTTTTCTTTAAAAACAATCCGATCATAACTTTTTGGCAGGTCTTGATCTAATACTTCTTCCACTGCAGTTTGCACTTGTCGCTGAGTTTGCCCATCCTTCCACCAGTCCTGCACCAAGACTTTGGGGTGCTCTTCTAATAGTCGCTTTATAAGGTGTTTAGCCGCCAACTTCACTTGTTGCTCTTCAGCAGCAGTTAACTTGTCCTTCTTTAAGATGTCATAAAGTTCAAGCTCATCTTCCGATAATCCCTCCCGCACGTGTCGTTCATCCTCATCCTTCATCCCTTCAGCAAATTTCATCAGATCTTCAAAATAGTTCTCTGTAGATGAAGCGCCTGAATTGTATCGATCAATGATCTCTTGAAGTTTTTGAGCAAAGTTTGTTCGGTTCTGGTTCTGTTGCATCATTTGCTGAAGCTTTGTTTCAATGAACTTTTTAATCTCGGCAATTTCAATATTTTTATATTTCGCCTCACCAAAATCTTCCTTAAGCTTTTCAAAATCGATTTTACTCAAATCCCATGATTTTCCCTTTTGAAGGATCTGATATTCGGCCGTGAAGTCTTGTTGCTTAAACTTTTCTTCATTCTCTACTATTACACTTTCATCAAGCAACTCAGCGATTTTTAGACTAACCTCTTCAATGTCCACGTCCTCTATATGAGTATCTACCACTCCCCTAAGATATTGAAGAACGGCTATTTCAGGTCGATTTTGACTCATCACCTCTGGTTTGCACGCTTCATAAAGAGCGGAAACTGTATTTTCATAAACATTGAAAGACTTTCGCCATTCGTCTTTGCTAAGCAGTATATCTGTGTACTCTTCAAACAAAGCAATACTCTTAAAGGTATCACTTTGCTCAATGATTTTAGATAGGGAAATATTTCGGTCTTGGCAAAAAACAGTTGCTTCCTTGATAGAGTCATCTAACAGCTTAAATAGCTTTGATTTTTCTTCTACGGGGGGCTTATCAGTGTCATCTTCTCCTTGGGCGTAGTCCTTCAGTGCCTTCTTCATGTTTCTAAAAACATTGTAGTAGTCTACGATCTCACCATTTTTCTTCTCGATTAGCTTGCCACTATGATTTTTCGCCTGAAAAGATGCTACTCTATTTGCCCTGGCGATGGTTTGCATCAGGGTGTGCCCCTTCATTGGCTTATCCATATACAAAGTCGATAATGTTGGTGCATCAAAACCTGTCAACCACATGGCACAGACAAAAACCAATCGTAAGGGGTGCTCTGGGTCTTTGAAGTTGTATTCAATGTCATGCCCATGCTCATCTACAGCATTTAAAGCTTTGATATGGGGTTTGATATCCAGCTTAGCCTTTTCGAATTTTTCTTCATCAGACTTGGGATCACTGATCACCACTGCCATTTCAATAGACTTCATGTAGGCAATCAATTTTTTAAAACGGTTTTTTTCTACCTCATTTTTAGATTTTGTTTTTAGCCCATTAAGCTTTTTGATTTCCTTCTTCCAGAACTCTTGAACCTTATCGTACATTTTCACTGCAGTGAATTTGTCTAAGGAAATAACCATTGCCTTTCCTAAGTAACCACGACGAGGAAAATGATATACAATATCCTTAGCAATGGTATCAAGGCGATCATCCCGTTTTACGACTTCCATTTCTTGTGCGAATTTTTTCTCAAGTTTTTGTTTCTTAGCTTCGTCCAAATCTTCATCTTCTAAGAGCTCATAGAATTCTTCACTCAAGTCATCATTCTGAATCAGAACTTCAGGGACTCGCTTTTCATAAAACAAGGGAACTGTCGCTTCATCATCCATCGCTTGTTGGAAGTTATATTCAGAGACATAGTCCCCGAACCAGCTATTTGTCTTACGTTTTCTACCTAGCAAAGGGGTGCCAGTAAAAGCCAAGAAATGAGCCCCTTTCAAACCTGCACGCATGTTTTCAGCCAGAGACTTGTATTGAGTCCGGTGGGCTTCATCCACCATTACGATGATTTCTCTTTCACCAGGCTTAAACAAATGTGGATATTGCTTGCCTTTATCATATCTAAATTTTTGAATAAGTGTGAATACTACCTTCTTGTTATGGCCAAGGGCCATTCTCATCTTTTCAGCATTAGCTGGCTGAGCGGAATCTTCCTTAGCAATGGTTTCAGTATTAAGGAAGTTTTTGTAAATTTGTCCGTCGAGGTCTTTCCGATCAGTCACCACTACAAATGTAAAATTACCCATTACTTTGCGAATGATTTTCCTAGCATAAAATATCATAGAAAAACTCTTACCCGACCCTTGAGTATGCCAAAAAACACCAAGTTTCCCATCGTGTTCTTCACGCTTTAAAAAGCGAGCAAAGGCATTGTTCACTCCAATAAACTGATGATTTTGAGCAATGATTTTTGTACTTTTTTTATGGAATAGGATAAAATTTTCAGTATAATCCAAGAGTCGATCTTTTTGGCATAAGCCTGCTACTGCATACTCAAGGCTGGTTCCAGTTTTAGCGATTTGTGCTCGGTTCACCTTTTGCTCTTCACTTTCAATGCGGAGCCAGTTGAAAAAATGCTCCCACCCAGCAGTAAAGCTGCCGACTTTAGTATTGATCGCATTGGATAAGATACAAAAGGCATTGCAATGGAATAGTTGAGGTATGTCGTGCTTATAATTGGCTAGATTATCAGAATAAGCTGACATAATTTTCACGTCTGAATTCTTTAATTCAATAAATACTAAAGGCAATCCGTTGACATATAAAATAACATCTGGGCGGCGAAAGTAAGCGTATGGATCTGTAACCGTAGATTCAATCCAAAGCTGAGATACAGCTAAATAGTCATTTCCTGAATTTTCCCCTAACTCTGTTTGATTAAAGTCAATTAACCTAACAGTGTCTTCTTGCTTCTTCCCTTGCTCGTCATCAAATTCAACATCAACTCCATCACGTATCAGACCCGCAAGTTCTTGGTTGGCTGCTATAGGCGACATAGCTCCACGGAAACCCTTAACATTCTTAACAACATCATCAATGATCGCCTCTGGAATATTAGGATTTAGACGCATACAGGCTGTTTTTAAGCGGTCACCTAGAACAACATCCTTTTTAGTCGATCTGTTGGAGCCATCTTGCAAGTCTTTATCTTTAGCAGTAAAGCAATTGAGTAGCTTGTACCCAAATTCTTTCTTGAGCTTTTCGAGAACAGCTTGTTCTATATCATCTTCATAAATTACTTTTGCCATTTGTGATTTACCTATATAGTTTCTCTATAAAGTTAAGCTGTTTCCGCTTCCACCATGCTTGGTGGGAATTGGATGTCTAGATCTTCTAGAGATAGTTTTCCTGAAATTAGACGAGGTAGGAGTATATTTTTTGTTTCATTTAGTATTTTTATTGACTTTAGTAAGTTTTGTTTTTTTCGCCAAATATCCTGTAATAGTTCACTAAATTTAACTTGAATACTAGCAGGAGGGACAAGTATCTTAATTCCTGCAATAAGTGAGCGATTAAGTTCTACCTGCCCTGTTGAGCCAGCGGCCATTAATTCGAAATATACCTGAAGATTTGTTATAGTCACTGCTAAGTATATAGGATTTATTTTTTCCTGATTTGCACGGCAAATAGTTACATGTGAATCAACCGTCAAATTTGACTTAGAAAACTCTACTATAGATACTCTACCCAGGGTCCCAACGCCTGTTGAATTAATAAGAGCATCTGCGAATTCAATGTTTTTTTCTTCAGGTATCTTCGTGTCATGCGGACGTGCTAAAGACAGATCTATTCTGCCTTTGCGGATGCATTTCTGGTTAATGACAAGATTAGGAGATGAATCACTGTAAGATGGTGAGACTCCCCTCTTTATCACTGAGCATAAATCGTCTAGCTTTTCTCGATCCCAATGGACTGGCATACCTTTTTCAAACTCAGCATCTTTATACCCAGGGAATCGGAAACGTACAAACCATTCACGGTAAATTTCCTCAGCCATGGTTTCAAAAATCAAAACCTGGCGTTCGCTGTTTTCGATCATGTCATCATAAGCAGAAAGAATAGCTGCTATTTTCCGTTGTGTTTTTATGGGTGGCAAAATTATGGGAAGGGCATGTTGCGCAGTAATTCCAATATATGCTCTTGTTGCTCCTGAACCAGCCCAAAGATTTATAGTTTTTTGAAACAATTCACTATCAAAATAGTATTTTAAATAAAGGTTGTTTAATTTCTTGGAGTTGGTGATTCGGTAATAGGTAACCTGTGGGGTAAGCATAACATAAGGATGATCTGAGTATTCGACCAGTGCAGTTCTTCCTATGGTCGCTTTATGCGTCAGCAGTACATCACCATTTTTGGCAAACCCCTTTCTTAAGCCATCAGCTTGCATTGAAGTAATGTATTTGCATCTTCCATAATCAATGTGTCCCTCTTTAATGTCAGAGGCCATAATAAAAGGTACACCTGTTTCTACAAAGTCACCTCCTTTAGGATGAATTTCACCATGGTTGCCATCGAGAGGTTTTTCTATGATTTTTTGTTTGATCAATTCGCCGACGGTAAGCAGCACAAATGAGTCATTGGCAATTCCTATTTGTTTTAAGAGGCTGTTCACTGAGGCCCCGCTAATTTGGAAATATTGTTGTTTATCACTTTAACAATTTTTTGTGAAAATATATTTGCTTCCGATAAATCATCATTTAAAGACGTTAGTTCAGCAATGAACTCTTCCTCTGTCTTTCCATCTTCCTCAATTACTACCCCGATATAACGTCCTGAGTTAAGCGAATAGCCCTGGTCCTTAACCTCACTGGGAGTGGCTAGTTTACACAGTCCAATAACATCTTCATATTTAGCTTTGGGAAAACGATCTTGGAGCCATTTGATATGTTTGTAATAGCCTTCTGCTCCTCTCACTTCATTGTGCAATTGCTCAAGCGACAGTTTTAATTGTTTGGTTTTCTGATCAACTGAACTGCGTTTGTCTGCTTTTTTTTCGGCTTCAGCCTTAGTTTTTTCATGTTGCCGAACGATTTTATCAATCTCTTTTAAACCATCATGCAAGGCAACAAAAAATGAATCAAAGTTTTCACGTAATAGGTGTTGGGCTTCATTCCTATCCTTTACACCGTTAGAAGAGATCTTTTTGGTTTGGTGTTTTTTCAGATAATCTTGGTAACTTTTTTGCAGATTTTTGAATTCTGCCCATTGCTGCATCAAATCCGAAACAGCATTTTTACCTTGTTTGTCTTCTAATGCAGCCACTAGTTTTTCACTCACAGGTACGACTTGTTTCTGGTTTTCAATCAATCGTTCCATGCCATTAGCAAAGTAAGAATCAATCAAGCGAATAAAGGGGATTTGTTGGCCTTTATGCAGCTTGCTAATCAAAGCCAGATTTTGAATTTGCTCCTGATTGAATTCACGGTGCGCACGATCTATCTGGGTAAAGACATTTCTAGCGTCAATAAACAAAATTTTGTCGTCCTTCTTGTCCTTGTCAAAGAACCATAATGTAGCAGGTAGGGTGACTGTAAAAAACATATTTGACGGAAGAGTTAGCATCCCATAGATCAGATTATTTTCGATCAATTTCTGACGGATATCGGCTTCCGAATGACCAGCATCTGAGGCTGAATTGGCCATTACCAGTGCAGCCCTTCCCTTTGCCTTTAAAGAAGTCGCAAATAGGTTAATCCATAGGTAATTTGCATTGGTAACGGTTTCTTTGGCCTGTTCACTTTTTTTTGCTTTCGTCTTGTTGCGAGGAATTCCGTAGGTATTAAATCTTTCATCGCTTTCAACTGTTGCTATGGGTACGTCATCGACATTGAAAGGTGGATTAGCCATTACATAATCGAATTTACCAAAGCCATCGAATGGATCTTCTGAGTAACTATTTGCCTGTTTGATTTCGCCCTTCAAGCCATTTACAGCGAGGTTCATTTTAGCAAGCTTTACCGTATCACCTGTTTTTTCCTGCCCATATACAAAGATTTGGTCTTCATCATGCTTTTCACCTTGTTCTTTTAGTTCCTTTCGGTGTTGGTCAATAAACTGTTGAGATTGAACAAACATACCACCAGAGCCACAGGCTGGATCAATAACCGAGCCGTGGTCAGGCTCAATGACGTTCACGATCATTTGCACAAGTGAAACGGGCGTGAAGAACTCACCACCATCATG
>JASJGK010000028.1:0-7255 GCA_033791585.1 SAR324 cluster bacterium | reverse complement strand
AATTGTGGGAAAACGACCCTCTTTAATAAGCTGACTGGCATCCACCAAACTGTGGGCAACTGGCCCGGTGTTACTGTGGAGCGTAAATCTGGTGACTTTTCTATTGGCGGCCAAGAGGTTTCAGTTATTGATTTACCAGGGACCTATTCCCTAAACCCCACCTCTTTAGATGAACAAGTAGCTAGGGATTACGCCATTTCAGGTGAGCCAGACCTCATCTTAAATATTATAGACGCCACAAACCTAGAGCGCAGCCTTTACCTTACATTGCAGCTGATGGAGATGAAAATCCCCACAGTCATCGTCCTAAACTTTATGGACCAACTAGAAAAGTTAGAAATTGTTCTAGACCAAGCCCTGCTTTCAAAATCACTAGGTTTGCCAGTGGTGCCCCTTGTCGCTTCTCAGGGTAGAGGTTTGGATGCTTTGTTTGAGTTATTAAAAGAAAACCCTTCTGACTTTAAAGCAACCCCTGTTCATCGCTTTAATGAGCAAGTTAATCATCTGGTTTTCGAGGCTATCGGCCTGTTTAAGGAAAATCCCCCTGACTTGATTAAAGAGCTGCACCCTTGGTTGGCCTTAAAAATTGTTGAAGAAGACCCGATAGCCTGTGCACAGGTGGATGAAAGCATCCAAACTTGGAGCAAAGAGCAAGCTTTAAAATACGAAGAAAAAAATGGGGTGGAGATACACAACCAGATTGCAGAAGCCCGCATCGATTGGATTGGTGACACGGTTACCCATGTTATCAAACACCCTGAAGTTTCGCCTAAGGCCTTGAGTAATCAAATTGATAAGATTGTGTTGAACCGCTTTTTAGGCGTGCCCATCTTTTTGTTTGCCATGTATTTGGTTTTTATGATTTCAATCAATGTAAGCGCCCCCTTTATTGATTTTATTAATCAGGTCTCAGGCTACTTTTTGGTAGACAGGTTTGGGCTATTTATTGAGCAAACCACAGGCATCCCTTTTTTCAGAACTCTGCTGGCCGATGGGTTTGGCGGTGGGGTGCAAACGGTTTTGACCTTTATCCCCCCCATTGGTTTGATGTTTTTATGTCTTTCTGTCTTGGAAGATTCAGGTTATATGGCTCGGGCGAGCTTTGTGCTTGATCGCTCTATTCGCAGAATCGGCTTGCCAGGGCGGGCCGTGGTGCCCATGATAGTTGGTTTTGGTTGCTCCGTGCCAGCCATAATGTCTTGTAGAATTTTGAGCGAACAAAGAGACAGGCGCATTACCTTGGCCATGGTTCCTTTTATGTCTTGCGGGGCCAAGCTACCTGTTTACGCTCTTTTTGCAGCGGCCTTTTTCCCTAGCCAAGGCCAAAATATTGTCTTTGCTCTTTATTTGATTGGAATTGTGGCAGCCATCTTTACAGGTATGGTTTTAAAAAAGGTACTGTTTGAGGGGCAACCTAGCCCTTTGCTAATAGAGCTTCCAGCCTACCATTTGCCTAGCTTGCAATCGACCTTGGCTACCACTTGGCAAAAATTAAAACGCTTTATCTTAGAAGCAGGCAAGTTGATTGTTATCATTGTTGCTGTTTTAACTGTAATGAATTCAGTGAATTTTAAAGGAGACTCTGCATCTAGTGGGGATTCTGTACTGGCTGAAATATCTAAAGCCATCACCCCTATTTTTTATTCCATTGGCATTAAAGATGATAATTGGCCTGCAACGGTTGGTATTTTTACTGGAATTTTTGCAAAAGAGGCTATTATTGGCACCTTAAGCTCAATATATTCTACCATGGCCTCAGAGGTCGCTGAAAACCAAAACCCTGTGTTGCCAACTCTTTCTGAAACCATGAAAAGTGCTTTTAGTAATTTAGCGGCTGGCCTAAGCAAGGTTTTAAACCAGTGGCTTGATCCATTGGGCTTGAATATTAGCTTTATCGAAAACCCAGACGCTTTAGAAATTTTAGAAATTAAAAAAAGTGCCTTTGGTTTGATGGCAAAAAGTTTCGATGGCCAATCAGGGGCTTTTTCATACCTCATTTGGGTATTACTCTACGCACCTTGTGCCGCAGCTGTAGCGGCATTAAGGCGGGAAACAGATTTTAGGTGGACCCTGTTTACCGTCATTTATATGACTGGCCTTGCATGGGTGGCATCCACCTTATTTTACCAGCTTTCTCACATTGCAGGGCGGCCTCTAGAGGCTTTGTCTTGGTCAGGCGCAGCTTTAGTGGTATTTTTATCATTAATTTTTGGACTCAAGTCCTATGGGCGCAAACTATTGCAGCTTCCTGAAGATTTTGCCGTAGCGCCATCTTGTAACCACTGCTCAAATGCGACCTGCCACTAACAGATAAGGAAAAGAGATGTTGATCAAAGGACATGCCCAAAAACTAGCTCAGAATATGACTAAGCTTTCTACAAAATACCATAAGGATAGTTGGATGGCGCAATTGGAGTTTGAGCTTTGGCGTGAAATTACAGAAAAGGCGGAGTTTCTAAATCACACTGAGGTTAAGTCGCTAAAATCATTAGCATCGTCCGCAGGCGGTTGGATAGTGATGGACTATAAAACCAAAGAATTAGAATTTATGAACACAGGTCGGTGGCAAACACACTATAAAAAAAATAATCCCTTTTAGTTCTCCCATCAGGATTTCTTTTAACAATAGCCTGAGATTTTAGATCTCCCTGTGGTTGTTTTCTTTATATCTTCTGTTAGTTTGTGGCGAAAGGAATCTAACTTTTGTTGGGCTAAAACCCTTTCCCTTTCTAAATTCAATCGGTAAGACAATGTGCCTGGGTCCAAGCCTAAACACAGCCCAGCTTCATAAAACTTCAGAGATTCCGAGTGAAGCATTTTTCCGCTAGCGTATACAGCAGCGGATAGAATGTCTAAAAAAAAGACTAACCGACTGGGGTTAATAATGTTGAATGTCTCAATCGGGGTGGCAGGTTCTCCCTCCAAGATCGTCTTTAATTCCACGGCTATTTTTACAGCGGCACTCACTTCCTTTGCATCTTTTTTGAATATTTGTGACATGATATTTTCAAAAAAGTCTTTTTCAGAATTTTCGTAAATGTGATCGGCGATTAAAATTTGGGCAACGGCAACCAATAGCCAATGGCGCTCTTCAGGAGAAATTGCTGTCAATTGCTGCATCATAATTTTAAAGGGGCTAGAAGTTAGTATTTTACGCTTTCCCCTTAAGATAGTGCAAAACAAGGGTAATGACCAAGAGATAGCAATAAAATGTGACCAATAGCAATTTTGGAACTAACAGAAGGGAGATTCTGAAGGTTAATTTTTAGGTAGGAAGCGCAAAGGCAAAAAGCCTCACACTTTATCAGGGGCATCTAGGCCCCTTGGACCTAGGTTAGCAGAAAGCCTATGAGGCTTTAATTCCCATTTTGTTTAAAATGGCTAATATACTGGTGGTCTTCTGCTAAAATATGCCCTGGTAACCAACTTACAAGCATATTAACTAATTCAAGTAATACCTTGTTATTTTCTTGTCCAGACCATTTTTGTATCATTTGTTCAACGCCAGATAAAAACTGTTCGTGTTTGTTTTGGTGTTCTTTTGAAAGATGATAGTTTGTTGTTAGAAAAATAGATTCTTCATATTTAAAGTGCGCCACGGAATAGGCTAATAGTAAATCAAGAATCTGGCCTATATTATGGTTAGATGCTTGAATTTTATCGTGACTAACACCAGAAAGATAGTCAATCATTTCAACTAAAACGCGGTGGTGAGCATCAATTACCTTGAGGCCTGTATCCCATTTTGAATCCCAAGGAACAAACTTTTGTTCTAATGTCTGGTCGCTATAGGCTTGAAAATCGGTTTTATTGAGGTTGCGAACCGAGTCTATTTGCTGAACAGAGTCAAAAATTCGGTCCATCGCCTTGATAGCTTTTGTGTTATCTTGGAAGGAGAAAGAAAGATTGTCTAAAGATTGGTTAATTTCAGATATTGCTAAATTCTGTTCTTGGAGAGCTCGATCAACAATATCTACATTGGTGCTGATTTCTCCAATTTTAGCAGACACATTTTGAATATTGCCATTTAAAAGCTGCACAGCATTATTGGCCGTGCCTGTAGTTTTAGATGAAAGCTCAATTAAATCACCTATTTCATGGGCTGCAGTATTACTTTTTGAAGCAAGGTTTCTTACTTCATCGGCAACAACAGCAAAGCCTTTTCCCTGTTCGCCAGCCTTTGCCGCTTCAATGGCTGCATTAAGTGATAAAAGATTGGTTTGGTTCGCAATCGCTGAAATGGTATCCACAATTTGAAAAATTGATTTACTATTTTTCTCCATGTTTTGCATTTGATTTTGCACTTCAACAGTTGCAGAACTGGAAGCCTGAAGAATCACCAACATTTCATCTGTTGCTGTTTTAACAACAGAATACTGTTCTGAAAGTGAGGAGGCAGTCCCTGCCAGTTCATGCATGGCGGAAGCAGTGCCGCTTAAATCAACTTCATTTTGGTCTATTAAATATTGAATACGTTGAACGTTTGTAGCTGTCGAGGTTAGGTTGATTTGCAAAACTTCCCCTATCAATTGTTCTTTTCGACTCAATTCATTTAACTTTTGCACGGCTTCGGCTTTATTTTTCCCTGTTGTTAGGGCTTCAAATAACTCTAGATGCAGGGCGCTAGTCCCCTGATTGCTGCCATCTAATTGCTGGCGAATCAAAGTCATCTGGCCGTTTTGAATTATGAATATTATAGCGCTACTGAATAACAGAAGGCTTATAAATAAAACAATCGTTGGGGCTTGGGGAACCCAAAAGGCTAAGGACATAAAGCCTATACAAATAAAGCCAAAGAATTGTGCTGGCAAAGGGTACTGGTAAATTAATTTCATATATTAATATTAGTGGGTTGTTTTGTATTACAATCTATCATTCTTTTTAGCTCAGGTCCATACATCTATAGCAGTTAGTTAGTAAACGTCTTGCTTCTTCTGAGGTTGTTTTAAAAATTTTTATTTTTTCAAGATTAAGAAAGCAGCTGGGTGCGGCTTTCATACAACTATTATGGAGAAGGGCTAAAATGTGTTTCGAGTTTAGGCTAGAGGCGCAGCTATCACAGATTTGCTGCCAGTTTTCTAACTGATCTGTGGTGAAAGAAATCCCAGCTTGGTTTAGTGATTTTAGGATGCAAGAGCGGCTAGCAACTTCTTCCTGGCATTGTTCTATAAATTCTTGGATTTCTTTTTGAGGTGCATTGATTTTCATAATTTTACGTCACCAGTTTAAGGAATTCTTAAAGATCTTTATTTTTATATATTTTACATTAAATAGTATTTTTTTATACACAATGTCAAAAAAAAAAGTGAAAAAAATAAAGTTATTTCAGAATAAAAATAGTTCTAAACTAAAGGACATCATTTCAGCAAACTACGATAAACAAAGAATAGCCAAAAAATGGCTTTTTAAGAAATTTTGTTAAGGATATCTGGAGATCTAACAAAAAAGTATAAAGCCCCCTATCTGGAATGTGCAAACAAGGTATCAAAAATTTAGGCTAAAATGGCGGACAATAGGGAAATAGAAAGAACAATTTAGAGGGGGCAACTTTTTCGAGTAAACAAGTTCACAGCCTTTTTATAAAAAAAAAGATTAATTTTGAATCTTAACAAAACCTAAACATAAGCCCTTTAAATTGGGTTTAGCATAAAAAGGCTCTCTTATGCCTTTCAAAGCCAACAAGTTCTAACGCAACTTCACCTTTTTTAAAGATGGTACTATGAGAACTCTTATTTTTGATGAAAACATCCAAAACCAGAATCTATTTGTTTCTCACCTTAGCCGATTTGGCCAAGTAGACATCGAAAAGGATGCCAAACAGGGTCTTCAAAAAATCCGCACGGATATAAACTGCTATAGTCTCGTGATCATCAACGCCAATTTTGCCTCGATGGAGGCTAAAGAACTTATTGCGATGATTCGAGATTGGGAGCATGTTTATAGTTCTGGGAACCATAATATCATTGTTGTAACAGATAAATACAGCACTACTGAAATGTTAAATTTCTATAAATTAGGATGTAACTTACTGCTCCATACCCCATTGGATAAGTCTCAGTTTGAAAGTGCTATTTTTAATTCCTGGAAAAATAATAAAATGGCCTACCTCAATCAGTTTCCAGTAGATGTTAGTAAAGGGAGAGAAGAGAGTCTCACAGCTTTGTAAAGTATCTATTTATAAAATAGACTGCAAATGGCCAAGCTATAAACCTTGACTCTATTTAAAAGTGCCATTTTTTGCTCTTGGGTGGATATTAAAATGACGGACCCAAATCATTTCTAACTACTTTCAACAAATAGAGAGAAGAGAGTCAATCAGCTTTTTAGGCTGGCCTTTTTATCTTCAGAAAACTCTAGGATTACTACCTGAGTGTTTTTGAAAAACAAAAAGAGATATAACTACAGTACCAAATTGACTCTTTGGGAATCTATAGCCTAAGGGCCAAATCTTGGACGGTTTAAACTATTGCCTTAAAGCGAGCGAGTTTTTCGGCCTCGCCAGCCAAGATCACAGAATCCCCTGCTTCAAAAACATAGTCTGCTTCAGGAAAGGGTAGGACCTGCATCCCATTTTTGTTATTTTTGCGCACCGTTAAAATTACTGCTGAAAAGTTGTTCCGAAAATCCAAGGCGATAATGGATTGCCCTAGCATGCTTTTTGGAATCAAGATTTCAGAAATGGAAAACCCTTCCATAAACCTGACTTCCGATTTGAAGTTGTTTTGAAGTTGGATTTTATCGGCAAAAGTAGAAGTCAGCTCCCTACGTTCAATCTCTTTATGGTAAGCATGTAGAATATCCTTATGCCAGACCACGCCAATCACAGCTTTGCTGCCCTCTTTTTGTACCACAGGCAAGCCAGATAATGTCAAAAACGGCTTCCATTGAGCTTAGAGCTTTTTGATAATCTTTATCGTTTTTAACAGGTTTCATCGGGTACAGATTGTCTGAATCAATTTTATTCAGGGCCGGCATTTTTCATCCTCCTTTAAGTTCAATTTTTCATATTGTTTATGCGGTAGGATATACTTTATCCACATTCTACCACCGGCAAAATTAACTCTTACTATCAACCGATATTTACCGCCGCCAATATTGAAAATAACACATCGGCCTACCATGTCAGCGGTGCCAAATGTTTTTTTAAGTTCGGTAAAGGAGCTGAAATTATTTTTTTGACATATCGCCCACCACCGATCCAGAGGTTCTCTCGCATCAGGATATGCAACTGAAAATTTCCAAAGAATTTTACGGG